>NZ_JBPEJF010000004.1:0-439626 GCF_051016555.1 Agromyces sp. Marseille-Q5079 | reverse complement strand
AGCGGGGGGTCCCCCGCGGGTGCGTGGGGGCCGGGGGGCGCCCCCGGCCACCCCCCCCCCCCGCCCCGAACCATTCCCGCGGCGGATGTCCCGGGGCCGCGCCATCCGTAGCGTGGAAGCATGATCACCGCAGAAGGGCTCGTCAAGCGCTATGGCGCGAAGACGGCCGTCAACGACATCAGTTTCACCGTCCGCCCAGGGCAGGTCACCGGATTCCTCGGGCCGAACGGCGCCGGCAAGTCCACCACGATGCGCATGATCGTCGGCCTCGACCGGCCGAGCGCCGGCAGCGTGACCGTCAACGGCAAGCCCTACGCCGCACACCGTGCCCCCCTGCACGAGGTCGGGGCACTGCTCGACGCCAAGGCCGTGCACACCGGTCGGAGCGCCTACAACCACCTCCTCGCGATGGCCGCGACGCACGGCATCGGGGCGAGCCGCGTGCGCGAGGTCATCGAGCTCACGGGCCTCGAATCCGTCGCCCGCAAGCGCGTCGGCGGCTTCTCTCTCGGCATGGGCCAGCGGCTCGGTATCGCCGCCGCGATGCTCGGCGACCCCGCGACGCTCATCCTCGACGAACCGGTCAACGGGCTCGACCCCGAAGGGGTGCTGTGGGTTCGGCAGTTCGTGCGCCACCTCGCATCCGAGGGCCGCACGATCTTCCTCTCCTCGCACCTCATGAGCGAGATGGCGCTCACCGCCGACCACCTCATCGTGCTCGGTCGCGGCGAGATCATCGCCGACGCACCAGTCGGCGACATCATCGCCGGCGGCACGCGTTCCCGCGTGCTCGTCCGTTCCCCTCATGCCTCGCAGCTCGCGGAGCTGCTCGCGGCCCCCGAGGTCGCGGTGATCCGCTCCGAGGCCGGCGTGCTCGAGGTGACCGGTCTCCAGGCGGCCGGCATCGGCGACCTCGCCGCCCAGCACGGGCTCGCCATCCACGAACTCACCCCGCTGACCGCGTCGCTGGAGGAGGCCTACATGGCCCTCACCTCCGACGCCGTCGAATACCGTACGGAGGCCGTCCGATGACCACGCTCGCCCCGCAGCTGGCACACCCGTCCCAGCGCGCACGCTCGACGTCGCTGACCTTCGGCGGAGTGCTCCGTTCCGAGTGGATCAAGCTCCGGAGCCTCCGCTCGACCGCCTGGTCGTACCTCATCGTGATCGCGATCTCGCTCGGCATGGCGTTGGTCATGTCGCTGAGCATGGTCGGCGGCATGGACGGCGGCCTCGACGTCGGCACGGCTCCGGCCGATCAGCAGGCGCAGTTCGTGCTGCAGGCGTCAGTGTTCGGCGTCTACTTCGGCCAACTCGTCGCCGGCGTGCTCGGCGTGCTGGTGATCAGCGGCGAGTACTCGACGGGCATGATCCGGTCGACGCTCACGGCTGTCCCCAAGCGCCTCCCGGCGCTCGCGGCGAAGGCCGTCGTGCTGTTCGTCGCGACCTTCGTCGTCGGCCTCGTCGCGAACCTGCTCGCCTTCCTCGTCTCCTCCGTGATCTTCGCGGGCATCGACGTGTCGGCGAGCATCACCGACCCCGCGGTCTTCCTCCCGCTCCTCGGCGGTGCGCTCTACCTCGCGCTCGTGTCGGTCTTCGCCCTCGGCGTCGGCACGATGCTCCGCAGCAGCGCGGGCGGCATCGCCGCGGTGCTCGGGCTCATCCTCCTGCTGCCGACGGTGCTGGCGATGATCCCCGCCGAGTGGGCCCAGGACCTCATCCCGTACCTGCTCTCGACCTCGGGCATGAACATGTTCACGTCGACGACCGCCGGGCCGTCGGGCGACGCCCTCGGCGTCTGGCTGAACCTGCTGATCGTGCTCGGCTGGGTCACGGCATCCGTCGCCGGCGCCGCGGTCCTGCTGAAACGACGCGACGCGTAGAGTCACGTCCATGACGGAAGCACCGCTCTCCCCCGGCTACCCGGCTTCGGTGGTCGGGGGAGAACTGCGTCTGCCGAAGCCGCCCGGGGTGGTGCGCCAGTTCTGGGCCCGGCATCCGTGGCTCTCGGATTCGCTGATCGCCGGCCTGTACTTCGTGCCGACGTTCATCGGGTCGCTCGTGCTCGGGTTCGGTCCCGAGCAACCGCCGCTCTGGATCACCGTCGCGCAGCTCGTCGCCATCGCCGTCGCGGGCGCCGCGATCCTGCTGCTCCGCCGCCGGCGGCCCTGGCTCCTCCTGATCGTCTCGTGGAGCGTCTGCCTCGTCGTCTACCCGTTCGGCTCGACCGACGTGCTCCCGATGCTGCTCGGCCTCTACGCGCTGGCCGTCTACGGCTCGACGCGGTCGGCCTGGATCGGCTTCGCGGGCTCCGTCGCGGTGGCCACTGCCTCGTCGTACATCGCGGTCTGGGCGCACGCCGGCGGCACCGTGGCGCCGTTCGGCGCCGACGCCCCGGCCTCGGCGACCCAGTTCACGGTCCTGCTCCTGATCGCGACCCTCATCGGCGTGACCGTCGGCAACCGGCGCCGCTACCTCAACGCCCTCATCGCCCGCGCCCATGACCTCGCCCGCGAGCGCGACCGCCAGGCGCAGCTCGCGACCGCGCTCGAGCGTTCGCGGATCGCCCGGGAGATGCACGACATCGTCTCGCACAGCCTGACGGTGATGGTCACGCTCGCCGACGGCTCGTCGGCGACCGCCGGCCGCGACCCCGAGCGCGCCTCCGAGGCGATGCGCCTCGTCGCCGAGACGGGCCGCTCGGCACTCGTCGACATGCGGCGGATGCTCGGCGTGCTCGCCGAGCCGGCCTCCGACTCCCAGCCGCTCGCACCGCAACCGGACGCCGCCGCCCTGCCCGCGCTCGTGGAGAGCTTCCGCGTCGCGGGGCTCCCCGTGCAGTTGACGACGATCGGCTCGACGATATCGGACCCGAACCTCCAGCTGACCGTGTACCGCATCGTGCAGGAGGGCCTCACGAACGCCCTCCGCCATGCCACCGGCGCCCACAGCGTCGTCGTCGGCGTCGAACTCCACGACGACGTCGTGCGGGTCGACATCGTCGACGACGCGCCGGCCGGTTCCCGGCCCGCGATCTCGGACGACGGCCACGGGCTCGTCGGCATGCGCGAGCGGGTCGCGCTGTACGGCGGCACGCTCGAGGCCGGACCCGGCGCCGTGCGCGGCTGGCGCCTGCACGCCGAACTCCGCGCGCACGACGACCCTGCCGCGGCATCCCCCGGCACCACGCCCACCCCTTCGGGAGAGGATCCCGCATGAGCTCCGACCCGGCCCGGATCCGCATCGCGATCGCCGACGACCAGTCCCTCGTCAGGACGGGCCTCCGGATGGTCCTCGAGGCCGAGGCCGACCTCGACGTGGTCGGCGAGGCGGCCGACGGGCGCGCGGCCGTCGCCCTCGTCGACTCGCTCGCGGTCGACGTGATCCTCATGGACGTGCGCATGCCCGGGGTCGACGGCATCGCGGCGACCGAGGCGATCGTGCGCGGCGCCCGACCGACGCGCGTGCTCGTGCTGACGACGTTCGACCTCGACGAGTACGCGTTCGCGGCCATCCGCGCCGGGGCGAGCGGGTTCCTCCTGAAGGACTCCCGGCCCACCGACCTCGTCGGCGCGATCCGCACGGTGCACGCCGGCGAGGCGGCCCTCGCGCCGCGGGTCACCCGCCGCATGATCGAGCTCTTCGCCGACGAGCTCCCCGGCACGCGTGCCGTCGAGGCGCCGGGACTGTCCTCGCTCACGGCACGGGAGCGCGAGATCCTCATCGCCGTCGCCGAGGGCCGGAGCAACACCGAGATCGCCGCGGACTTCTACCTCTCCGAATCGACGGTGAAGACCCACGTCGGCCGGGTGCTCCTCAAGCTGGGCGCCCGCGACCGCGTACAGCTGGTGATCTACGCGTACGAACACGGCCTGCTGCCGACGTCCGGCGCATCCTGACTCAGTAGGCTGGCCTGTCGAGAACCCTACGGAGGCCCTGCACATGCCCGCTGCCGATCTGACCCGCATCGAAGCCGAGGAGCGCGCGGCGATCGTCGCCGACGTATCGTACGAGGTCGACCTCGACCTGTCGGGCGACGGTGAGTCCTTCGCCTCCTCGAGCCTCGTGCGCTTCCGCGCGACCCCGGGCGCAGCCACCTTCATCGAGGCGACCACGAGCGCGGTGCACGAGATCACGTTGAACGGTCGCGCGCTCGATCCGGCCGCGGCATCCGACGGCCGACGCATCCGACTCGACGGCCTAGAGGACGAGAACGAGCTGCGCGTCGTCAGCACCAACGCGTACTCGAACACGGGCGAGGGACTGCACCGGTTCGTCGACCCGGTCGACGACGCCGTCTACCTCTACACGGAGTTCGCGGTCGCCGAGGCCAACCGGGTGTACGCCGTGTTCGACCAGCCCGACCTGAAGGCCTCCGTTCGGCTGACGATCACGGCCCCCGCCCACTGGGTCGTGCTGAGCAACGCACCCACGCCCGAGGCGGTCCCGTCGCCGGCGACCCCGGATGCCGCGGTGTGGGCGTTCGAGACCGGTCCCGAGATCTCCAGCTACATCGTCGCGATCGTGGCGGGCGCTTACGCGCAGTGGCACGGCTCCGCGACCAGCGCCGACGGACGGGAGGTCCCGCTCGGGGTGTTCACCAGGGCGTCGCTCGCCCGGTACGCCGAACCGGAGGTCATGTTCGAGACCGTGCAGGCCGGTCTCGCGTTCTACGAGCAGGCGTTCGGCGTGCCGTACCCGTTCGGCAAGTACGACCAGATCTTCGTTCCCGAGTACAACTGGGGCGCCATGGAGAACGTCGGCGCCGTCACGTTCAACGAGAACTACGTCTTCCGCTCGCGGGTCTCGGACGCGCGCCGCGAGCAGCGTGCGATCGTCATCCTGCACGAGCTCTCGCACATGTGGTTCGGCGACTCCGTGACCATGCGCTGGTGGAACGACCTCTGGTTGAACGAGTCGTTCGCCACCTGGGCCTCGACGCTCGCGACGTCGCAGGTCACCGAGTTCACGGGCGTCTGGGCGACCTTCGCGAGCGATGAGAAGACCCACGCAGCCGAACAGGACCAGCTCCCCTCGACCCACCCCATCGTGGCTCCCATCGAGTCCCTCGGCGACGTCGAGGTCAACTTCGACGCCATCACGTACGACAAGGGCGCCTCGGTGCTGAAGCAGCTCGTCGCGTGGGTCGGGCTCGACGCCTTCCAGCGCGGCGTCGGTGCGTACCTCAGCGCGAATGCCGGCGGCAACGCGACCCTCCGCGACCTCCTCGACGAACTCGAACGCGCGAGCGGCCGCGACCTCACCGGGTGGTCGCGCCTCTGGCTCGAGACCGCGGGCGTGAACACGCTCCGCGCCGTCATCGAGGCGGATGCCGCGGGCACGATCACCTCGGCCGTCATCGAGCAGTCGGCAACACCGACGCATCCGACGCTGCGACCGCACCGCATCGCGATCGGCGCCTACGCGAGCGATGCATCCGGTGCACTCGTGCGCACGCATCGGATCGAGATCGACGTCGACGGCGCCTCGACCGCCGTACCCGAACTCGTCGGCCTCCCCCGCCCCGACCTGCTGCTCGTCAACGACGACGACCTCACGTACGCCAAGGTGCGCCTCGACGAGCGGTCGTTCTCGACCGCATCGGAGCGCCTCGGCGATCTCGCCGATCCGGTCGCCCGCGCCGTCGTCCTCGGCTCCGCCTGGGACGCCGTGCGCGATGCCGAACTGTCCGCGAGCGCCTTCGTGCGGCTGGTCCTCGGCAACATCGGCCGCGAGAGCACGTCCTCCGCCCGCGGCCTCGCCCTCACGCGCCTCGAGACGGCGCTCGAACGCTACCTCGCCGATGAGCATCGCGAACGGGTCGCGGCCGAGGCCGGCGACGGCGTGTGGGCGCTCGTCGAGCTCGCCGAGGCCGGGTCCGACACGCAGCTGCAGTTCGTGAAGGCGTTCACCCGGCTCGCGAGTTCGCAGGCGCACGCCGACGTGCTCGGCAACCTCCTCGACGGCTCGATCCGGCTCGACGGGCTCGAGATCGACCTCGACCTGCGCTGGGAGATCGTCGTTGCGCGAGCGGCCCTGCTCGCGGCATCCGACGACGAGGTCGTGGTCGACGAGATCGCGGCCGCCCTCGCCGTCGACGACACCGCGAAGGGGCGCCGCCTCGCCGAGACCGCCCGTGCCGCCCGGCCCGACCAGGCCGTGAAGGATGCCGCGTGGCAGCGCGTCGCGACCGATGCGACGCTGTCGAACGACGTCGCGCGCGCCGTCGCCGACGGGTGGCGCCGCACCTCCGATCCGGCACTGCTCGCCTCCAGCGTCGACGACTACTTCGCGATCCTGCAGCAGGTCTGGGCGTCGCGCGGCTTCACGATGGCCTCGCTCATCGTGAAGTTGCTGTTCCCGGCGCCGCTCGTGACCGCCGAACTCGCGGATGCTGCGCGGCGCTGGCTCACGGCGAACCCGGCGCCGGCCCCGCTGCACCGGCTCGTCTCGGAGCAGCTCGACGAGCTCGAACGCTCGCTCCGGGCGCGCCGGTGCGACGCGGAGTCGCTCGGCTGACTCCCACGCGAGCCTCAGTAGACTCGCTTCGATGTTCGACCCGACACCTGCCCGAACCCGATTCGACGCCCGAGCGGAGGCGACCCCATGACCGATCTCTGGACGAACTTCGTCGAATGGTGGAACCTCACCTGGCCCGACTTCGTCGGGACGATGTTCAGCGTCGTCGTGATCGTCGGCGTCGCGCTGCTCGTGCGCTGGGTGCTGCTCAGCGTCATCGACCGCGTGGTCGACCAGATCGTCTCGGGCGTGAAGCGCAAGCAGGACGTCACCGACACCCAGGCGCTCCAAGCCTCGCCGCTCGCCGCGGTGCGCGTGGTGCAGCGCACGCGCACCCTCGGCTCGGTCTTCCGCAACGTCATCAACGTCACGCTGTTCATCATCACGACGCTGCTCGTCGTGAACGCGATCAACTCCGAGGTCCTCAGCTCGTTCGCGCTGCTGTCGGCCGCGATCGGCGCCGGCCTCGGCTTCGGCGCGCAGAACATCGTGAAGGACGCGCTGAACGGCATCTTCATGGTCATCGAGGATCAGCTCGGCGTCGGCGACGTCGTCGACCTCGGCCCCGCGACCGGCATCGTCGAGGAGGTGCAGATCCGCATCACCAAGGTGCGCGACGTCAACGGCACCCTCTGGTTCGTCCGCAACGGCGAGATCCTGCGCGTCGGCAACATGTCGCAGGGCTGGGCGCGCGTCATCGTCGACCTCGCCGTGCCGTACGAAGCCGAGGTCGAGGCCGTCGAGGCCGAACTGCTGAAGACGGCCAATGAGCTCGCCCACTCGACGAAGTGGCGCTCGCGCGTGCTGGAGCGCCCCGAGATCTGGGGCCTCGAGTCCATCTCCGACGACGCCATGGTGCTGCGGGTCGTCATGAAGGTGCGCACCTCCTCGAAGGACGACGTCGCGCGCGAACTGCGGGTGCGGCTCAAGCACACCGTCGACGGCATGGGACTGCGGCTGCCGAGCCTCGGGTCCGTCGTGCTCGCCGGGTTCGAGGGCGCGACGCGCGTGCGCGGCGCGAAGCCGCCCAAGACCGCCCCGAGCGCCGTCCTCTCGAACGAGGGAGCGAAGGCGGCCACCGCGAAGGCCAAGGCCAAGCGGGGGCTGCGTGCCAAGTCCGCCCCACCGTCGCCGGTGGACCCGACGACCGACCGACCGGACTCCGGAGGAGCGAGATGACCGACGACACGACGACGCCCGCCCCGTCGGCACCCGACGCGGTCGCGCCGACGCCGGGGCTCCCCGTCTCGGCCGTGCCGCCGGCATCCGTCCCCCTCCGCGGCAGCGAGCACGGATCGGCGCTCGGTGCCTCCTTCTACGAGACCGTGGGCGGCCGGCCGACGTTCGAGCGGCTCGTGCACGAGTTCTACCGGGGCGTCGCCGATGATCCGGTGCTCCGCCCCATGTACCCCGAGGAGGACCTCGGCCCCGCCGAGGAGCGTCTCCTGCTCTTCCTCGAGCAGTACTGGGGCGGCCCCGGCACCTACAGCGAGCAGCGCGGCCACCCGCGACTGCGCATGCGCCACGCCGGGTTCAAGGTCAACCCCGACGCCCGCGACCGCTGGCTCGCGCACATGCGCACCGCGGTGGACTCGCTCGACCTGCCGCCGCTCGCCGAGGAGACTCTGTGGGATTATCTTCAGCGTGCGGCGTTCGCGATGGTGAACACGTTCGAGGAGTGACCCGGCTCCCGACGACCCGATCCGCACACGAGTGAGACGAAGGAGTCCCCGTGCCCGCATCCCCCAGCGTGCGTCCCGAACCCGCTGCGATCATCGTCGGGGCCGGCTTGTCCGGTCTCGTCGCCGCGGCTGAACTCGTCGACGCGGGAAAGCGCGTCCTGATCCTCGATCAGGAGCCCGCGGCGAGCCTCGGCGGCCAGGCGCACTGGTCGTTCGGCGGACTGTTCCTCATCGACTCGCCCGAACAGCGCCGCATGGGGGTCAAAGACTCCCTCGACCTCGCAAGGCAGGACTGGGACGGCACCGCCGGATTCGATCGCGACGAAGACGAGTGGGGCCGCAGGTGGGCCGAGGCGTACCTCGACTTCGCGGCCGGGGAGAAGCGCGCGTGGCTGCACGAAAAGGGCGTCAGGTTCTTCCCGATCGTCGGCTGGGCCGAACGAGGCGGCTACAACGCCATCGGGCACGGCAACTCGGTGCCGCGCTTCCACATCACGTGGGGCACGGGGCCGGGCGTCCTCGCACCGTTCATCGCGCGCGTGAAGTCGGGCGAGGCCGCGGGCCTCGTCGAATTCCGCCACCGGCACCGGGTCGACGAGCTCATCGTCGACGACGGCGCGGTCGTCGGCGTGCGCGGGTCGGTCCTCGCCCCCGACGACGCGGCGCGCGGCGAGTCGAGCAACCGCGACGTCATCGGCGACTTCGAGCTGCGCGCACCGGCCGTCGTCGTCTCCTCCGGCGGCATCGGCGGCAACCACGACCTCGTTCGCGCCTCCTGGCCCGAGCGGCTCGGCACCCCTCCAGAGCACATGCTCTCGGGCGTCCCGGCGCACGTCGACGGCCGCATGCTCGGCATCTCGGAGTCCGCCGGAGCGCGGCTGGTCAACGGCGATCGCATGTGGCACTACACCGAGGGCATCACGAACTGGGACCCGGTCTGGCCCATGCACGGCATCCGCATCCTCCCCGGTCCGTCCTCGCTCTGGTTCGACGCCGAGGGGCGACGGATGCCGGTCCCCCTGTTCCCCGGCTTCGACACGCTCGGCACGCTCGAGCACATCCAGACCACCGGGCACGAGCACACGTGGTTCGTGCTCACGCAGAAGATCATCGAGAAGGAGTTCGCGCTCTCGGGCAGCGAGCAGAACCCCGATCTCACGGGCAAGGACCTGAAGCTGCTCGCGGAGCGACTGGGCTCGGGTGCGACCGGGCCCGTCGAGGCGTTCAAGGAGCACGGCGTCGACTTCGTCGTCGCGGACACGCTCGAGGAGTTGCTCGCCGGCATGCGCGAGCTCTCCCCCGAGGCCGAGCTGGACACCGCGAACATCGAGCGGGAGATCATCGCCCGCGACCGCGAGGTCGAGAATGAGTTCTCCAAGGACCTGCAGCTGACGGCGGTCCGCGGCGCCCGCAAGTACCGCGGCGACAAGCTCATCCGGGTCGCGACCCCGCACCGCATCCTCGACCCGAAGGCCGGGCCGCTCATCGCGGTCAAGCTGCACATCCTCACGCGCAAGAGCCTCGGCGGCATCCAGACCGACCTCGAGTCGCGCGCGCTCGGCACCGACGGCACGCCCGTGCCCGGCCTCTACGCGGTCGGCGAGGCCGCAGGCTTCGGCGGCGGCGGCGTCCACGGGTATCGTGCGCTCGAGGGGACCTTCCTCGGCGGATGCCTCTTCACCGGCCGCGCGGCCGGAAGGGCGATCGCCCGCACGGCGTCGGCCGGCTAGCCTCTCCGCCGGCCGATGGGCGCGCCGGTCCGGGGCCGTTCGGCGGTCCCGGCCGCGGCCGACGCGCTTCGGCCGCGGCCGACTACGCCTTCAGCGTCCAGGGCTTGCGGCGCACGAGCACGTGCCCGCGGCGGGAGCTGAGCCTCGTCCAGGGGCCGGTCTCGAACAGGCGCACCGGATCGTCGCCGAGGAAGCCGAGGCTGAACGCGGCGAAGGCCGCACCGGTCGGCACGTACTCGACGCCTTCGACGCCGCGCCCCCACACCTCCGAGCGCACCCGCTGCACGAGCTGCTCGCCGGTGCCGGCCGGGATCGCCCCGGCGACCTCGTCGATGCCGGCGCGGGCCGCGGCCTCCAGCGTCGCGGCATCGGTCTCGCCGAGCGGACGCCAGCCGCCGCGGGGCGGCGAGATGCCCGCCCAGGTGACGGTGTTGACCTCGGGCGGACGCGACATGGAGACCGGGCGCGACTCGTCGTCTTCACCGACCTCGCCGCGGGCCCGGACGATGCGCTCGACGAGCGAGCGCATGGGCACGACGGAATCGAAGTCCTCGGTGTCCTCGAGGGCGAAGGTGCGCAGCCCGAGTACGGTCGGGCTCTCGTCGAGGATGCCGCGGGGATACAGGATCGCCGTGTACACCGCGAGGATGCCCGAGCCGGCGATGAGTCGTACCGACCCGTCTTCGACCCGGCCCGCGCGTTGCAGGTAGGTGTGCAGATCGCCGAGCGAAAGGCTGTCGGCAAGCGTGATTTGAGAGACCATCTGCTGTCTAAACTACCAATTGCGCGGCCGCGTGCGGTTCGATCGCGCTCGCCGGCCCTCGCAGCCCGCCCCCGAGCGATTTCGGAGAGAACATGAACGGACCCATCGACGGCCTGTTGAGCACGCTGCGGCTGACCGACACCGGCGCTCGCACGAACGAGGACATCTTCACGGGCCCCTCCCAGTGGATGCCGTTGGGCCGGGTCTTCGGCGGCCAGGTGCTGGCGCAGTCGCTCATCGCGGCCATGCACACGGTCGACGACGAGCGGGTGCTGCACTCGATGCACGGCTACTTCCTGCGCCCGGGCGACGTCGACCACCCGATCACGTTCTCGGTCGACCGTCTCCACGACGGCCGCTCCTTCTCGACGAGGCGAACGCACGCCTACCAGAAGGGCGAGCCGATCCTCTCGCTCATCGCCTCGTTCCAGACCGCAGACGAGGGCGTCGAGCACCAGCTCGACATGCCGAGCGACCTTCCCGATCCCGAGTCGCTGCCCTCGACGGCCGACCTCATCGGGCACCTCGACCACGCGATGGCCCAGTTCTGGGCGAACGCGCGGGCATTCGACGTCCGGCACGTCCCCTCGCCCATCTACCTGAGCGTCGAGGGCGATCGCGTGCCCCGCCAGGCGGTCTGGATGCGGGCGGTCGGCCGCCTGCCCGACGACCCCAAGCAACACCGCGCGGCGCTCGCGTACGCGAGCGACTACTCGATCCTCGAGCCCGTCCTCCGGGCTCACGGCGTGCCGTGGGCGACTCGCGGCCTGCGCGTCGCCAGTCTCGATCACGCGATGTGGTGGCATCGTGACGCCCGTGTCGACGAGTGGCTGCTCTACGTCCAGGAGTCGCCCGCGGCCCAAGGCGGTCGGGGCCTCGCCATCGGGCGCATCTACACGCGCGACGGCCTGCTCGTGGCGAGCGTCGCCCAAGAGGGCATGGTCCGCGTCCCCGCTCCGTGAGTCGAACCGCCCCTGAAGTCTGAGTGCTTGCCGTGTGGTGCTCGCGCGCGGTGGCGCATCCGTTCGACAATGGCCGAACGGCGCGAGTGCGCCGCGTTCCTCGAGCGAAAGCGAGCAGAGCGATGCCGGATGCCGCAGAACCCACCAGGCGCGCAGTACTGACCCTCGGTTCGACGGGGGTGGTCGGCGGCGCACTCTTCCTCGCCGGGTGCGCACCCGCAGACACCTCGGACGGATCGTCGGGTTCCTCGACGCCGTCGAGCTCCGCCCCCGAACCCACGCTCGAGTCACCGGCCGAGACGGGCGGCGCCGACGAGCCCGCCACCGGCGAAGACCTCGGCGCGCTCGCCGACGTCCCCGTCGGCGGGAGCATCGACGCCGAGATCGCCGGCGAACCGGCCCTCATCGCGCAGCCCACGGCGGGCCAGGTCGTCGCGTTCAGCGCCATCTGCACCCATCAGGGGTGCGTCGTGGCGGCCGCGGGAGCCGAGTTCGACTGCCCGTGCCACGGTTCCAAGTACGATGCGGCGACCGGTGCCGTGCTCAACGGACCCGCGATCGATCCGTTGAGCCCGATCTCCGTCGCCGTCTCCGGGGACCGCATCGTCGCGGCTTCCTGACGTGTCCGAGGTCGACTACTCGTTCCAGGGGCTGCCGCTGCACGTGCTGCTCGTGCATGTGGTCCTGATCGCCGTGCCGGTCGTCGCCCTGCTCCTCGTCGTGCTCGCAGCATGGCCTGCGGCGCGACGCGTGCTGTGGATTCCGGCACTCGCCGCCTCGATCCTCCTCGTCCCGCTCGGCCTCGTCACCGTCGAGGCCGGCCGATGGCTCGAGGCGCGCGTGCCGGCCGCGCCGCTCATCCAGGCGCACACCGCCAAGGGCGAGGACATCGTGCCGTGGCTGTGGGCGGTGGCGTCGATGGGCGTCCTGGTCGCGGCGTGGCAGGTGACGTGCTCGATCCTGCGCCGACGTTCGCCGGATCCGGACACGGTGTCGCCGCCCCGCTCGCTCGCGATCGGCGTCGGGGTGGTGCTCACCCTCGCCGCGGCCGCCGTCGCCGTGGGATCGATCTGGACCGTGGTGCAGATCGGCGAGTCGGGCAGCCGGGCCGTCTGGGAGGGCTCGTTCAGCGACACGCCGCTCGAACGCTGAACGACCGCCGCCTTCAGCGACGGCGGAACGAGAGCGGCGCCTCCAGGTAGGGCGTCCATGCCTCGCGTTCGACATCGGTGATGCGACGGGGCTTGCCGGATGCGGCGTCGACGAGCACGATCGTCGTCGACGCGCGCGTGTGGAGCACGCGCGGCGTGACGCCGTCGGGCGAGAACACCTCGTACGAGACGTCGATGCTCGCGCCACCCAGGTGCCCGATCCAGAGTTCGACGTCGAGCGGCTGCCGCTGGTACGGGATCGGTGCGAGGTACTCGACCTCCTGCCGCGCGATGAGGGTCAGCGTGCTCGACCCGGGCGTGGCGTCGATCACGGCGGTCGACGCGCCCACGGCGTGCTCGGCCGTCTCGTCGCTCATCCAGAACGCCTGGATGCGAGCCTCTTCGAGCAGGCTCAGCATCCGGGCGTTGTTGACGTGCCCGTACGCGTCGAGGTCGGACCATCGAAGCGGTGTGGGAACGTGGAGCCGCACGGCTAGTCCCTGGTGAGCTTGCGGTACGCCGAACGATGCGGCTTGGCGGCGTCGGGTCCGAGCCGCTCGACCTTGTTCGCCTCGTACGACTCGAAGTTGCCTTCGAACCAGTGCCAGTACGACGGGTTCTCCTCGGTGCCCTCGTAGGCGAGGATGTGCGTCGCGATGCGGTCGAGGAACCACCGGTCGTGGGTGATCACGACGGCGCAGCCGGGGAACTCGAGCAGCGCGTTCTCGAGGCTCGACAGCGTCTCGACGTCGAGGTCGTTCGTCGGTTCGTCGAGGAGCAGGAGGTTGCCGCCCTGCTTGAGCGTGAGCGCGAGGTTCAGCCGGTTGCGCTCACCGCCCGAGAGGATGCCGGCGCGCTTCTGCTGGTCGGGGCCCTTGAACCCGAAGGTCGAGACGTAGGCGCGGCTCGGCACCTCGGTCTTGCCGACCTGGATGTAGTCGAGGCCGTCGGAGACGACCTCCCAGAGCGTCTTGTTCGGGTCGATGCCGCCACGCGTCTGGTCGACGTAGGAGATCTTGACCGTCTCGCCGATCTTGACGTCGCCGCCGTCGCGAGGCTCGAGCCCCACGATGGTCTTGAAGAGCGTGGTCTTGCCGACGCCGTTCGGGCCGATGATGCCGACGATGCCGTTGCGGGGCAGCGTGAAGCTGAGCCCGTCGATGAGCGTGCGGTCGCCGAAGCCCTTCTTCAGGTTCTTCACCTCGAGCACGATGTCGCCGAGACGCGGACCCGCGGGGATCTGGATCTCCTCGAAGTCGAGCTTGCGCGTGCGCTCCGCCTCGGTCGCCATCTCCTCGTAGCGTGCGAGTCGGGCCTTGGACTTGGCCTGTCGCCCCTTCGCGTTGGAGCGGACCCAGTCGAGCTCCTCGGAGAGACGCTTCGCGAGCTTGGCGTCCTTCTTGCCCTGGACGGTGAGGCGCTCCTGCTTCTTCTCGAGGTACGTCGAGTAGTTGCCCTCGTAGGGGTAGAGACGACCGCGGTCGACCTCGCAGATCCATTCGGCGACGTGGTCGAGGAAGTACCGGTCGTGGGTGACCGCGAGCACGGCGCCGGGGTACTTGGCGAGGTGCTGCTCGAGCCAGAGCACGCTCTCGGCGTCGAGGTGGTTGGTGGGCTCGTCGAGCAGCAGCAGGTCGGGCTTCTGCAGCAGCAGCTTGCAGAGCGCGACGCGGCGCTTCTCACCGCCGGAGAGTACGGAGATCTGCTCGTCGCCCGGCGGGCATCGCAGTGCGTCCATCGCTTGTTCGAGCTGGGAGTCGAGGTCCCACGCGTCGGCGGCGTCGATGGCCTCCTGCAGCGTGCCCATCTCGGCGAGCAGTGCGTCGAAGTCGGCGTCGGGCTCGGCCATGGCGAGTGAGATCTCGTTGAACCGATCGATCTTCGCCTTGATCGGGCCGACGCCCTCCTGCACGTTCTCGAGCACCGTCTTGGTCTCATCGAGCACGGGCTCCTGCATCAGGATGCCGACCGAGTAGCCGGGCGTGAGCTTCGCGTCGCCGTTGGAGGGCTGGTCGAGTCCGGCCATGATCTTCAGGATCGTGGATTTTCCGGCCCCGTTCGGGCCAACGACGCCGATCTTGGCTCCGGGGAGGAACGCCATCGTGACGTCGTCGAGAATGACCTTGTCGCCGACCGCTTTGCGGGCGCGCACCATCGAGTAAATGTAATCCGCCATGTCGCCTACCAGTCTATGGGTCGGGTCTGCCCGAGAAGACAGCCCCCGGTTCCGAGTGCGGGCTGGACCTCGCCGTGATAGCCCCCGGACTTCGGTCCGTACTGCCCGACGAGGCACTCGTGGTTGAACAGCACGGCGAACTGCACGGAGTCCGCGGGCTCGCCCTGAGTCGTCTCGTCGGCGGTGACCTGCATCGCCGCCTTGTCGAATCCGGCAGCGACGAGCGCATCGACGAAGTCGCGCCCGCCGGCACTCGCGTTCGCCGCGACGACGCCCTGGCCGACCTGGTCGAAGTAGGCCAGGTTGTCGGCGGCGGGCAGGTCGGGGTGCAGGCCCACCGGGGCGGTCGTCGCCTGATCGCTCGGTTTCGGCCGCGACGAGGTCGCCGGCGTCGTCGGGTCGGGCGACGGATTCAGCAGCGAGCAACCGCCCAGCAGCACGACGGACAGCGCGGCCCCGGCGATCGCCAGGGCCGCGGAAGTGCAGCTGTGTCGTGCCATGAGACCCCCGCCCGAGCGCTCCGGATGCGCTTCGAAGCGAGTCTAGGCGCAGGCCGGCGGACCTCGAGGATCAGAACGGGACGTGGGCGGGTTCGCGCCCGAACTCGGCCTCGGCGTCGGAATCGTCGTGGTCGAAGCCGTCGTCGGGGTCGGTGCCCGTCGAGCCGTCGACCGGCTCGCCCTCGACCTCGCCGAACGGCGGGAGCGAGGAGGACGCGCCGTCGACGCCGAGCGCCGTCGCCCATGCCATCGGGACGGCGTCCGCGGTGACCGGGCCCGTCGTGGCTTCCGACGGCCCCTCGACCGGGGTGCTCGGACCGTTCTTCGTCAGCGAGGTCGTGGCCCAGTTCAGGTCGTGCCCGACCGAGTCGGCGTCGATCTCGATGGCGGTGCCGCTCTTCTCACCGCTCTCCCACGCGCGAAGGCGAAGTCGCCCGTGCACGACGACGCGGTCGCCGCGCCTGATCGACACCGCGGCGTTCTTCGCGAGCTGGCGGAACGTCGAGACGGTGTACCAGTTGGTCTCGCCGTTCTCCCAGGTGCCCTTCGCCCGGTCGAAGAACCGCCGCGTCGAGGCCAGCCGGAACGAGGTGATCGGCAGGCCCTGGTTGGTCACGTGCACGCGCGGGTCGCCTCCGACGACGCCGATCACCGTGATGTTGTCGGTCATGTCTACTCCAATGCTCGGTGTGATCGCCGCCGAGACCCGGCGGCCGCGGCATCCGGAACCGTCGTGCCGAATCGGGCCCGGATGCCGCGTGTGCCAAGCCTCGTCGGATCGGATCCGGCCCGGACCGTCGTGGCGGGATCCGTGGAACCGCGACCGCGCCCGACACCGGTTGAGGACGGGTGGCACCGGCGGTCGCGGCATGCACCGCGTCGGCGCACCGCCCTAGAGTGATCGCATGAGCTACGAGGCGAACCCGGCACGATACGACACGATGCGTTACAACCGAGTGGGCCGGAGCGGGCTCAAGCTCCCCGCCCTCTCGCTCGGGCTCTGGCACAACTTCGGCCACGACCGGCCGTGGGAGACCCAGCGCGCCATCGTGCGGCGGGCCTTCGACCTCGGCATCACCCACTTCGACCTGGCCAACAACTACGGTCCGCCCTACGGCAGCGCCGAGGAGAACTTCGGGCGCATCCTCGAGGCCGACCTCCGTCCGTACCGCGACGAGATCATCGTCTCCTCCAAGGCCGGATACGACATGTGGCCGGGCCCCTACGGCGACTTCGGTTCGCGCAAGTACCTGCTGTCGTCGCTCGACCAGAGCCTCGGCCGACTCGGACTCGAGTACGTCGACATCTTCTACTCGCACCGGCCCGACCCCGAGACACCCATCGAGGAGACCATGGGCGCGCTGGCGAGCGCCGTCCGACAGGGCAAGGCGCTCTACGTCGGCATCTCCAACTACACGCCCGAGCAGACGATCGCCGCCGCGGCCGCACTGGCCGCCGAGGGCGTGCCGCTGCTGATCCACCAGCCCCGGTACTCCATGTTCGATCGGCACATCGAGGACGGGCTGTTCCCGGCACTCGAGGAGGTCGGCGCCGCGAGCATCGTCTTCTCCCCGCTCGCGCAGGGCCTGCTCACCGATCGCTACCTCACCGGCGAGATCCCGTCCGACTCCCGGGCGGCGACCAGCCGCTTCCTCTCCCCCGACCGCATCAGCGACGAGTACCTCACGCGCATCCGCGGGCTCGCCGAGATCGCCGAGTCGCGCGGGCAGAGCATCGCCCAGCTCGCGCTGTCGTGGGTGCTCCGAGAGCGCCTCGTCGCCAGCGCGATCATCGGCGCGTCGAGCGTCGCCCAGCTCGAGCAGAACGTCGCCGCACTCGATGCGGAGCCGCTGAGCACCGACGAGATCGCCCGCATCGAGCCCTTCGCCGCGCACGGCACCGTCCTCGGCTGAGTCTTCGGGCACGCCGCGAGGGTTGGCTCGCGGCGTGCGATCCGGAGGGTACTGTGCGGGTCATGCAGTGGTGGAACGATCTCATCTCCTGGCTGACCTCCGACGAGGCGCAGTCGACCCTCTTCACGGGCGCGGTGCTCTTCGTCGCGGTGCTCGCCGCGGGATTGCTCGCCGCGTGGATCGCGAGCGCCGCCGTGCGACGGGTCGTCGACCAGCGCGACCGCGAGGTCAAGACGGCCGCGATCGCAGCGCTCATCGACGCCGCGACCGAGGCATCCGTCTGGAATTCCCTCACGCCGCAGGAGCAGGTGCTCGCCGACCGCACCGTCGGCCAGGCGGACATCCAGGTGCGGCTGCTGCCCATCCGCGGTTCGGATGTCGCGGCGAACTGGGCGGCGCACCAGCTGCACGAGCTCAAGCGGGCGTCGGCCACCTTCGGCTACCAGCTCGACCCGGCCGTCGTCGAGTTCCGCGATCGCATGCTGGACTGGCAGCGGCACCCGTCGCGGGCGCGCAAGCAGTTCCAGAACGACCTGGTGCGGTGGCGCACCCAGCGCCAGGAGCCCGAGCAGGCCGCCATCGAGGAGCAGGACGCCTGGGTGGCCGAACAGCACCACGAGCGCTACCGCTCGGCGACCGAGATCGCACCGAACGCGACGCCGACCACCGCGCCGACGCCCACGCAGGCCTACACCGAGCCCCTCGCGCAGTCCGACGAGGCCCGCGCTTGAGCTGAGACCCCTCGAACGTCGAAGCCCCCGTCCGATCGGACGGGGGCTTCGACGTTCGGTGCGCGGGGTGGGGCGACGCGCGTCAGCGCCACCAGTCGTCGAACATCGACACGGGCACCGCGCGCTTGTGCCGCGTCTGCAGGAACCTCGCCTCGATGCGCTCCGCGATGGCGTCGTCGATCGACTCCCCCTCGAGGAACGCGTCGATGTCGGCGTACGAGAGCCCGAGGTTCGCCTCGTCCGCCTGGCCGGGGTCGCCGTCGAGCAGGTCGGCGGTCGGGACCTTGAGGGAGAGGCGCTCGGGGGCGCCCAGGTGCTGCAGCAGCGCCCGGCCCTGGCGCTTCGTGAGGCCGGTCAACGGCAGCACGTCGGCGCCGCCGTCGCCGAACTTCGTGAAGAACCCGGTCACCGCCTCGGCGGCGTGGTCGGTGCCGACCACGAGCAGGCCGTGCTCGCCGGCCAGGGCGTACTGCGCGACCATGCGCATGCGCGCCTTGACGTTGCCCTTGCCGAAGTCGCTGATCGGCACCCCGGCGGCATCCGCGAACTCCTCGCTGAGGCCGTCGACGCCGCGCTTGATGTTGAACTCGACCCGCTCCTGCGGATCGATGAATCCCAGCGCGAGGTCGGCGTCGTCGGCGTCGTGCTGCACCCCGTACGGCAACCGGACCGCGATGAACCGCGACGGATGCCCCTCGGACTCGAGCTCGGCGACGGCCAGCCGGCAGAGGCGCCCGGCGAGGGACGAGTCCTGTCCGCCGGAGATGCCGAGCACGAGGCCGGCGGCACCGGTGGCGAGGAGGTAGTCCTTCAGGAAGTCGACGCGCGATCGCACCTCGGCGGCGGGATCGATGGCCGACGTGACGTTGAGTTCGGCGATGATGCTCGCCTGCAGGTCTCGCATGCCACGACGATACCGCTCGCGTGTTTCGTCGCGGCTACGCGTCGACCGACCGACCGTTGCCGCCCTTGGATAGCATCGGGCAGGCGCGCCGCACGCGCACGGTCTGGAGTTGACGTGGAGATCTCGATCGGCACGATGGTGCTCATCCCCCTGATCGCGGTGGCGGCCCCGCTCCTGGTCCGCGGAATCGGACATTGGGTCGCCGTGCCGCTGGTGGTGTTCGAGATCCTCCTCGGCATCCTTCTCGGGCCCGATGTGCTGGGCTGGATCGCACCGGACGCGTTCGTCGACCTGTTGTCCGAGCTCGGCCTCGCGATGCTCTTCTTCCTGGCCGGCAACGAGGTCGACTTCCGCGCCATCCGCGGGCGCCCGATGAACCGCGCCGTGATCGGCTGGCTGATCTCGCTCGCCGCCGGATTCGGCATCGCCGTCGTCTTCGCGCCCGACATCCCCGCTGCGGCGATCATCGGCATCGCGCTGACCTCGACCGCGCTCGGGACCATCATGCCGATCCTCCGCGACTCCGGCGACCTCAAAACGCCGTTCGGCCTCGCCGTCGTCGCCCTCGGCGCCGTCGGCGAGTTCGGCCCGCTGGTCGCGATCTCCCTGTTCCTGAGCGGGCGGAATCCGAGTCTCGCGGCGGTGGTGCTGATCGCGTTCGTCGTGATCGCCGGCGTCGCCATCTACCTCGCCGCGAAGGGCCACGGCAAACGCCTGCACGTCGTGATCACGGCGACGATGCACACCAGCGGGCAGTTCGGCGTCCGCCTCGTCGTGCTCGCGCTCGTCTCGCTCGTGGCGCTGAGCCTCGTGCTCGACCTCGATATGCTGCTCGGCGCCTTCACCGCGGGCGTGCTGCTCAAGGTGATCCTCACGGGTGCACCGAAGCAGGACGTGGAGATGCTCGAGACGAAGGTCGAGGGCCTCGGCTACGGATTCCTCGTGCCGATCTTCTTCATCACCACCGGTGTCGAGTTCGACCTGAAGGCGCTCGCGGATCCGGCCACGCTCTCGCTCGTTCCGCTGTTCGTGCTGCTCCTCCTGCTCGTGCGCGGCGTTCCGTCACTCTTGTCCGCACCGGTCGGCGCCGATCGGCGGACCAAGCTCGCCATCGCACTCTTCGGCGCCACGGGCCTGCCGGTGATCGTCGCGGTGACGGCGATCGGCGTCGACGACGGCGCGCTCGGCACCGGAGTGGCGGCCGCACTCGTGGGCGCCGGCATGATCACCGTGCTCGTCTTCCCGCTGGTGGCGCTCGCGATCCGCAAGGGCGGGGCGGATGCCGCGGGCCGGCGTCACGATGACACCACCGACGTCCCGATCGAGGGGTGACGCCGCGAACCGGTAAGCTTGGCGGACCGGCCCCCGTAGCTCAGCGGATAGAGCAGCAGCCTTCTAATCTGACGGTCGCAGGTTCGATTCCTGCCGGGGGCACCATCGCAGGACACCGCTCGACCCGGGCCGCCTCGGCTCCGGAGCGCATCGGATGCCCCGTGCCGGGCGTCGCGGCATCGAGGCCATGTCGGAGCGCACCGGTAGACTCGCGGGCATGGCAACCGCGAGCGACCGACTGGTCTGGATCGACTGTGAGATGACCGGCCTCGACCTCGAGGTCGACGAACTCGTGGAGATCGCCGTCGTGATCACCGACTACGACCTCAACCCGATCGACGAGGGTCTGGACATCGTGATTCGTCCCGATGCCAGCGCGCTGGAGAACATGGGCGAGTTCGTGCGCGGCATGCACACGACGTCCGGGCTGATCGAGGAGATCCCCAACGGCGTGAGCGTCGCCGACGCCGAGTACCAGGTGCTCGAATACGTGCTGAAGCACGTTCCCGACGAGCAGAAGGCGCCGCTCGCCGGCAATTCCATCGGAACCGATCGCGCGTTCCTGGCCAAGTACATGCCGCGCCTCGACGGGCACCTGCACTACCGCAACGTCGACGTGTCCTCCATCAAGGAGCTCGCCCGTCGCTGGTACCCGCGCGCGTACTTCCAGTCGCCCGCCAAGAACGGCGGACACCGGGCCCTCGCCGACATCCTCGAGTCGATCCGAGAGCTGCAGTACTACCGCCGGGCGGTCTTCGTGGCCGACCCCGGACCCACGAGCGCCGAACTCCAGGAGATCGCGGCGACCGTCGTGAACGAGTTCGAGGCGAAGGTGTAGTAAGCTCTTCAAGTTGCCTGATCACCACGGTTGTCAGGCGCATGGTGGGTATAGCTCAGTTGGTAGAGCGCCTGGTTGTGGTCCAGGAGGTCGCGGGTTCAAGCCCCGTTACTCACCCCAAGACAGTTCGATACGAAGGTCCGCTCATCGATCGGGGTCATCCGTGCAACTCGATGCCGAAGCCTTCGAAGCCCTCGTGGTGGACGAACTCGACCAACTGCCCGACGAGATGATCGACGGCCTCGAGAACATCGTGTTCGTCGTCGAGGACCGCGCCGAAGACGGCTCGCTCGACCTTCTCGGTCTCTACGACGGGTTCGCGCTCACCGAGCGCGACCGCTACGGCATGGGCGAGATGCCCGACCGCATCATCCTGTACCGCGAGGCGCTGCTGGCGATCTGCGAAGACGAGGACGAGCTCCGGGATGAGATCCACGTGACGCTCGTGCACGAGATCGCCCACTTCTACGGCATCGACGACGACCGACTCCACGAGTTGGGCTGGGCGTGACGCGCTCGCGGTTACGCTGATCCCATGCGTTCCCCCGCCCGTATGATCGGCATCATCGTCGGTTCCTTCGTGATCCTCGGCCTCGGCCTCTATGCCCCCGCCATGCTGCTCGGCCCCCTGCCCGCGGTCTCGGTGCGAACCGACCCCGATGCGGCGGCGCTTCCCGAATCCGCGCCGATCACCCTGCCCGAGCAGGGCGCGAGCGCCCTCGTGCTCGCCGCGGCCGATGGCACCAGCACGCCGCTCGCGACGTCCGGCGCCACCGACGTCGTGCCCATGGGCGGGGCCGCCAAGCTCGTCACGCTGCTGGTGACGCTCGATTCACTGCCGCTGCCCGACGCGGCCGACGGCGAGGGCCCGAAGATCAAGATCGGGCCCGCGGACTACACCAACTACCTGAAGTACCTGGCCGAGGACACGCGCACCCTGCAGGTCTCCCCCGGCGACTCGTGGTCGGAGCGCGACGTGGTCCGCGCCATCCTGCTCACGTCGAGCAACAACCACGCCGACACGCTCGCCCGGTGGGCGTTCGGCGGCGTCGCACCGTACGCCGACGCCGCCAACGCCTGGCTCGAGGAGCACGGCTTCACCGCGACGCATGTCGCCGACGCGACCGGTCTCTCGGGCGAGAACGTCAGCACCGCGAGCGAGGTGGCGGCGCTGGCGTCACTGGCCCTTGCCGACCCGAGCCTCGCCGCGATCCTCGAGAACCCCGGGCAGGCGTCGCTCGGTGCGCACGCCGCCCCCGACCTCGTCGATCGCGTCTCCGACGACGGCGTCCGCGAGATGACCCGCGGGTACACCGATGAGGCCGGTCTCTCACTGGTCTTCACGACCGAACTGCCGGCCGACGGCACGTCGGGCGATGCCCAGCGGGTCGTCGGCGCCATGCTGACCATGCCCGACTACGAGACCCTCGACCCGGCGGTCGAGGCCACGGTCGCGTCCGCTTCGGCCGCGTCGGCGCCCGTGACGGTCATCGCCGAGGGCACGGCCTACGCCGAGGCCGAAGCGGCGTGGGGCGAGACGTCGGACGTCATCGCGACGGTCAGTCGTGAGGACGCCCCGTGGGGCGCCGAACTGGGCAAGGCCGAGGTGAAGGTGGAGCCCTTCAGCACGTCGTCCGACTCGCGCGACGTCGGTCGCGTCACCGTGTCGGCCGGCGACGACGAGGTCTCATCGCCGCTGCGGCTCACGAAGGCGATCAGCGACCCCGGCCCGATCTGGCGCCTGACGCATCCGTTCCCGGTCATCGGCGCGTTCATCCAGGCGCAGGGCGGCTGAGGCCTCGCTCGCCGGCGACAGCGCACCGACGTCGGTCAGTCGTTGTCGTCCTCATCGAACGCGACCGGGTCCGAGTCGCCCGCGTCGAACGCGAACCTCGCCCGCACTTCGCCGTCGAGCTCGCGCTGCCCGACCAGGTCGTACCAGAACACCGATTCGACGCCGTCGATCGCCGCGATGGCGGCCAGCCGGGCCTCGGGCCCGCCATCGACGAGCGAGCGATGCTCGACTTGGCCTTCGAGCGGACCATCGAGGTACTCGACGAGGTACTCGGTTGAGGATTCTTCGGCTGCCATGCACCAACGCTATCCGTCGGAGCCGGACTCCGCACGGGTGCGACGCGGCGCGTTCAGTTCGAGCGCACCCTGATGGTCGCGTGACGTTTCGGATCGCACCGCCGCAAGTAGGCGCGCCACTGGCCGTCCCAGAGCTCCCAGAACGGGTCGAAGGCCCCGGCGTCGCGAGTGAGGGCCCGAGGGCGTCGGACGTCCTCGCGCGCCTCGATCCAGATGCGCACGGCGGAGTGCCCCGTGTCCGCGACCCCGAACGCCCCGCAACCCTCGACGAGCAGCCCCGTTGCCGGGGCGACCGACCCCGTCGCGCCGCGGGCGTCGGCGACCCAGTCCCAACGCCCGTACCGAGCGGGAGCACCACGTCGCCACGGGGCGACGAGGGTGCGCGAGAGATCGTGGCGAGCCGCGTCGAGCCCGTTCCAGCCCGGGTACACGTCGTCGAGCCGCACCAGAGCGGGGGCGCGACCCGGCCACGCGCGCGTCAGCACGTCGGCGAAGGTCGACTTGCCGGAGCCGCTGGGACCGTCGACCAGCACGAGCGGCCGGCGGATGCCGCGCATCGCGGCGAGCACCCGCCGAGCCGGCGCGTCGAAGCCGGCGACGCGCGCCCGTCGCTCCCCGGACTCCTCAGGACCAGATGACATTCCAGCTCCCGACGAGGATGGCCACGCTCGCGGATGCGATCGCCACGAGGCATCCGACGACGATGACCAGCCACTCGACACGGCCGAAGTGGGCTTGCCTCGCCCAGGTGCGCTCGACCTCCGCGCCGAACCCGCGCGCCTCCATCGCGGTGGCGAGGATGCCGCCTCGGCGGATGGAGAGCACGAGCAGCGAGAAGGCCTGCCCGATGGTGCGCCGGATCGCCCCGGAATCGCCGACGCCGCGGGCTCGACGGGCGAGGTTCAGGGTGCGCCAGTCGTCGATCGCGGACCCCACGAGCCGCAACGCCGCCAGGGCTCCGAGGACGAACCTCGACGGCAGCTTCAGGGTCTGCGCGAGCCCGTCGGCCAGGTCGGTGGGGTCGATCGTGAGGAAGAGCACGACCGCCGGGAGGGCGATCGCGATGACGCGCACGGTCGTCGCGACGCCGATCTGCACGGAGCCCTCGGTCACGTGGATGACCCCGAAGTCCCAGAGCGTCTCGCCCGATGGGGCGCCGTAGAGCACCATGCTGATGCCCGTGAGCGGTGCGGCGATCCAGACCGGGAGGGTGCGCGGCGACCAGAGCACGCTGCCCAGCCCGACGAGCGTGAACACGAGGAGTTCGCAGACGATCGCGACGGTGGCCGAGACGATGTCGAGCGTGAGGATGAGCACGATGCTGAGCGGCACCGTCGCCGCGACCTTCGCGACGGGATTCACCTCGGCCAGGGGCAGTCCGGGACGGACGCTCGCGATACTCATGAGTTCCTCCCGCGGCCGGTCGCCTCGGAGACGGCAGGCGCAGCGGGCCCGAGGTCGAGTCGACGGTCGGCGACGGCCTCGATGAACGCGTCGTCGTGCGTGACCGCGACGATGCCGACGCCGTCGTCACGAAGCCCGACGAGCAGCTTCGCGAGCTCCCGCCAGGTGGTGGCGTCCTGCCCGAAGGTCGGCTCGTCCAGCACGAGCAGGCGTGGCCGCGTCGCGATGGCCGTGGCGACCGACAGCCGCCGCTTCTCCCCTCCGGACAGCGTGAACGGGTTCGCGCCCGCGAGGTGCTCGAGCCTGAGCACCGACAGCAGTTCGTCGATCCGGGTGCGACGCTCGGTCTCGGGGAGCTTGAGCGCGCGAGGGCCGACCTCGAGCTCGGCCCGCACCGAACCGGTGAGGAACTGATGCTCGGGACTCTGGAACACGGTGCTGATGCGGGCGAGCAGGTCGCGGGAGCGCCAGCGCCACGGCTCGCCGCGCAGCCCGGTCGCCAGCGTGCCGGATGCCGTGAGCCGTCCGTCGAGCGGCCGCAGGAGCCCCGCCAGGGTCAGTGCCAGGGTCGACTTCCCGACGCCGTTCGGTCCGGAGATCGCGAGGATCCGGCCTGCGTCGACGTGGACGTCGAGGCCCTCGCGAACCACGGCATCCGGCCTGCGCCCGATCGCGAGTGCCTCTCCGGCCAGCAGTCCGGATGCCGGGAGCGTCGGCCCGGGTGCCAGCCAGGGTCGTTCGTCGGGAAGCCAGACGCCGCCGTCGCGGAGCGTGGAACGCTGCGAGGCGAGCACGACGTCGGGAACGCCGTCGGCGAGCACACCACCTGCGCTCCCACCGCCGAGCACGATCACCCGATCGACGATCGGCAGCCAGACGGGCACTCGGTGCTCGATGACGATGAGCGTCGCGCCGGTCTCCTCGGCCACGCGAGCGACCGCGTCGCGCACGTCGCGGACGCCCTCGGGGTCGAGGTTCGCGGTCGGCTCGTCGAGCAGGATGAGGCCCGGACGCATCGCGAGCACGCCCGCGAGGGCGAGTCGCTGGCGCTGGCCTCCCGACAGCTCCGCGGTGGAGTGCTCGAATGGCAGGTCGAGTCCGACCGCGGAGAGCGCCTGGCCGACGCGCGACCAGATCTCCTCGCGGGGTACGCCGAGGTTCTCCAACCCGAACGCGACGTCGTCGCCGACCCGGGCCATGACGACCTGGGCATCGGGATCCTGCAGCACGAGGCCTGACCGGCCGCGCGCCGCCGAGGGACGCCGACCGTCGACGAGCAGCTCGCCGAGGTTCTCGCCGTCCTCGTCGCCGCCGAGCACACCGGCGATGCCGTGGAGCAGCGTCGACTTGCCGGCCCCGGATGCCCCGAGCAGGAGCACCCGTTCGCCGGGCCGGATGTCGAGATCCAGGTGCTGCACCGCCGGCGACCGCCGACCGGCATGCCGCCACCCCCAACCACGGGCCGTGACCGAGGCCGGGGCGGCGGGCGTGCGGACGCCCGTCACGTCAGACCGCCCGGAGCTCGCGCCCGGCTGCGAAGCGGTCGAGCGCGCCCGCGCGCGCGAGACCGCGCACGGCGAGCCAGGAGAGACCTCCGGCGATCGCCGCCCCTCCGACGACCGCCGACGCCGCGTAGATCGTGGCGAACAACGAAGCTGCGCCGGCGTAGTAGAGCACGAGGTCGTTGATCGCCATGGCGAGTCCGGCGGCCGCGCCGGCCAGCAGGGCCACGGGGAAGCGCCAGTACCGGTACAGGAAGATCGCGAAGACCAGTTCTGCGCCGATGCCCTGGACGAGGCCGGCCTCGATCGTGAGCAGGCCGCCCCACTGGCTGCCGATGAGGGCGGAGACGATCGCCGCGACGAGCTCGGTGTAGAGTGCGGCTCCGGGCTTGCGGATGATCAGCCCGCCGAGCACGCCGGCGACCACCCACAACGCCGCCGGCGCGGCCTGCAGGCCGGGCAGCAGGGCTTCGATGGGCGCGGAGATCGGGCCCCACACGACGCCCCACGCCCAGAAGACGACGCCGACGGCCACGCCGACGACGCTCGCCACGACGATGTCGACCACGCGCCAGCGGAGGTTGGGACGCTCGGGGCGTGCGGAGGAACCGGATGCCGCGGTCGCGGCGGATGATGTTGATGATGCGTGCACTGTCGTGCCCTCTCCCTCGATGAAAGCGGCACGGGTAATGAGATGCGAATGCCTCCCTGCGCTGGCATGACCCAGATCAGGTTCGACGGTCGAAGGTTGAGAACCTTCCTCTCAGCCCGGCTCACCGGACTCCCGTGTTCGAGATCAGCGTACACGCAGACGATCCCTCACGTTCACCGAACGCAGGGCGGCGAGCTGGGCGGCTCAGCGCTTGAGTGCGCGGATGACCGACTTCAGGGCGTGGCCGACCACGAAGATGAACGGCGTCGCGACCAGGACGAGGCCGATGATGTTCGGCTCGAACCGCACGCGCCCCTCTTCGCCCACGTAGGCGCCGAGCGGAATGGAGAGCCCCCCGCCGCCACCACCGCTGCCCTGCACGTTGTCGATCGCTCCGCCACTGCCGGCGCCGAAGCCGTAGTAGCCGAGCGCCACCGGGACGACCTTCACGCCGTCGATGTCGATCGTCTCGCCGTACGCGGTCTTCACGCCGACGCCGGCGACGGTCTCTGCAAGGTCCAGCACGAGTTCAGCCATGTGGCCACGCTACCGGCGCGCGGTCATGCCTACCAGCCCCACGCCGCGGCATTCGGGTCGAACGGCTCGTCGCCTCTGGCCGCGCGGCGCTGCTCGCGCTCCTGCTCACGTTGCACGAGCGCGGCGGGCCGCACCGCGCCCTTGCCGAACCGGGCGGTGACCTGGTCGATCGTGCGCTCGGCATCGCGCCACTCCTCATCGGGATCCCAGAGCATGGCGCCGGTGCCCGATTCGCGGAGGTTCTCAGCACGCACGCCGATGAGTCGCACGCGCGCGCCGTCGCCCACGAGGCCCTCGAGCGCCTCGGACGCCTCGTCGTAGATGCGGCGCGCGACGTCGGTGGGCTCGGCGAGGGTTCGCGACCGCGTGAGCGTGCGGAAGTCGCCGTAGCGGAGCTTCAGCGACACGGTGCGGGCGACGAGGCCCGCCTTGCGGAGCCGCACGGCGACGTTGCCCGAGAGCTGCAGGAGCTCGCGGCGGATCGCGACCGGGTCGGTGAGGTCGTGGCCGAATGTCTGCTCGTGCCCGATGCTGCGCTCGGTGCGGGTGGTGTGCACCTCGCGCGGGTCGTCGCCGACCGCGAGTCGCGCGAGGCGCCCCGCGAGCGCGGGGCCGACGGCCCTCACGAGCGCGTCGGCCGGCATCG
Organism: Agromyces sp. Marseille-Q5079; assembly: GCF_051016555.1. NCBI lineage: Bacteria > Bacillati > Actinomycetota > Actinomycetes > Micrococcales > Microbacteriaceae > Agromyces > Agromyces sp. Marseille-Q5079. The sequence continues at coordinate 411,593 of NZ_JBPEJF010000004.1, read as the reverse complement.
CGGCCACGTCGCCGACCGTGCGGAGCCCGATGCGCGCGAGGGTCTCCTCGGTGACCTTGCCCACGCCCCAGAGCGCCGACACCGGCAGTGGATGCAGGAACGCGACCGTCTCGTGCGCCGGCACCACGAGCATCCCGTCTGGCTTGGACCTGCTCGAGGCGACCTTGGCGACGTACTTCGTCGCCGCGACCCCGATCGAGCAGGTGAGTCCCGTCTCGGCCTGCACCCGCTGGCGGATGGTCCAGGCGATCTCGGCGGGCGTGCCGTGCAGGCGTCGAGCACCCGAGACGTCGAGGAATGCCTCGTCGATGGAGAGCGGCTCGACGAGCGGCGTGATCTGTCCGAAGATCTCCATGACCCGCTTGGAGTACTCGGAGTACGCCGGGTAGTTGCCGCGCAGCACGACGGCGTTCGGACAGCGCTGCAGGGCGACGGACATCGGCATCGCCGAGTTGACCCCGTACCGGCGCGCCTCGTAGCTCGCGGCCGCCACGACGCCGCGACCCGCCGTTCCGCCGACGAGGACGGGCCTGCCGCGGAGCTCGGGGCGAGAGAGCAGCTCGACGGACACGAAGAAGGCGTCCATGTCGACGTGCAGGATCGGGGTCGCCGAATCGTCCACGGGCCCCGTGGTGACCTGCCTCGACGAGCCGTCCTGCTTGCTCACGGTGCGACCCTACGCCAGGCCACCGTCATCGCAGACCGGAGGCGTTCAGAACCCGAAGTCCCCGCCGAAATCTCCGCCGAAGTCACCGGATGCACCGGCATCGCCGGAGGCATCCGCGGATGTCTCCCCGGTACCGCCGGCGACGTCGCCGCCGAAGTCGGGCAGGAACTCCTGGACGAGCATCGAGCCGACCACGACGCCGATGATGGTGCCGAGCATCGAGCTGCCCATCATGGATCCGTACGACGGCACGCCGCGTCCGTTCGCGGCATCCGTCGACCTGAACGTGCGCTCCATGGTGCCCGGGGCGCGCAGCTCGGCGCGAGTGGCGGCCCTCGCGAGCGCCGAAGGCTCATCCGACACGAGCCGCTCGCCCACGGGCGCCTGCGCCGCGAGGGTGCTGAACACCTGCGCGCGCTGCGCGGGAGTGAGCTTGGCGAAGGCCTCGGCGTGCACGGCCTCGATCGTCTCGGGCGGCGCCGTGCGGAGCAGGTAGCGGTAGCGCTCGATCGCGCGCTCGTCCTCGGACTGCGGACGAGCCGGCGGCGGCACGGGCCGAGCCGCGCTGGGTGCGGGTGCGGGTGCGCCGAACAGTCGGTCAAGGAAACCCATGATGGCCTCGTCAATCGCTCAGGGGACCAACAGCTTAGGGTCGCAAGCCCGGAACCTGCTGGGAGCTCGACGGACTCCCCCAGTTCAACCGCCCACGGCGACGACGCGGTCGGCACCCCGGAGACGACCGGGGCGATGCCCGACCCTACGGTCGGACATCGCCCCTCAGCGGTGGTCTGGACTCACTCGGCCGTGGCGCGCTCCAGCACGAGTTCGCGCACGCGCGCGGCATCCGCCTTGCCCTGCATGGCCTTCATGACCGCACCGATGACAGCACCGGCGGCCTGCACCTTGCCGTCGCGGATCTTCTCCAGCACGTCGGGCTGCGAGGCCAGCGCCTGGTCGATCGCGGCGATGAGCGCCCCGTCGTCGGAGACGACCGCGAGCCCGCGGGCGTCGACGATCTCCTGCGGCGAGCCCTCGCCGGCGACGACGCCCTCGAGCACCTGACGGGCGAGGCGGTCGGTGAGCGTGCCGGCCTCGACGAGGGCCGCGAGCTCGGCGACGTGGACCGGCGACACCATGCTCGTGGCATCGCGGTCTGCGGCGTTCGCGAGACGGGCGATCTCACCCGTCCACCACTTGCGCGCGGCGGCGGGCGTGGCGCCGGCCGCGACGGTCTCGGCCAGCTCGTTCAACATGCCCGAGTTCGCCACGATCTGGAACTCGTCGTCGCTGAAGCCCCACTCGGCCTTCAGGCGCCGGCGGCGCGCCGCGGGTGCCTCGGGCAGCGCCGCACGCAGCTCCGCGATGAGTTCGGCCGACGGCACGACCGGCAGCAGGTCGGGCTCGGGGAAGTACCGGTAGTCGTCGGCGTCGGACTTCGGACGACCGGCGCTCGTGGCCCCCGTGTCCTCGTGCCAGTGCCGGGTCTCCTGCGTGATCGTTCCGCCGTCGGCGAGGATCGCGGCCTGCCGCTGGATCTCGTAGCGCACGGCCCGCTCGATCGAGCGGAACGAGTTCACGTTCTTCGTCTCGGTGCGCGTGCCGAGCTTCTCCTGGCCGCGCGGACGGAGCGACACGTTGGCATCGCAGCGCAGGTTGCCGCGCTCGAGGCGGGCCTCGGAGATGCCGAGCGAGAGGGCGATGTCCCGGATCGTCGACACATAGGCGCGCGCGAGCGCGGGCGCATCCGCCTCGGCCCCGAAGATCGGGCGCGTGACGATCTCGACGAGCGGCACGCCGGCGCGGTTGTAGTCGACGAGCGAGTACTCGGCGCCCTGGATGCGGCCGGTCGAGCCGCCCATGTGGGTGAGCTTGCCCGCGTCCTCCTCCATGTGCGCGCGCTCGATCGGGATCTGGAAGACCCGGCCGTTCTCGAGCTCGACCTCGACCTCGCCGTCGAACGCGATCGGCTCGTCGTACTGCGAGATCTGGTAGTTCTTGGCGAGGTCGGGGTAGAAGTAGTTCTTGCGGGCGAACCGGCTCGAGGGCGCGATCTCGCAGCCGAGCGCGAGGCCCAGCGAGATCGAGGACCGCACGGCGTCGCCGTTCACGACGGGCAGCGACCCGGGCAGGCCCAGGCACACCGGCGTGATCAACGTGTTCGGCTCGGCGTCGTGGAACGCCGGGTTGGCGGGGTTCGGCGCCGACGAGAACATCTTCGTCATGGTGTTCAGCTCGACGTGCACCTCGAGCCCGATGACCGGTTCGAAGAGCTCGAGCGCCTTGTCGAAGTCCATGAGTGCCGCGCGGGCCATCAGATCACACCTTCCTCGGCCGCAGCCATCTCATGCGAAGACAGGTCGGGAGCGCGGTTCAGCAGCGGCCCGCCCCACTCGGCCTCGAGCAGTCGCTCGAGTGCACCGCCGACGTTGTAGAGACGCGCATCCTGCCGCGCGGGCGCGAGGAACTGGATGCCGACGGGCAGGCCGTCTTCGGGCGCGAGACCCGACGGCAGCGAGATGCCCGGGACGCCGGCGAGGTTCGCCGGAATGGTGGCGACGTCGTTGAGGTACATCGCCAGCGGGTCGTCGAGCTTCTCGCCGAGCCTGAACGCCGTGGTCGGCGCCGTGGGCGTGGCGAGCACGTCGACCTTCGCGAAGGCGTTCTCGAAGTCGCGCTGCACGAGCGTGCGCACCTTCTGCGCGCTGCCGTAGTAGGCGTCGTAGTACCCGGCGGACAGGGCGTACGTGCCGAGGATGATGCGTCGCTTCACCTCGGGGCCGAAGCCCGCCTCACGCGTCGCGGCCATGACCTGCTCGACCGTGCCGCCGCCCTCGGGCGTGACCCGCAGGCCGAAGCGCACGGAGTCGAACTTCGCGAGGTTCGAGGACGCCTCGGCGGGGAGGATCAGGTAGTACGCCGCGATCGCGTACTCGAAGTTCGGGGCGTCGATCTCGACGATCTCGGCGCCGTTGCGCTCGAGCAGCGCGAGCGACTCGTGGAAGCGCGAGCGAACACCCGCCTGCACGCCGTCGGAGTCGAGCTGCTTGACGACGCCGATGCGCACGCCCGAGACATCCGCTCGGCGCACCGCGTCGGCCATCGACGGCCAGGTCTCGGGGATCGAGGTGGAGTCGTGCGGGTCGTGCCCGGCGATGACGTCCTGCAGCAGGGCGGCATCGAGCACCGTGCGGGTGACCGGGCCGATCTGGTCGAGCGACGAGGCGAGCGCGATGGAACCGTACCGGCTCACCGCACCGTAGGTGGGCTTGACGCCGACGGTGCCGGTGACGTGGGCGGGCTGGCGGATCGAACCGCCCGTGTCGCTGCCGAGCGCCAGCGGCGCCTCGAACGCGGCGACGGATGCCGCCGAGCCGCCGCCCGAACCACCGGGGATGCGCTCGAGGTCCCACGGGTTGTGGGTCGGTCCGTAGGCCGAGTGCTCGGTGGAGGAGCCCATCGCGAACTCGTCCATGTTGGTCTTGCCGAGCGGGATCATGCCCGCCTCGCGCACGAGGCGCACCGGCGTGGCGTCGTACGGCGGGATCCAGCCCTCGAGGATGCGCGAGCCGGCCGTCGAGGGCATGCCCTCGGTGACGAGCACGTCCTTGATGGCGATCGGAACGCCCGCGAGCGGTCCGAGGGACTCGCCCGCGGCACGGCGGCGGTCGACCTCGGCCGCAGCCTCGAGCGCACCCTCGTTCACGTGCAGGAAGGCGTGCACGGCGCCGTCGACCGCGGCGATGCGATCGAGGTGAGCACGGGTGGCCTCGACCGACGAGACCTCGCCCGCGGCGATCTTGCGGCCGAGTTCGGCGGCGGTCAGGCGGATGATCTCGCTCACTGCTCCTCCCCCAGGATCGCCGACACGACGAAGCGCGAGCCATCGGCCTCGGGCGCTCCGGCGACGGCCTGCTCGGCCGTCAGCACGTCGTCGCCGAGCACGTCGGCGCGGAACACGTTCTGCATCGGGATCGGGTGGCTCGTGGGCGGCACGTCGGGCGTCGCCACTTCGCCGACCGTCTCGACCGCCTGCATGATCTGGCCGAGCTCCGTCGTGAGGTGCGCGATCTCTTCTTCGGTGAGCGCGATGCGTGCGAGGTTCGCGAGATGCGCGACCTGCTCCGCCGTGATTTCGGACATGCTGCTCCGTCGTCTCGTGATGGGGATGGTTCGATTCTATCGGCGGCGGGCCGTGCAGCGCGTCGGCCTATCCCTGCACGCCGAAGAGCCCCTCACCGTACTTGTGCAGCAGCCGGTACGCGTCCGCGTAGGTCTCGGGCTCGGGCTCGTCAGCCTGGCCGAATCGCGCCAGCAGCATGCCGAGCAGGCCCCGCGCCGGCGGGCTCAACGGCTTGTCCTTGTGGGCGTGGGCGGGGTGCGGCGCCTCGGCCTGCGGGTTCGGCGGCAGGAACTGCGGCGTGGTCGACGGCCAGGTCGACGGATGCCGCGGCGTGTCGAGGTTGACCGCGCTGAACAGGTTGTTGGCTCCCGCGTCGCGTCGCGTGAGCGGCTTCAGTCCGTGCAGGCGCGAGAGCGTGGCGATCACCGCGGCGTGGTGCATCTCGTCGTGCACGATCGTGCCCGCCCGGGTGTAGGCCGAGACCGCGATGGCGGGCACGCGGCATCCGAGGCGGTCGAACTCGAAGCCCATCTCGCCTGGATCCGCGTCCTCGTGGGGCGGGATCGCGGCCGGCGGCGGCACGTGGTCGTACGTGCCGCCGTGCTCGTCGAACGTGATGAGCAGGAGGGTGTTCAGCGCGTTGGAACCGGTGGGACTCGCACTGGACTTGACGGCGTCGTAGATGCGGTGGACGAGCAGCTCCCCCGCGCGCACGTCGGACACCGCACTGTCGACGATCTCGGTGCCGTCGACCTCGGATTCCCGCAGCTTGCCGAACGGCGGATGGAAGTCGTTGTGGTTGTAGACCATGCGCGGCTCGATGAACGCGTAGACGGGGAGGGCGCCCGTGCGCACATCCTCGTAGAACCGGTCCATCGTGGCGAAGTGGTCGGTACGCCAGTACTTCTCGAGCACCGGGGCGTGCAGCACTCCCGTGAACGAGACGAGCTGGAGCTCGTCGAAGTAGATGCGCCAGTCGAGGCCCGCGTCCTCGAGGCGGTTGAAGACGGTCGGCGCCGGGTCGGCGTCGATCCACTTCTCGTAGCCTCCGCCGTGCTTGTTCGTGACGAAGCCGTGCGACGTCGACGCATGGAAGAACGAACGGTTGCAGAAGGTCTGCGACGGGACGCCGCAGTGCCACGCGTCGTAGACGGCGAAGTTCTTCGCGAGGGTGGACAGCACCGGGAGCATCTCGGGCGAGAACGAGCCCATGATCTGGCCCGCCTCGCCGGCGGTGGGCTCGGCGCCCTTCTTCAGGCGCTCGTAGTTGATGACGTAGTCGGTGAGGAACCCCTCCATGGTGGGCGTCCGGCCGGGCGGAGGCGCGTTGTACGGCGCCTCCATGTCGCCGACCTCGATCTCGGAGTTCGACGCGGGGTCGACGATGCCGAAGAGCTGGGTGTTGACGTGCGGGTACTCCTCGCCCGGATCGGGGTTCGGCTTGCCCATGATCTCGTCGGTCGTCCCGGCGTACACGTGCACGGGCACCGCGGTGCCGTCGGGGCCGGTGTTCGCGTAGTGGCCGAAGGCGAGTCCGTCGAATCGCTGCCCCTCGGGCACGTCGTCGGGCGAGTACAGCCAGCCGAGGAGGTTGTCGAAGGAACGGTTCTCGCCCATGACGACGACGACGTGGTCGAATCCCGCCTTCTCGCGAGGCGCGAGGGCCGCGAAGTCGTCGGCGCCCTGCGCGAAGCCGCGTGCCTGCCCGACCGCGAGTCCGGCCGCCGCACCTCCGCCGGCGCCGACCACCGCGCCCGCGGCCGCGGCGCTCCCGATCTTCAGGAAGTCGCGACGGGAGGTGCCGTCATCGCCGTTCGTCGGCTGCCGGCCGCCCCTGCCGGTCTCCGATCGCCCGCGCACATCGTCCCCCACGATCGCCCCCTTCGCCTCGTTCGGTCGTGCTCGCCCGGTCAGCCGTCGAGCGCTGCCGGCCCCTCGGTGACGAGCACCGCGAACTGCGCGGCGTCGAGCACGCGCACGCCGAGCTCTTCGGCCTTCGCGAGCTTGGACCCTGCCCCGGGCCCGGCCGCGACGAAATCGGTCTTCTTCGACACGCTCGAGGCGGCCTTTCCGCCGGCGGCGATGATGGCCTCCTGTGCGCCCTCGCGGGTGAACCCCTCGAGCGACCCGGTCGCGACGATCGTGAGGCCTGCCAGGACGCCACCCGCCTCCGCAGCGGCTCCGGGCCCCGGATGCCCCGGGGTCGAGAACTGCACGCCGGCCGCACTCCACCGCTCGACGATGTCACGGTGCCATTCGACGTCGAACCATTCGACGAGCGAGTCGGCGATGATGCCGCCGACGCCGTCGACCTCGGCGAGCTCGTCGCGGGATGCCGCGCGCACGGCGTCGAGCGAGCCGAACCAGTCGGCCAGCGCCCTCGCGGCGACCGGCCCGACGTGCCGGATGTTCAGCGAGACCAGGAGCCGCCACAGGGGCTTGGTCTTGGCCTTCTCGAGCTCGGCGAGGAGCTTGGTCGCCGCCTCGGACGGGCGCACCTCGCGGAAGTCCTTCCGAACGCCGGCCGCCCGCCGTTCGGCCGGCGAGAGGTCTTCGGTGCCCGGCGGGTAGGTCGCCGGACCGAGCTTCTGGAACGGCGCGCGCCGCACCGGGAGTCCGGACTCCTCGTCGATCTTGGGCTCACCGGTCTCGGCATCGCGGACGACCACCTCGATGGGCACGAGCTCGTCGAGGCTCAGCTCGAACAATCGCGCCTCGGTCGCCAACGGCGGCAGCTCGGGTACGGCCGGCTGCGTCAGGGCGGCGGCCGTGACCTCGCCGAGCGCCTCGATGTCGAGCGCCCCTCGCGACCCGATGTGCTCGACGCGGCCCCGCACCTGGGCCGGGCAGGCACGGGCGTTCGGGCACCGGAGGTCGATGTCGCCCTCCTTCATGGCGCGGAGCTCCGTGCCGCACTCGGGGCAGAGCTCGGGCATGTGCCACTCGACCTCGGTGCCGTCGCGGAGCTGCTCGACCGCGCCCAGGATCTCGGGGATGACGTCGCCGGCCTTGCGCAGCACGACCGTGTCGCCGATGAGCACGCCCTTGGCCCGGACGACCTGCTGGTTGTGCAGGGTGGCCTGGCGCACGGTGCTGCCCGCGACCTTCACCGGCTCCATGACCGCGTACGGGGTCGCCCGCCCGGTGCGCCCGACCCCGACGATGATGTCGAGCAACCGGGTGTGCACCTCTTCGGGCGGGTACTTGTACGCGATCGCCCACCGGGGCGCACGACTGGTGGCACCGAGCTCGTCGTGCAGCGCCAGTTCGTCGATCTTCACGACGATGCCGTCGATCTCGTGCTCGACGTCGTGCCGGTGCTCGCCGCGCTCGGCGATGTACCCGGCGACCTCGTCGACGCTCGCGAAGACGCGGGAGTGCGGCGAGACGGGCAGGCCCCAGGACGCGAGCAGCGCGTAGATCTCGGACTGCGCCGCCACGTCGGGATGCGCCCATGCGCCGATGCCGTGCAGGTACATCGAGAGTCGCCCCAGACGTTCGCGCATGAGCGCGAGGTCGGCGTCGCTCTTGTTCTCGCGGCGTTGCCGGAGGCTGCCGGCCGCCGTGTTGCGAGCGTTGGCGAACTCGGCGTACCTCGTGGGGATCGCGTCGGCCGGGCGCCCCTTCGCGACCCATTCGGTCTCGAAGGCCGCCTGGAGTTCATGCTGACGCACGTTGAGGGCCTCGAAATCGGTCGTGCGGAGGAACACCTCGCCGCGCACCTCGAAGAAGTCGGGGTACCCCGAGCCCTCGAGCCGTCGCGGGATCACCGGGATCAGGTCGACGTTCTCGGTGATGTCCTCGCCGACGCGACCGTCGCCGCGCGTGGTCGCCGTCTCGAGCACGCCGTCTCGGTACGCGAGGCTGATCGCGAGCCCGTCGATCTTCAGTTCGCTGAGCCAGTGCACCCGCCGACCGGCGGACGCCTCGGCCTTCGCGGCCCAGTCGCGGAACTCGTCGATGGAGAACACGTTGTCGAGACTGAGCATGCGCTCGGCGTGCTCGTGCTCGGGGAAGCCCGAGGCGACGACGGCAGCCCCGACCTGCTGCGTCGGGCTGTCCTGCCCGGCGAGTTCGGGGAAGGCCCGTTCGATCGCCTCGAGGCGGTGGAAGGCCTCGTCGTACTCGGCGTCGGAGAGCGGTGAATCGCCGTCGCCGTAGTAGGCGAGCCGGGCCCCCTCGATGCGCGCCGTGAGCGCCTCGGCCTCGGCGCGGGCCGTCTCGAACTCGGTGGGCAGGTCTGACTCAACGGGGATCTCGCTCACACCGCAATCCTAGGAGGCACCCCCGACGTCGCGAGGGAACCCTCGCGGCTCGCGGACGCGCCCGTGGGAACGGGCGGCACGACCCGCCGCCCGTTCCCGCATCGCAGGCCGCGCGGTCACGACCGATCGTCGAACCCGGCCCGGTCCACGCGGCGGTGGTAGCGGGTGCCCGACATCCCGCCGAGCACCGCCCCGGCGAGGCTGGAGACCAGCACGATGGCCGAGGTGATCAGTCCGACGACCGTGAACTCCTCGGCGCTCATGCTGATGCGCGGGTAGAGGTCGGCGTTCGAGAGCACGTCGACCTGGCTGCCGATGATCACGCTCACGAGCGAGACGACGATCGCGATGACGAGCGCCCAGACCCAGACGGCGAGCCCCTGGACGGCGCCGTTGAAGCGCGCCATGCGCGCGGCGACGTAGCCGCCGCACCAGTACGACACGAGCAGGATCACGGCGAACACCGCCACGGCGAACCAGCCGAGGCTCTCGGAGGCGACCCCGGTGACCACCACGGCCCGGTCGGGCGCGTCGAAGCCGAGCACGGCGCCGATGCCGGCGACCGCACCCGTGAGGATCGCGGCCGTGCCGGTCGCGGTCAGCCAGCCGAAGAGCGCCGAGCCGAGCTTCACCCCGCCGAACGCCTCCCGCTGCCGGCCGACCACGATCCGCCGGGCGGCGGCGCCGCGCAGGGCGTCGTCATCGGCGGCGACGAGTGCGCCGGATTCCGCCGAGCCGGCGTGCGCCTCGGTACCGGGGTCGCGCGACTCGGTCGCCGGCGCCGGTGCGCTCGGGTCGGACTCGACGGCCGGCACCACGACGGTGTCCTGCTGGTCGGTCGTCGCGTCGTTTCGCCCGTCTGCGCGGTGGTCGATGACGGCGGTGGTCGATGCCGGACGTTCCGCGTCTCGGCCTTCGGGAACTCGGGGGGTGCTCACGGGGTCCTCCTCGGGTGGGCGCCGGCCGGGTGCCGGCGTCCGCGCCAATCTATTGGACCCGATGACCTCCGGACTGGGCCTTGACACCACCCTCGCCGCACCGGTATTTCACGCGCGAACCGAGGTGATCGGATGCCGGTGCGACGACGCGGTTCGCGCCTCGGACCATCGCGGAGCGGTCGTCAGGCCCGAACGGGCACGGCGTCGACCGGCACCGCACTGACCGTGCGGTCGATCGTGAACTGCCCGAGCACACGCGTGCCGACGTAGATCACGGCGGTCTGCCCGGGGGCGACCCCGTCGAGCGGGGTCTCGGGGGTCACGACGAGCTCGTCGTCGACGAGCACGGCGACGGCCGGCACGGGGTCGGCGTGCGCGCGGATCTGCACCTCGCACGCGAACTCGGTCGACGGGTCGGCAGGCGCGAGCCCGGCCCACGAGAACCTCGACCCGGCGATGACGCCGATCGCGAGCGCCTCCTTGGGTCCGACGACGACCGTGTTCTCCTTGGGGCGCACCTCGAGCACGAAGCGCGGCTTGCCGTCGGCCGCGGGCGTGCCGAGCCGCATGCCGCGGCGCTGGCCGACCGTGAACGCGTGCGCTCCCTCGTGCGATCCGACGACGGCGCCCGTGCGGTCGACGATGTCGCCCGTCTCGGTGCCGACGCGCTCGGCGAGCCAGCCCTTCGTGTCGCCGTCGGGGATGAAGCAGATGTCGTACGAGTCGGGCTTCTGCGCGACCGACAGCCCGCGCTCGGCGGCCTCGGCGCGCACGAGCGCCTTGGAGGGCGTGTCGCCGAGGGGGAAGTAGGCGTGCGCGAGCTGCTCGGCCGTGAGGACGCCGAGCACGTAGCTCTGGTCCTTGGCCTCGGCGCTCGCCCGGTGCAACTCGCGGTTGCCCGCGGCATCCGTCGTGATCTTGGCGTAGTGGCCCGTGGCGACGGCGTCGAAGCCGAGCGCGAGCGCCTTCTCGAGGAGCGCGGCGAACTTGATGCGCTCGTTGCAGCGCATGCACGGGTTCGGGGTGCGCCCGGCCGAGTACTCGGCGACGAAGTCGTCGACGACGTCGGCCTTGAAGCGCTCGGAGAAGTCCCACACGTAATACGGGATGCCGAGCATGTTCGCGGCGCGCTGGGCGTCCATCGAGTCCTCGATGGTGCAGCAGCCGCGGCTGCCGGTGCGCAGGGTGCCGGGCATGCGGCTGAGCGCCAGGTGCACGCCGACGACCTCGTGCCCGGCCTCGACCGCGCGCGCGGCCGCGACGGCGCTGTCGACGCCACCACTCATCGCTGCAAGGACCTTCACCGTTCCAGTGTAGGCAGACCACCTGAGCGGATGCCCCGCGGCGAGCGCGTCAGCGGTCGAACGAGGTCGCGCGGGCCGCGAGCCCGGCCTTCAACGCCTGGGCGTGCGCGGCCGGGAGTGCCGTGAGGAATGCGTCGACGTCGGCCTCGGTGGAGTCGTGGCCGAGCGTGATGCGCAGCGCCCCGCGCGCGTCGGCCTCGCTGCGGCCCATGGCCATGAGCACGTGCGAGGGTTCGGGCACGCCGGCCTGGCACGCCGAGCCCGTCGAGACGGCGACGCCCGCGGCATCGAGCAGGAACAGCAGCGAGTCGCCTTCGCAACCGTCGAACGAGAAGTGCACGTTGCCGGGCAGTCGGCCGGCGGGGTCGGGGTCGCCCGAGAGCCGCACCCCGTCGACTGCGGCGAGCGCGCCCGCGATGAGCCGGTCGCGGAGGCTCGCCATGCGCGCGGCATCGGCTTCGAGGCCCGCGTGCACGGCGTCGGCAGCAGCGGCGAAGGCTGCGGCGGCCGCCACGTCCTGCGTGCCGGAGCGCACCTTGCGCTGCTGTCCGCCGCCGTGGATGAGGGGTTCGAGTGCGGCGGAGCGGTCGAGCACGAGTGCGCCGATGCCGGCCGGGCCGCCGATCTTGTGCGCCGAGACGCTGAGGGCGACGAGTCCGGCCCCGTGAGGTGCGGCGGTCGCACGGCGGATGGCGCGCACGTCGATGGGCACCTGACCGTAGGCCGCGATCGCGTCCACGTGCAGCGGCACGCCCGCGGCGGCGGTGAGCCGGGCGATCTCCTCGACGGGCTGGATCGTGCCGACCTCGTTGTTGGCCCAGAGCATCGTGACGAGGGCGACGGATGCCGCGTCGCGGCGGAGCATCCGCTCGAACTCGTCGACCCGCACACGTCCGACCGCGTCGAGCGGCACCTCCTCGACGACGGCGCCCTCGTGCACGGCGAGCCACTCGACGGTGTCGACGGTCGCGTGGTGCTCCCCCGCCGGAACGAGGATGCGCGGGCGGGCACCGCCGGGTGCGCTCGCCTGCCTGCTCCACCAGAGGCCCTTGATCGCGAGGTTCACCGCCTCGGTGCCGTTGCCGGTGAGGATCACCTCGATGCCGTCGACGCCGAGCGTCGCGGCGATGCGTTCGCGGGACTCCTCGAGGACGCGCTTGGCGTTCTGCCCGGCGCTGTGGATCGACGCGGGATTGCCGACGAGCCGCATGGCGTGGACCATGGCCTCGACGGCCTCCGCCCGCATGGGCGTGGTCGCCGCGTGGTCGAGGTAGACCGCCATGCGCATTCCCTTCGCTCGCCTCGAACTACTCTAGATCGCATGTCTTCGAGCGATCCCCTCCACGACCTCGGCGTCCGCACGGGTCCCGACGGGGGCACGGTGCGCGTCTGGTCCGAGCACGCGACCTCCGTCGAGCTCGAGGTCTTCGACGGTGCCGACGCCGGATGGGCGAGCGATCGCGTCGCCCTCGAGCGCGACGAGCACGGCGTCTGGCAGGGGTCGACCGCGGCGCTGGTCGACGGGGCCCGCTACGGGCTCCGCGTCGACGGCCCGACGGGCGTCGAGCACGCCTTCAACCCGGCGCAGACGCTGCTCGACCCGTACGCACGCGGTCTCGCCGCGGTCGGCGACGGGTCCTGGCGCGGCGTCGCGCTCGACCGGCTCGCGGGGGCCCGGGGCATGGGACCCGAGGCCTTCGACTGGGGCGGTGCGGTCAAGCCTCGCGTGCCGTTGGATCACACGGTCGTCTACGAGGCCCACGTGCGCGGCTTCTCCAAGCTCAACCCGGCGGTGCCGGAGGCGATGCGCGGCACCTACGCCGGACTGGGGCACGACGCCTCGCTCGAGTACCTGACCGGACTCGGCGTCACGACCGTGGAGCTGCTCCCCGTGCAGGCGTTCGTCTCGGAGCACCGGCTGAAGCGCCAGGGCCGCGCAAACTACTGGGGCTACAACACCCTCGCGTTCTTCGCACCCCACGCGCCGTACGCGACCGCCGAGGCTCGCGCGAAGGGCGCCGGTGCGGTGCGCCGCGAATTCGCCGACATGGTGCGCCGCCTGCACGGCGCGGGCCTCGAGGTCGTGCTCGACGTCGTCTACAACCACACCGCCGAGGAGGGCCGGCAGGGCCCCACGTACTCGTTCCGCGGCATCGACAACGCCGCGTACTACCGCCACGACGCGCACGGCCGCTACGTCGACACGACCGGATGCGGCAACACCCTCGACTTCGGGCGCGACGAGCCGCAGCGCCTCGTGCTCGACTCGATGCGGTACTTCGCCGACGAACTGCAGGTCGACGGGTTCCGACTCGACCTCGCCGCCACGCTCGGCCGCGACGACCACGGCGCGTACACGCCCGAGCACCCCCTGCTCCAGGCGATGCTCGCCGACCCCGTGCTCGCCGAGTCCAAGCTCATCGCCGAGCCGTGGGACGTCGGCCCGGGCGGCTGGCAGACCGGCAACTTCCCGCGCGGCTTCATCGAGTGGAACGACCGCTACCGCGACCGCATGCGCGACTTCTGGCTGGGCGACCAGCGACGCGAGCGCGAGACGGGCGATGCCGGCAGCGGCATCGGCCGGTTCGCGACGCGTCTCGCGGGTTCGTCGAACACGTTCTCCCACGAACGCGGACCGCTCGCCAGCCTCAACTTCATCACCGCGCACGACGGGTTCACGCTCGCCGACCTGACCGCGTACGACGTCAAGCACAACCTCGGCAACGGCGAGTCCAACCGCGACGGCACCGACAACAACAACTCCTACAACCACGGCGTCGAGGGCGAGACCGACGACGACGCGGTGCTCACGGCGCGTCGGCGCAGCATCCGGAACCTGCTCGGCACGCTGCTGCTCTCGGCCGGCGTGCCGATGCTCACCGCCGGCGACGAATACGGGCGCACGCAGCGGGGCAACAACAACGCGTACTGCCAGGACTCCGAGCTGACCTGGCTCTCGTGGGATGCGGACGAGCGCGACCCCGGACTCGAGGCGACGACCAGGCGCCTCGTGCACCTGCGGCGGGACAATCCGGCCATCCGGCCCGTGCGGTTCGGCGTCTTCGGCGAGACCACGCCGAGTGCGTCGCAGATGGACTGGTACACCGCCGACGGCGAGACGATGACCATCGAGGACTGGAACGACCCGGCGGAGCGCACCCTGCAGTACCTCGCGGCCTCCACCCCCGAGGTCGAGGAGTTCAACCGCATCCTGCTCGTCGTGCACGCGCACGAGGCGCCCACCGAGATCGTGCTGCCCGCGCACGACGGGGTCACGGGGTACATGCTGCTCTGGGACTCGTCCGACGAGCATCCGGTCACCGAGTCCAGCGAGCACCTGCCCGGCGAGCGAATCGTGGTTCCCGCCCAGGCGATGCTGCTCTACCGAGCCCTCGGCGACGCCACCGGCAACGCCCCCGAGCCGGTCAGCGGACGCCTCTGATGGCGCGGCGATCCCATGACTCGGCGGGCACGCCCGCGACCGTCGCGCTGACCCGGGCGGGCATCGCCTTCCGTGCGCACGGCTACGAGCAGGCCCTCGCGCGGCCGCGTACGGGCTCGAGGCCGCCGAGAAGCTCGGCGTCGATCCCGACCTCGTGTTCAAGACCCTGCTCGCCTCGGTCGACGGAGCCCTCGGGGTCGCGATCGTGCCGGTCGCGATGCAATTGGACCTGAAGGCGTTCGCCACCGCCCTCGGCGGCAAGCGCGCGGAGATGGCCGACCCCGCCGTGGCGGAGCGCAAGACCGGCTACGTGGTGGGCGGCATCAGCCCGATCGGGCAACGCACCGCGCTGCCGACCGTGCTCGACGAATCGGCCATCCTCTGCGAGACGGTGTTCGTGTCGGGCGGCCGGCGCGGGCTCGACCTCGAGCTCGCACCCGACGACCTGCTCGCGATCACGGCCGGCCGCACCGCGCCGATCGCCCGCGCACGCTGACCACGCGCCGCCGAACGGCGGTCAGCCGGCGAGCGCGACGAGCCCCAGTTCGGCCGGCGAGACGAGCAGCGGATGCCGCGGCACGACGCGCACCGTGTAGCCGAACGCCCCGGCGCGATCGAGCACGATCGACCCGGTGAACAGCTGCGGGCCGTCGGCCGCGCCGCCGGCGTCGGTGCTGGAGGCCTCGGGCACCAGTGCGGTGCGCTGCGCGTGCTCGATGCGCTCGTCGGATCGGCTCCGACCGTGCACCGCCTCGACCACGACCTCGTCCGGCGCGAGGCCGCCGAGGTCGACGTGCGCGCGCAGGCGCAGCGCGTCGCCCACGTGCGGCGCCTCGACGCCACCGGACTCGACGTGCACGACGTGCACCCGCGGCCAGGCCTCGCGCACGCGGTCGCGATATGCGGCGAGCTCGCGCGCCCCGCGGTCGTTGTCGGCGGCGACGCGTTCGGCCTGCTCGGCGGCGGGCCGGTAGAGCTCCTCGACGTACTGCTTCACCATGCGGTCGGCGCCGAGCTCGGGGGCCAGCGTGGTGAGCGTGCTGCGCACGCGGCGCACCCACTCGACGGGCACCCCGTCGCCGTCGTGCTCGTAGTAGCGGGTCGCGACGCGGTGCTCGAGCAGCTCGTACAAGGAGGCCGCCTCGAGCGCATCCCGCTCGCCGGCGTCGCCGGCCGCATCCGCCGACGGGATGACCCAGCCGAAGTCGTCACCGGCGTACTCGGCCCACCATCCGTCGAGGATCGAGAGGTTGAGGGCGCCGTTCATGGCCGCCTTCATGCCCGACGTGCCGCAGGCCTCGAGCGGCCGGAGCGGATTGTTCAGCCAGACGTCGCACCCGGGGTAGAGCAGCTCGGCCATGCCCATGTCGTAGTCGGGCAGGAACACGATGCGCTCGCGCAGCTCGGGCTGCGACGCGAACTGCACGAGCTTCTGAATGAGGCGCTTGCCCTCGTCGTCGGCCGGATGCGACTTGCCCGCGATGACGAACTGCACGGGCCGGTCGGGGTTCGTGAGGATCGCCTTCAGCCGCTCGGGGTCCTGCAGCATGAGGGTGAGCCGCTTGTACGTCGGCACGCGGCGGGCGAAGCCCACCGTGAGCGTGTCGGGATCGAGCACCTGCCCCACCCACTTCGGCGGCTGCGCGCCCGCGTGCTGCTCGCTCCACGCGGCCGCCAGGCGGCGACGTGCGTCTTCGACCAGTTGGAGCCGCATACGACGCTTGACGTTCCAGAACTCGGCGTCGGAGACCGCGTCGCTGCGCCAGTCGGCGTGCTCGGTGTCGCCCGTGCCGAGGTTCGACTCGGCGAGCGCGAGCAGCGCGGGGTCGGTCCACGTGGGGGCGTGCACGCCGTTGGTGATCGACGTGATCGGCACCTCGTCGTGGTCGAAGCCCGGCCACAGGTCGCCGAACATGCGCCGGCTGACCTCTCCGTGCAGCTTCGACACGCCGTTCGCGTGCTGGGCGAGGCGCAGGCCCATGACCGCCATGTTGAACGCGCTCGTGGCGGGATCGGCACCGGGCTCGACGCCGAGGGCGAGCGCATCGGCGAGGTCGACGCCGGGCAGGAGCGAGGTCGTCAGGTACCGTTCGACGAGCCCCCGATCGAACCGGTCGATGCCCGCCGGCACCGGGGTGTGCGTGGTGAACACGGTGCCGGCGCGCACGACCTGCAGCGCTTCGGCGAAGGTGAGTCCCTCGCCGATGCACGTGGAGATGCGCTCGAGTCCGAGGAAGCCGGCGTGCCCCTCGTTCATGTGGAACACGTCGGGGAGCGGGCGCCCGGCCAGCTCGGTGTAGAGCTTGACCGCTCGGGCACCGCCGACGCCGAGGAGCAGTTCCTGCAGCAGGCGGTGCTCGCCGCCGCCGCCGTAGAGCCGGTCGGTCACCGAGCGAAGCGCATCGGAGTTGGCGGGGATGTCGGTGTCGAGCATGAGCAGCGGGATGCGGCCCACGGCGGCCGTCCACACGCGCGCGTGCAGCTCCGCGTCGTCGGGGAGGGCGAGGGTGACCTGCACGGGCGCCCCGTCGGGGTGGCGCAGCATCGACAGCGGCAACCCGTCGGGATCGAGCACCGGGTAGCGCTCCTGCTGCCAGCCGTCGTCGGTGATCGACTGCGAGAAGTAGCCGGCCTTGTAGAACAGGCCGACGCCGATGAGCGGCAGGCCGAGGTCGGAGGCCGCCTTCAGGTGATCGCCGGCGAGGATGCCGAGTCCGCCCGAGTACTGCGGCAGCGCCGCGGTGATGCCGAACTCTGGCGAGAAGTACGCGATCGTGCGGGGAACCTCGGCCCCGAGCGACTGGAACCAGCGGGGCTGCTCCAGATACTCGCGCAGGCCCGCACGCTCCTGTTCGGCCCAGTGCACGAACCCCTCGTCGGCGGCGAGCGCATCGAGCCGGTCGGGAGCGACCTCGCCGAGCAGGGTGATCGGATCGCGGTTCGACGCCCGCCACAATGCGGGATCGATGGCCTCGAACAGTCGACGCGTCGGCTCGTGCCACGACCAGCGCAGGTTGGCGGCCAGTTCTTCGAGGGCGGCGAGCGGTGCAGGGACGACGGCACGGACGGTGAACTTGCGGATGGGCTTCACCCCACCCAACCTACGGCCCACGCGTGTCGAATGTGTGAACGAACAGGCACACCCGCGGGAGCATTCCGCGCTACGGTCGATTGCGTGAGCTCCCGTACCGTTCGCGCCGGTCGCATCCCCGTCACCCGGCTCTCCCCCGCCGTGCCCGATCCGCGCTGGCGGCCCAAGGCCTTCGAGGGCGAGGTCGTGCCGTTCCGCGCGAACGTGTTCCGCGAGGGCCACGACCAGGTCGGCGCGATGCTCGTCGCCACGGCGCCGTCCGGTCTCGAGCACCGCGCGCGCATGGCGCTCACGGCGCCCGGTACCGACCGGTGGGAGGCGAAGCTCCTCCTCGACGAGGTCGGCGACTGGCGGTGGCGCGTCACGGGATTCGACGACGAGATCGGTACGTGGCGGCACGATGCCGCGCTGAAGGTCGACGCCGGCGTCGACGTCGACGTCATGTTCGAGATCGGGGCGCGGCTGCTCGATCGTGCGTCGACCGAGAAGTCCCGGCCTCCGGCGGTGCGCCGTCGTCTGGCCGCCGTCGCGGCGAGCCTCCGCGATGCCGAGGCATCCGTCGCCGACCGACGCGCGCTCATCGACGACTCCGCGCTCGCCGAGTTCGAGGTCCGGCCGCTCGCCCGACTCTCGAGCGAGTCCGACGAGCACGTGATCACCGTCGAGCGCCGTCGCGCGGGCGTCGGCTCCTGGTACGAGTTCTTCCCCCGGTCCGAGGGCGCGCGGCGCCTGCGGAACGGCACGTGGAGGTCAGGCACCTTCCGCACCGCGATCAAGCGGCTCGACGGCGTCGCCGCCATGGGATTCGACGTGCTCTACCTGCCGCCGATCCATCCCATCGGCGTCACCAACCGCAAGGGCCCGAACAACACGCTCGATCCGGCGCCCGGCGACCCGGGCTCCCCGTGGGCCATCGGCGGGCCTCTCGCCGACGGCACGCCGGGCGGGCACGACGCCGTGCACCCCGACCTCGGCACGCTCGCCGACTTCCGCGCCTTCGTGCGGCGGGCGAACGCGCTCGGCATCGAGGTGGCGCTCGACCTCGCGCTCCAGGCGTCCCCCGACCACCCGTGGGTCGGCGAGCACCCCGAATGGTTCACGACGCTGCCCGACGGCAGCATCCGCTTCGCCGAGAACCCGCCCAAGAAGTACCAGGACATCTACCCGATCAACTTCGACCTCGATCCCGACGGGCTCCTCGTCGAGGTCGAGCGCATCGTGCGGCACTGGATGAAGCAGGGCGTGCGCATCTTCCGCGTCGACAACCCGCACACCAAGCCGCTCGCGTTCTGGGAGCGGCTCATCGGCGAGGTCAACGCCACCGATCCCGACGTCGTCTTCCTCGCCGAGGCGTTCACCCGGCCGTCGATGATGCAGGCGCTCGCGATGGTCGGGTTCCAGCAGTCGTACTCCTACTTCACGTGGCGCAACACCAAGGAGGAACTCGAGGAGTTCCTGACGAGCGTTTCGCAGGAGACCGCCGACTTCATGCGGCCGAACCTCTTCGTGAACACGCCCGACATCCTCACCGAGTACCTGCAGTTCGGCGGGCCGGCGGCCTTCACCGTGCGGGCCACGATCGCCGCGACCGCCGCCCCCAGCTGGGGCGTCTACACGGGCTTCGAGCTGTTCGAGTCGGTCGCGCGCCCCGGCGCCGAAGAGGCCATCGACAATGAGAAGTACGAGTACAAGCCGCGCGACTTCGCCGCCGCCGAGGCCGAGGGCCGCTCGCTCGCGCTCTACCTCGGCATCCTGAACGGCATCCGCAAGGCCCACCCCGCGCTCGGGCAGCTGCGCAACATCCGGTTCCACGCCAGCGACGACGACGCCGTGATGGCGTACTCGAAGCACCTCGAGGGCCAGTTCACCCCCGACGGTCTCGACGACACGATCATCGTCGTCGCGAACGTCGACCCGCATTCCGTCAGGGAGACCACCGTGCACCTCGACCTCGCCGCCATCGGGCTCCCGCCCGGATCCCGATTCACCGTCGAAGACCTCGTGACCGGGCAGCGCTGGCAGTGGGGCGAGGACAACTACGTCCGCCTCGACGCCTTCACCCGCCCCGCCCACGTCCTCCACGTCGTCCGTGGTTCCGATGACTGACCGGATGCCGCCGACCGGGCCCCAGGTCGCCGACGACGTGCTGCAGGCTGTCGCCGAAGGACGGCACGCCGACCCGCATTCGGTGCTCGGCCAGCATCCCGTGCCCGCCCCGGCGGCGGATGCCGAGGGGCTCACGGTCATCCGCGCCCGACGCTCGCTCGCCGACGGCGTCGCGGCCGTCTTCGACGACGACTCGACGCTCGCACTCGCGCACGTCGGCCACGGCGTCTGGGCCGGCCTGTCGCACGCGGGCCTCCGCGACTACCGCATCCGCGCGACCTACGGGGAGGAGTCCTGGACGAGCCAGGACCCCTACCGCTTCTCGCCGAGCATCGGCGAACTCGACCTGCACCTGATCGGCGAGGGCCGGCACGAGGAGCTCTGGCACGTGCTCGGCGCGAACCACCGATCGCACTGGGGTGTCACGGGCGCCGTCGACGGCACGTCCTTCACCGTCTGGGCACCGCGCGCCCGAGCCGTGCGCGTCGTCGGCGGCTTCAACCGGTGGGACGGCACCTCGCACGCCATGCGCAGCATGGGCGCATCCGGCGTCTGGGAGCTCTTCGTGCCCGACATCGAGCCCGGCACGGTCTACAAGTTCGAGATCCTGGGCCCAGACGGAACCTGGCGGATGAAGGCCGACCCGATGGCCCGCGCGGCCGAGGTCGCCCCCTCGACCGGCTCCGTGGTCTCCTCCACCACGCACGAGTGGCAGGACGGCGACTGGCTCGCAGAGCGCGCCGCGACCAATGCGCACGAGCGGCCGATGAGCATCTACGAGATGCACCTGGGCTCATGGCGCCCCGGGCGCGGCTACCGCGAGGTCGCCGACGAGCTCATCGAGTACCTCGGCTGGCTCGGCTACACGCACGTGGAGTTCATGCCCCTCGCGGAGCATCCGTTCGGCGGATCCTGGGGCTACCAGGTGACGGGCTACTTCGCGGTGACGAGCCGGTTCGGCTCCCCCGACGATCTGAAGTACCTGATCGACCGCCTGCACCGCGCGGGCTACGGCGTGATCATGGACTGGGTGCCCGGGCACTTCCCGAAGGACGAATGGGCCCTCGCCCGGTTCGACGGCGAGGCGCTCTACGAGCACCCCGACCCGCGACGCGGCGAGCAGAAGGACTGGGGCACCTACGTCTTCGACTTCGGCAACCCGCGGGTGCGCAACTTCCTCGTCGCCAATGCCCTGTTCTGGCTCGAGGAGATGCACGTCGACGGACTGCGCGTCGACGCCGTCGCCTCCATGCTCTACCTCGACTACTCGCGTGAAGACGGCGAGTGGGAGCCGAACATCCACGGCGGGCGAGAGAACCTCGAGGCCATCGGGTTCCTGCAGGAGGCCACGGCGACCGCGTACAAGCGCAACCCCGGCATCGTCATGATCGCCGAGGAGTCGACCTCGTTCCCCGGTGTCACGGCGCCCACCTCGAGCGGCGGCCTGGGCTTCGGCTACAAGTGGAACATGGGGTGGATGCACGACACGCTCCAGTACATCGCGAAGGATCCGATGTACCGCTCGCACCACCACCACGACCTCACGTTCTCGTTCCTCTACGCGTTCAGCGAGCACTTCGTGCTGCCCATCAGCCACGACGAGGTCGTGCACGGCAAGGGGTCGCTCATCCGCAAGATGCCGGGCGACCACTGGCAGCAGCTCGCCAACGTGCGCGCGTACCTGTCCTTCATGTGGGCGCATCCCGGCAAGCAGTTGCTGTTCATGGGCCAGGAGTTCGGCCAGCTCTCCGAGTGGAGCGAGGAGCGCGGCCTCGACTGGTGGATCCTCGAGCAGCCGAGCCACAAGGAGCTCGCGGAGTTCGTGGGTGCGCTGAACCGCACCTACCGCGAACACGCCGCCCTGTGGCAGCTCGACGACGACTCGGCCGGGTTCGAGTGGATCGAGGGCGGCGCGGCGCAGCAGAACGTCGTCGCCTTCATGCGTTACGACCGCGACCGCCGACCGTTGCTCTGCATCGTGAACTTCGCCGGCCGGCCGCACGAGCGCTTCCGGCTCGGGCTCCCGGTCGCCGGGCGCTGGCGCGAGGTGCTGAACTCGGATGCCGCGCAATGGGGCGGATCCGGCGTCGGCAACCTGGGTGCGGTCGTCGCCACCGACACCCCGTGGTCGGGCCGCCCGGCCTCCGCGGAATTCACCCTCCCGCCGCTCGGCGCGGTCTGGTTCACGCTCGAGTGAAGACGACCGGTGAACGACGAAGGCCCCGCCGAACCGGCGGGGCCTTCGTCGTTCCGAGACGCGGGCGACTCGGAGGGCAGCAGGTCAGAACAGCAGGTTCGTGAGACGACGACGCGCGACCGCGACCCGCGGGTCCTCGGTGCCGACGACCTCGAACAACTCGACCAGGCGCTCGCGCACGAGCTTCTTCTGGTCGGCGTCGAGCTTCGGGAACATCGTCAGGAGCCGGTCGAAGGCATCGTCGACGTGTCCGCCCGAGAGGTCGAGATCCGCGACCGCGAGCTGCGCGTCCAGGTCGTCGGGGTTCGCAGCGGCCGTGTTGCGGATCGACTCGAGCGTCTTGCCGTTCAGGCGGCCGAGCAGGTTCGCCTGCGCGAGACCCGCAAGCGCCATCTGGTCGCGCGGGTCCTGCGCGATCGCCGTCTTGTACGCGGATGCCGCGGCCGCGAAGTCGCCGCGCTCGATCGCGTCGTACGCCTCCTGGTGCAACGGCGGCAGGGGCGGCTCGACGGGTGCCTGCGGCTCGGCGTCCGCGCCGGTCTCGTCGGAGACGGGCACCTGACCCGTGACGCCGTGCTGGGACGCGAGTTCGAGCAGCTGGTCGAAGACCTGGTCGATCACGTCGTCGGGTTGGACGCCGGCGAAGAGCGGCACGGGCTGACCCGCCACCACGGCGACGACGGTGGGCACCGACTGCACCTGGAAGGCCTGGACGAGCTGGGGACTGCGGTCGGCGTCGGCGGCGGCGAGCACGAGGCGCCCGCCGCGGGCGCGCACGAGTCGCTCGAGGGTCTCGACGAGGCCGGTGGACGGCTCGCTCCACGACGCCCACACGGCGACGACGACCGGAACGGTGCGCGAGAGCTCGAGGGCGGCGCCGAAGCCCGAGTCGTCGGTCTGGAAGACGACCTGATCACCGCCGGCACCCGGGGGCGGCGTCGCCTGGCCGTTCTGCGGCGGTCGCTGCACGAGCGAGGACAGGTCCACTGCGCCGCGAAGCGCGGCGTGCGGGGTGGGGTCGGTCACGGTACCTCCGATGCTCCGATGAGACTCTCGGACCAGCCGAGGAGTCGGATCTTCTCTTCTGAACCCACGGCCGGCACGTAGAACACCATCTGGATGCCGATCTCGCGCTGGACGCCCTTGGCGCTCTTGCCGGTGAAGCCCGACAGGGCCGCGCCGGGCGCGCCTTCCTGGAAGCCGATGGTGCCGCCGTCGTTCGGCGTCACCTTCTCGGTCTGCAGGATGTCCGCGGTCACCAGCGCGCCGGAGTCGTTCGTCGCGAGCGCGATGGTCGGGCCGTCGCCGACCTCGTTCGAGAAGGCGATGTCGGCGGTCGGCGACGTGGTCTTGAGATCGTCGCGGATCTTCTGCTGCCCCTCGACGCCCAGCTGCTGCTGCAAGAGGTCGTTCTCGGATTCGAACATCTCCGCGTACTCGGAGTCGGCACCCTTGATGAGCACGTCGGCGTAGGCCGCGCCGACCTGGTCGGGCTGCATGACCAGGCCCTTGAACTCGGGCGAGATGAGCGGAGCGCCGAGGCTGGCCGGTGCGACCTCGGGCACGTCGGCGTCGGGTGCGAGGGCCATCGCGTAGACGACCTTGTAGTTCTCGCGCGGCGACATCTGCTGGAGGAACATGGCCGTCGGCGCGACCGTCTCGTCTTCGGACGAGTCGCCGACCACGAGCACGGTGCGACCGGATGCAGGCCAACCGGCGACCTGCTGCGGGAGGATCAGCGTGGGCGCCGTCGAGGGGATCGGCACCGGTCCGGCCTGGTCGGGCAGGCTCGTGCGGATCGCGTAGTTGGCCTTGCGCGCCTCGAGCGCCGGGCCCGTGAATCGATCGGCGACCGCACCGGCGTCGAGCGCGGCATCCGCGTCGGCGGCCGTGGTCGCGACCTTGGTCATGATGCGTTCCATCTGCGGGACCGTCACGGCCGGCACGAGCTCCTCGGCCGGGGCCTCGCCGTCGGACGGCGCCTCGGTCGCGGCCGGATCGGCAGGATCGACCGGGGGTTCGGTCGTGGCCGGGGCCGTGGTGGCGGGAGGCTGCTCGAAGCTCGGCCAGTAGTCGGACGAGCACGCCGTGAAGGCGAGCACCGGGATGACGAGCACGGGAAGGAGTGCGATCCGCTTCGTCCGCCCGATCGCCCGGCGGCCGCCCATCTGGCTCCGGCGGAGCGCCGGCGGCTTGGGCCCGCTCGGGAGCTTGCCGCGCGGTCCCTGGTTGCGGCGAGGTCCGCGCGAGCGGCGATGGTGCAGGAAGCCGGAGATCACGAGCACGATGCCGACGAGGAACAGGACGCCGCCGCCGACGAGCAACGGACCGGCCCAAGGGGTGGAGTTGTCGAGCGGCCACGCGAGCGAGACCGTCGACGGTGCGGGATTCGTGCCGTCGGATGCGATGAGCACGGCGATGTCCTCGGGCACGTCGATGGTCGTGGTGACCGAGCGTTCACCCGAGATCTCGTCGAGCCAGAGGTCGGAGCCGGCTGGGTTGGCCGCCGGGTCGACCTCGACCTCCTCGGCGGCGTCGGCGTCGGCGGTCGCCTCGGGGGTCGGCGTCGGCGTTGCGGACGGCGCCGGCCTGGCGGTGGGCGAGGTCGTCTCCTCGGCGGGCTCCTCGCCGCCCTCGGCCTCCGCGGCCTGCTCGACGCGGTCGGCGGAGTCGGTCGCGACCAGCTCGCCGCTCTCGGCGTCGTATCCGAGGGACTCGTACTCGTCGTCGCCGATCCAGGCGACGACGTCGCTCGACCGGCCGTAGGCGAGGAAGACCAGCTCCGAGCCCGAGACGGTGAGCGTCTGCTTGCCGGAATACGCCTCGAGCGCGCTGGGCTCGACCACGATGAACGGCACGTCGGACTCGATCGTGGACGTCAGCGACACCCGATCGGGTTCGAGGAACACCGTGCGCTGCGCGATGCCGAACCCGACCATCACGGCGGCGGCGGCGAAAGCCAGAATGGCGAAGACGAATCGCACGTTACCTCCGGTGCCGCTCGATGCGGCGTTGAACAAAGACAACCAAGCCTACCGACTCCAGTCTGGGAGTCGCCCCGCCGCCGGTCCGAAGTGGGAATCCGCCGCCTCTTCCACAGCCGTTCCCGATGGCCCCGCCATCCCCCGTAGAATCATTGGATTCCCGCACGCGCCCCCACGAGGCGGGACAGAGCCCGGAGGAAGAATTGGCCGTCGAAGAGACCGAGTTCACGCAGGTTTTCCGTGGATACGACAAAGACGAAGTCGACAAGAGCATCAATGGCCTGCGTCGAGACATCATCACCGCGAACAACCAGCTCGCCGAGCAGACGAAGGAGCACAAGCGGCTCCTCGCCCGCATCGAGGAGCTGAGCGCCGAACTCGAAGAGGTCGGCAGCCCGACCTTCTCCGGACTCGGCACGAAGCTCGAGAACACGCTCCGCGTGGCCGAGGAGCAGTCCACCCGCCTCATCGCGCAGGCCGACATCGACGCCGAGAAGCTCCGTCGTGCCGCCGAAGACGAGGTGCACCTCCTCCGCTCCGACGCGCACGAGCTCGCCGACCGCACGCTCAGCGAGGCGAAGGCGCAGGCCGCCCGCGTGCTCGAGAACGCGCGCTCCGAGGCCGACGACATGGTCTCCCGTGCCCACGAGGCGAGCGAGCAGCTCCGCCAGGACGCCGCACGCGACGCCGCCGCGATCCGCGGCGCGGTGAACACCGAGGCCGCCGAGCTCCGCACGAGCGCGAAGCGCGACGCATCCGCCGCCCTCGCCGCAGCCGAGCGAAAGGCCTCCGACCTCCTCCTCTCCGCGAACACCGAGGCGACCGAGGCCCGTGCGACCGCGGCCGGCCTCGCCCAGGAGACCGAGCAGACGCGCGCCGAGGTCGCGATCGAGCTCGATCGCGCTCGCGCCGAGCTCGCGAAGGAGACCGAGCAGGCCCGCATCGACCTCGCCGCCGAGACCGAGCAGTCTCGTCTCGACCTCGCGCGCGAGGTCGAAGAGGCGCGCGCGGCCATCGACGCCGAGATCACCGAGCGGCGTGCCGCCCTCGTCCACGAGCTCGACCAGGCCCGCACCGACCTCGACCGCGAGCTCGCCGCGAGCAGGTCCGAGCTCGCGCAGCAGAAGGAGCAGGCCGACGTCGACCTCACGCGCGAGGCCGAGGCCGCCCGCCTGAAGCTGCAGCACGAACTCGAGCGCCTGCGTGCCAAGCACGCCGCCGACCTCGACCAGATGCGCGCCGACCTCGCGCTCGAGCAGGAGCAGGCCCGCGCCGACTTCGACGCCGAGTCCGAGCAGTCGCGCATCGATCTCGACAACCAGTTGACGTCCATGCGCAAGAAGACCACCCACGAGGTCAACCGCATGCGTCGTGAGATCGAGAAGGCGCACCTCGACCTCGAGGCCGAGCTGTCCACCAAGCGCGACGAGGCCGAGCAGGAACTGCTCGCGACCCACCAGGCGGCCGTGGCCGAGACCCAGAAGTTCCTCGACGACGCCAACGCCGAGCTCGCCGAGGCGATCGCCCGCACGGCCGACAGCCGCGCCGAGGCCGAGCGTCTCGAGACCCAGGTGCGCAGCGAGATCGCCGTGGTCCGCGACAAGGCCGACGACGAGGCGCGCGAGCGCATCGCCGAGGCGCACGATCAGGCGCGCAAGCTCATCGCCGACGCCGAGGAGCGCACCCGTGCACTCGTCGCCGACGCCGAGGACCGCCTGTCGCAGATCAAGATCGAGCGCGACGCGGTCGCAGGCTACTTCGAGAGCCTCCGCGGCGTGCTCACCCAGGCAGAGCAGGTCGCTGCGGCGAGCCGCGCCTGAGCCGGACGGCGAGGCCGGTGAAGATCCAGAACGCGTTCCGCATCGGCCTCGCCGGCACGCTCGGCGTCGGCGTGGGCATCCTCATCCTCACGTCGATCGCCAGCCTCTCGACCGTGCTCACCTACGTCGGTGCGGCACTGTTCCTGGCCCTCGGCCTCGAGCCCGCCATCGGCTGGCTCGAGCGCCGGGGGCTTCCCCGTTGGGCGGCGATCCTCATCGTCATGACGGGAGTCGGACTCATCGTCGCGGCGCTCGTGCTCGCGGTCGTGCCGATCGTCGTCGATCAGGTCGGCCAACTCGTCGAGGAGATCCCGGCGATCGCCGACCGGGTCCAGTCCACCGACTGGATCGAGGAGCTCTCCCAGCAGTTCCCGCAAGTGCCGATCAACGACCTCACGCAGCAGGCGACCTCCGCGATCACGGACTTCTTCACGAACCCCGAGAAGCTCTCCGAACTCGCCGGCGGCGTGTTCCAGGTCGCCGTCGCGATCGGGGCGGGCATCTTCGCCATGGTGATCGTGTTCATCCTCACCCTGTACTTCTCGGCGTCGCTGAACGCGATGAAGCACACCGCCTACCAGCTCGTTCCGGCATCGCGACGCTCCCGCTTCGCCGACCTCACCGAGCAGATCACCCAGTCGGTCGGCCGCTACGTATTCGGTCAGGCGGGCCTGGCCGCCTGCAACGGCGTCGCGAGCTTCATCTTCCTGTCGATCATCCAGGCGCCCTTCCCTGCCGTGCTCGCCTTCGTCGCGTTCATGTTCTCGCTCGTGCCCCTGGTCGGCACACTCACCGCATCCGTCGTGATCGTCCTCGTCTGCCTGATCCCCGGGCTCGGTTCGCCGCTCACCGCGCTGGTGGCGGCGATCTACTACCTCGTCTACATGCAGGTCGAGGCATACGTGCTCAGTCCGCGCATCATGAACCGCGCGGTGAAGGTGCCGGGCGCGCTCGTGGTCATCGCGGCGTTGGCCGGCGGCACGCTCCTCGGGATCCTCGGCGCGCTCGTCGCCATCCCGGTCGCGGCGTCCCTCCTGCTCATCATCAAGCAGGTCGTGATCCCCCGGCAGAACACCCTCTGAGGCGAGCGTTGCGTCATGTGTCGCGCAGACGCAGCGTCCGGCAGCGCCTACCGGGCGTCGGTCTTCAGCTGGAGACAGCGCCTTCGCCGTCGGGTGCCGGCCAGACCGTCGGCAGCGGGGATGCCGCAGGATTCACGGCCGCGACGATCTCGTCGAGCACGCGCCGCGTCTGCGACTCCCCCACCCAGAGGTGACGGCCACCGTCGACGTCGATGCGGCGGATGCGCGGAAGCACCGCGAACCGCTCGGCCGCGGCATCCGGCCTGAGGTAGTCGTCGAGTTCGGGGATCAGCGCGACCAGGGGAACCGACGAGCCGTTCCACCGGCGCAGTTCGTCGTCGGTCGTGCGGTGCAGCGGCGGCGAGAGCAGCACAGCACCGGCGATCTCGTGCTCCAGCCCGTACTTCAGGGCGAGTTCCGTGCCGAACGACCACCCGACGAGCCACGGATTCGGAAGGCCGCGCTGCGCGACGAACGCCATCGCAGCGGCGACATCCTCTCGTTCGGCGATGCCCTCGCCGAACGCGCCGTCGCTTGTTCCGCGGGGCGAGGTCGTGCCCCTCGTGTTGAATCGAAGCACGGCGAGGTCCGCGAGGGCCGGGAGACGTGCGGCGGCCTTGCGCAGGATGTGCGAGTCCATGAAGCCGCCCGCGGTCGGAAGCGGATGCAGCGTCACGAGCGTTGCGACCGGGGCGCGGTCGAGCGGCGTGGCCAACTCCCCCACGAGCGTCAGCCCGTCGGCAGTGTGCAGGCGGATCTCCTCGCGATGCGCGGGCAGTTCGACCGCCGCACGGATCTCGATCGGCTCGGTGCTGTTCATCGGGCTCCCATCCTCCAGCAGTGCAGGTGCCAGTGTCGCCGGGAGGCGAGATCGGCCGCGTCGCCGAGCACGCCGTCAGCGCGCCAGACGACGACATGTGCGACGCCCGGCATCACGTCGAGTCCGCACCCCGGGCAGACGTACGTCTTGACCGCCTGAGCCTCGGACACCGGTTGGACGTTCCACTCGCGGCCTGCGCGGACCTCGGTGCGTCGCCACCCCGCACTCAGACGCTCGACGTCGAGTTCGGGATGCGGTTCACGCGCCTTCGCCGCGCGCCCATGGGAACGGTTCGAGCGCGGCATACGTCAAGTGTAGGTCCGGACACGGCCTTCGGTGGCGGCCCCAGCCGAAGGCGGCGTCGGTTCGTGCGCGATGCACGACCGAGCGATCAGTACCAGCCGGACGATTCCGAGTGCGCCCACGCGCCGCAGGGGGTGCCGTAGCGGCCCTGCACGTACCCGAGGCCCCATTCGATCTGCGTCCCGGCGTTCGTCTCCCAGTCGGCACCGGCCGACGCCATCTTCGAGCCGGGCAGGGCCTGCGGAATGCCGTAGGCACCGCTCCCCGCGTTGTACGCGTTCACGCGCCAGCCTGATTCCTTGTTCCAGAGGGCGACGAGGCAGTCGAATTCGGTCGTCGGCCAGCCACGGGCCGCGACCGCGGTCGCGGCGTACGCCTGCGCCGACCCGGGATCGGGCGTCACGGCGGGCGGCGCCCAGCCGTCGCTCGCGCTCGTCGAGGCCGGCTCCACGTACGCCGGCTTGGCTTCGACGGCGTAGTTCTCCTTCGTCGCGTCGATCGTGAAGTCCCCGCCGACCTCGAGCGCCTGGATCTCTGCTCCGCCGAACCGATCAGCGTCGACGCGATCGGGCGTGGCGGTCGCCAGCGCACTCGGATCCACGAGGTTCACCGCGACAAAGCTCAGGGCCGCGCAGAACGCGAAGACGACGGTCAGGCCCTGCTTCACCGGCCCCCTGGTGCTTGCGGATCGAGGTACGACGGACGTCTCCACGCCATGTTCGGTCCCGGTATGCCTGCCCACGATTCGTCGAGTGTATCCGAGGCCGGCGCCGCTCGCAGCACGGCGCCCGTCGGACCTCCGCCCGCTCAGCGGACGGCCTGCATGACGTCGATGACCGCGTCGAGCACGAGGTCGACCTGCGACTCGCGGTACCCGCCGCGCTGCGTCGTGAAGACGATGCTGCGCACGTCGTCGACCGAGATCGGCCAGCCGTCGCGGAAGTACCTCGTGAGCTTGTCGGCGAACTTGTCGACATCGCGGACCCGGTACCCGAGCGCGATCGGACTCACCCGATCGAACCGATGGCCTTCCGAACGCGCGAGGCGATTGGAGACGACCTGAGCCGTTGCGCGCGCCTCCGCGAGCCAGACCTCGTCACCGTGCAACCGCGCGGCGACCTGGCGCTCCTCCGCCGCGAACGCGTCCTCGAGCCGCTCGAGGGCCGCGTCGACATCCGCCGTCACATAGCCCCCCTTCTGCATGCCGAAGGCCGTGAGTCGGATGCGCTCGGAGTTCAGCGGCGGGTCCTCGGGCAACGGCGTGCCGTCATAGGCGCGCCGTGCCACATGCAGGAACTCGTCGACCTGAGCCGTGTTGTAGCCGCGCTGCGGCTTTCGCGTTCGAGGGAAGGTGGAGTCCACCGCCCCATTATCGCCGAGCTTCATCCGAAGATGCGGAACGCCACGAACGCAACGGCCGCCGACGGGAGGATCGAGTCGAGTCGATCGAGGAACCCGCCGTGTCCGGGCAGCCACGAACTCATGTCCTTGATGCCGAGGTCGCGCTTGACGAGCGACTCCGCGAGATCGCCGAGCGTCGCCGAGAGGAAGATGGCGGCGCCGAAGATCAGGCCGAACCACCACGTGTTGCCGAGCATCAGCAGCGACAGGAGCACGCCGGCCACGATGCTCACGCCCGCACCGCCGGCGAAGCCCTCCCAGGTCTTCTTCGGACTGATGACCGGGGCCATCGGGTGCTTGCCGAACATCAGTCCGAACGCATACGCGCCCGTGTCGGCCGAGATCGCCACGATCACGAACGCGAGGGTCCACCACTGGCCTCCGTCGGCCGCGGTCAGCACCACGGCGAACGTCGCGAGGAAGGTGACGTACCCCTGGATGAATGCTCCGGCCGCGAGGTCGCGCACGAGCGCACGTCCGGGCGTGCGCGAATGCGCCGAGGCCTGCTGGGCGAGCCGCCAGAGCGTCACCAGCAGGATGCCGCCGAGCACGGCCAGGAACTGCGCGCCCGCGCCGCCGTAGTAGGCGAACGGCACGGCCAGCACGGCCGCGACGACGGTGGGGATCCGCGGCACGTCGTACTCGCCCTTGCGAAGCGCCTGCGCGAGTTCGTAGCTGGCGAATCCGGCGATGACGACCGCGAACACCATGAACAGCTCTTTGAGGACGAGCAGGCTCAGGAGGAGAGCGCCGCCGAAGACCAGTCCGATGAGGATCGCGAGGATCAGGTTGCGACCGGTGCGGGCCTTGATCTTCTCCTGCGCCTGGTCGAACTGCGCTTTCGACGCCTCGAACTGACGTTCGAGGTCGGCCTTCCTGGCATTGACCTGGGACCGGAACTCATGGCGTGAGGTGCGGTCCCGCCCCTCGGCGTCCGCATCGTCGTGTTCAGGGACGCCCGACATGGTGTTCCCTCAGACCTCGAGGAGTTCGGCTTCCTTGCGCTTGAACGCATCGTCGATGGCGTCGACGTTCGACTTCGTGATCTGCTCGAGTTCCTTCTCGCCACGAGCGACCTCGTCGTCGCCGACCTCGCCCTTCAGCGCGTCGAGGTCGTCCTTCGCCTTGCGGCGGATGTTGCGGACGGACACGCGAGCGTCTTCGGCCTTCGACTTCACGAGCTTGACGTATTCACGACGACGCTCCTCGGTCAGCTCGGGGAGCGTGACGCGCACGATGTTGCCGTCGTTCGACGGGTTCGCGCCGAGGTTCGGCGTGTCCCGGATGGCCTGCTCGATGTCGCGCAGTGCGCTCTTGTCGTAGGGCGTGACGACGAGCGTGCGGGCCTCGGGGTTCGCCAGCGATGCGAGCTGGGCGAGCGGCGTGGGCGTGCCGTAGTAGTTCACCAGGATCTTCTGGAAGAGCTGGGGGTTCGCACGGCCGGTGCGGACGGACGCGAAGTCGTCCTTCGCGACCTCGACGGCCTTCTGCATGCGTGTGGTGGCATCGGACAATACATCCGCGATCACGGGGGCTCCTTCGGTTCGCTGCTCGGGACAGTCTATCGAGTCGGCGACGACTCGCTGTTGCTGACGATCGTGCCGAGATCGGCGCCGAGGATCGCCGCGGTGACGTTGCCGCCGGGCTCCATGCCGAACACCTGCATGGGCATGCCGTTGTCCATGCACAGGCTGAAGGCCGTGGAGTCGACGACCTTGAGACCGCGCTGGAGGGCCTCCTGGTACGTGATCCGGTCGATCTTGTGCGCATCGGGGTTCGTGCGAGGGTCGTCGGAGTACACGCCGTCGACGCCGTTCTTCGCGACGAGGACGACCTCGGCGTCGATCTCGAGTGCGCGCTGCGCGGCGACCGTGTCGGTGGAGAAGTACGGCAGTCCTGCGCCGGCCCCGAAGATGACGACGCGACCCTTTTCGAGGTGCCGCTCGGCCCGACGGGGAATGTATGGCTCGGCGACCTGGGTCATCGAGATCGCCGACTGGACGCGGGTCTCCGCGCCGGCCTGCTCGAGGAAGTCCTGAAGCGCGAGCGAGTTCATCACGGTACCGAGCATGCCCATGTAGTCGGCACGACCGCGGTCCATGCCGCGCTGGGAGAGCTCGGCCCCTCGGAAGAAGTTGCCGCCGCCGACCACGATCGCGATCTCGACCGTGCGCGCTGCATCGGCGATCTCGCGTGCCAGCGCGCTCACGACATCCGGGTTCACACCCAGAGATCCTCCGCCGAACGCCTCGCCCGAGAGCTTGAGCATGACCCTGCGTCTACGTTCCGTCATCCCCGACCGTTCCTTCCCCTTGAGAGTCAAAGCTAGTGGTTCCGACGCGATGGCGCAGTGCCGCACGCGTCGTGTCTCCGCGACCCTCTCTCGGGTCGCGGAAGGTCCGGTGCGAACCGGACACAGCAAAGGAGTCCGGATCGCCTGGCGATCCGGACTCCCTCACTTCGACTTACGCCGTCGCCTTGAAGCGGGCGAACGCCGTCACGGTGAGACCGGAGTCGGCCAGCACCTTCTGGACCTGCTGCTTGCTGTCGCGCGCGTAGTCCTGCTCGAGCAGGGCGACCTGCTTGAAGAACGAGGTCAGACGACCCTCGATGATCTTCGGCAGGGCCGCCTCGGGCTTGCCCTCGTTGCGGCTGATCTCGGTGACGATCTCGCGCTCCTTCTCGACGACGTCGGCCGGAACCTCGTCGCGCGTCAGGTACGTGGGGTCGAACATCGCGATGTGCTGGGCGATCGCGCGAGCGGTCTCCTCGTCATCGCCCGAGTAGGACACGACGACGCCGATCTGGGGCGGGAGGTCCTTCGAGGTCTTGTGCAGGTAGACCGCGAACTTCTCGCCCGACAGCGTGACGGCGCGCGTGAGCGCGACCTTCTCGCCGAGGATGGCGGCCTGCTCGTCGATGACCTCGCCGACGGTCTTGCCGTCGAGCGGCGCCGCGAGCGCGGCGTCGACGTCGGCTGCACCGGCAGCGGCGACCGCGTCGAGGACCTTCTCGGCGAGCGTGACGAACTTCTCGTTCTTCGCGACGAAGTCCGTCTCGCATGCGAGCTGGATCAGGGTGTAGCCCGCGGGCGACTCCTTGGCCGCGACGAGGCCCTCGCTCGTGGAGCGGTCGGCACGCTTCGCGTTGCCCTTCGCACCCTTGAGGCGGAGGATCTCAGTGGCCTTCTCGAGGTCGCCGTCGGCCTCCTCGAGCGCCTTCTTGGTGTCGACCATGCCCGTGCCGAGCTGCTCGCGCAGGGCCTTGATGTCGGCGATGCTGATTGCCATTTCCGGCATTCTCCTTTGAGTCTGAGTTGGTCGGCGGAATTATTCTGCTGCAGCCTCGGCAGCGGCCTCGTCGGCAGCCGACTCGGTCGCGGCGACCTCGGTCGCAGCCTCTTCGACGACCTCGGCAGCCTCGACCTCAGCCTCGGCGACGGTCTCGGCGACCTTCTCGGTCTCAGCCGAAGCCTGCTCCGGGGTGGTCTCGGAACCGGCCTGGAGGAGTTCCTTCTCCCACTCGGCGAGGGGCTCGACGGCGGAGACGTTGCCGGCCTCTTCGGGCTTCTGGTGGCGCTCGATGAGGCCCTCGGCTGCGGCATCCGCGATGATGCGGGTGAGCAGTGCGACCGAACGGATGGCGTCGTCGTTGCCCGGAATCGGGTACTGGACCTCGTCGGGGTCGCAGTTCGTGTCGAGGATGCCGATGACGGGGATGCCGAGCTTCTTGGCCTCGTCGATCGCGAGGTGCTCCTTCTTGGTGTCGACCACCCAGAGCGCCGACGGCGTCTTCGACAGGTTGCGGATGCCGCCGAGCGACTTGTGCAGCTTGTCGAGCTCGCGCTTCTTGATGAGGAGTTCCTTCTTGGTGAAGCCACTCGTGGTGCCTTCGAAGTCGAGCTCCTCGAGCTCCTTCATGCGCGCGAGGCGCTTGGAGACCGTCTGGAAGTTGGTGAGAAGGCCACCGAGCCAACGCTGGTTGACGTAGGGCTGGCCGACGCGCGTCGCCTGCTCGGCGATGGACTCCTGAGCCTGCTTCTTGGTGCCGACGAAGAGGATGGTGCCGCCGTGGGCGACCGTCTCGCGGACGAAGTCGTAGGCCTTGTCGATGAAGGCGAGCGACTGCTGCAGGTCGATGATGTAGATGCCGGAACGCTCGGTGAAGATGAACCGCTTCATCTTCGGGTTCCAACGGCGGGTCTGGTGCCCGAAGTGCACGCCGCTGTCGAGCAGCTGGCGAATGGTGACGACGGCCATGAGCCGTACTCCTTTGTTCTCAGTTGACGCTCCGACCGGCGGTCGGAACCCTGGTGCCCGGCACGGCTCCGCACGATGCAGTTCGCGAGAACTGGTTCGAGACTGAGTGGAGTCGTTGGCCGAATGGCACGCGTAGTCACCCCGACGGGCGGGGTGCTCCCACCACTCTACCATCGGCACCTGCCCTCCCCAACCGTGGCGGGCGCTCGCGAGGTCGCAGTCCGGGCGTCACGGCGGTTCCGGCTGCCGCGAACCGAGCAGCATCGTCCCATGACCGCCGCAGCCCCCCGCCCTCTCCGTCCGCCCGTGCTCGCGCACCTCAGAACGAGGCGGCGGCACGGCGGCGTGGCGCTCGCGCTCGTCGCACTGGCCGCGACGTTCGCACCGGGTGGCGGCCCCTCTTCGGCGGTCGCCGCGTCGGCACAGGGCGTGAACGCGGCCGACTCCACCGCTCGGCCAGGTCTGGATGCAACGGCTGCAGGCGCAGGATCCGGCGATCGCCGCCCCTCAGGAGCGCTCGACGCTCCGCCGCCGGGAATCGCGATCGCCGGCGCCGACGATGCCCTCGTCGTGCGGGACTCGTGGGCGTGGCCCACGCCACTGCCGATCCGGGTCATCGCGCCGTTCCGCGCTCCCGCCACGCCGTACGCGTCCGGTCATCGTGGGGTCGACCTCCGGGCCGACCCCGGCGAGACGATCGTCGCGCCTTCGAGCGGGGTGGTCTCCTTCGCCGGCATGGTCGCCGGTCGCCCGGTCGTCTCGCTCGATCACGGCGACGGCGTCGTCAGTTCGATGGAACCCGTCTCGGCCACGGTCGCCATCGGCGACCGCGTCGGCATGGGCGAGCAGCTCGGCATCGTCGGCACGGGCGGCCACTGCGACGGCTGCGTGCACCTGGGAGTTCGGGTCGACGGCGAGTACGTGTCGCCGATGCTCTTCCTCGGAGGCGTTCCGTGGGCGGTGCTGCTCCCACTCGCGTGAGTCGGCGCGCGAAGGTCGCCGATGTCCGCGACGCGAACTCACGCCCGTGGGTGCGCCGAGCGGTAGGTCTGCTTGAGGCGTTCCGCGGAGACGTGCGTGTAGATCTGCGTCGTGCCGAGACTGGCATGCCCGAGGAACTCCTGCACCGCTCGGAGGTCCGCCCCGCCGTCCAGGAGATGGGTCGCCGCCGTGTGCCGGAGCGCGTGCGGACCGCTCGGGCCGGTGCCGGGCATCTCCTCGAGCAGCGATGCCACCAGTCGGTACACGCTGCGCACGCCCATCCGGCCACCGCGAACTCCCACGAACACGGCGACAGCCGGCCCCGCTGAGCTCCGGCGGGTGCGCTCGGGTACGGCCGACGTCGATCCCGCGGCGCCGGCTTCGGACTCCGCCATCGCCAGCAGCGCCGGGCGCGCCAGCTCGACGTATCGATCGATCGCGCGCGCGGCCGGTGCGCCATAGGGCACGACGCGTTCCTTCGCCCCCTTTCCGAGGACGCGCACCGTCCTGCGACGCCGGTCGAGGTCGTCCAGGTCGAGTCCGACGAGCTCGGACACGCGAAGCGCGGAGGCGTAGAGCAACTCGACGATCGCGACATCGCGGATCGCCCGCGGATCCTCACCCGCGGTCCTCGCCTCGAGGCGCCCTATGGCCTCGTCGATGGCCGGCTGGGCGACGACCCTGGGCAGGGTGCGCTGCGCGCGGGGCGCCTTCAACCTCGCCCCCGGATCGGCCGGGAGCGCACCCGTGCGGGCGAGCCACGCCGTGAAGCCACGGGCGGATGCCGCCCGCCGCGCGATGCTCGAACGCGCGAGCCCTCGCTCGGTGGCGACCCAGAGCCAGTCTCGAAGCAGCTCGAGGTCGATACCGGCGGGTGCGACCACGCCGCGTCCCTCGCCGAATCC
Organism: Agromyces sp. Marseille-Q5079; assembly: GCF_051016555.1. Taxonomy (NCBI): domain Bacteria; kingdom Bacillati; phylum Actinomycetota; class Actinomycetes; order Micrococcales; family Microbacteriaceae; genus Agromyces; species Agromyces sp. Marseille-Q5079. The sequence goes on along the minus strand of NZ_JBPEJF010000004.1, from coordinate 374,908 downwards.
GATGAGGTCCGTGAGGTCGGCCCGGTACGCGGCGACCGTGTGCTCGGAGTAGCCGCGCTCGGCCCTCACGTGCGTCAGATAGTCGGCGAGCACCGCATCGAGGTTCACGAGTCCAGCCTGCCGCCCGGAACGCGCGCACTCGTGACGGCACGCCAGTCGACCAGCGAACGCCGCGTCTGCTTCACCCCTGGGGTTTCCGTGAGAAGCGCTCGAGCCGCTCGTCGGGGTCGAGGCCCTCGAGCTCGGCGAGGAAGTCGGCGCCGAGCTCGGAGACGACTCGGTTCGCCCCGATCGGGACCACGGAGGTCGTCACGGTGTCGTCGAAGAGGTGGACGAGCGTGAACGAGCGCCCCCCGTCTACACCCACCAGCGATCGAGATGGCGCCGAGACGTCGATCGTGTAGGCGGTCGCTCCTGCGACGGCGACCGGGATTCCCGCGAACGAGCCGTTCGTCGCGTAGTGGAGGTGACCGCCCAAGATGAGGCGGACGCCCCGATCGCGCACGATCGCCGCGAGTCGGTCCTGACCTCGCAGTTCGAGCACGTCCATGAGGGCGACCGGCGTGGGGATCGGCGCATGATGCAGGGCGAGCACGGTCCCGCGGGGCGACGGATCGTCGAGGACCCGGTCGAGCCAGTCGAGCGTCGCGGGCGCGAGCTCGCCGTGGTGGTAGCCGGGCACCGTCGAGTCCAGTGCGACGATGCGGAGGCCGTCGAGGTCGACGACGTGGTTCACCGGCGCATCGCTTTCGGCGGCGTCGGAGGCCGACCCGTCAGCAGACCGCCGAGCGAGGAGCTCCGTCCGGAACGCGGCGCGCTCGTCGTGGTTCCCCATCACCCACACGAGCTCGGCTCCGGCGGCGGCGGCGAGCGGCTCGAGGACGGCCCGGACCCGGCCGTACGCGTCGGGCTCGCCGAGGTCGGCCACGTCTCCGGTGACCACGATGGCGTCCAACCCTGCGCCCAGGCGCGACAGCTGGCTCGCGGTCTGCGCGAGCGCACCCACGGTGTCGGCCACACCGCCGAGCCGGCGCCCGCCCGCGAGCAGGTGGGTGTCGCTGACGTGTGCGATGACCTGCCGTGCCCCCGGATAGCTGCCGAGCCGAACTGCCATGTGTCGACCTCCCGTCGAAAGCCTACGACCGACGGCGGCGAATCCACCCGCTCCCCCGCCAGGCGACGATGCCGTCGAGCTCGAGAGGCCCGAGCACGGCCATCACGTCGGCCGCCGGCAGACCGCTGCGCTGGGCGAGGTCGCCGACGTGCCGCGGCGAACGAGTGCTCAGCGCATCGAGCACTCGGACCGTGTCGTGATCCTCGTCGGCCGTGGAGCCGACAACCAGGCCGCCGTCGGTCTCGCCGTCACCGAGTCGCACTGCGCCGCCGGCCAGTTCGAGCACCTGCGACGCGTCGACGACGCAGACGGCGTCGTACTCGCGCATGAGCCGATGGCAGCCGGCCGAGGCGGGACTCGTCGCCGGCCCGGGGAGGGCTCCGAGCGGCCGGCCGAGCGCCGCGGCATGCCCCGCGGTGTTCAGCGAGCCGCTGCGCATGCCGGCCTCGAGGACCACCGTGGCATCGCTGGCCGCCGCGATCAGTCGATTTCGCTGCAGGAACCGCCACTTCGTCGGCGATGCCCCGCACGGCAGTTCGGACACGACGGCGCCGGTCTCGACGATGCGTTGCAGCAGCGCGTCATGGCCCATCGGATAGAACCGATCGACGCCGCCGGCGAGAAAGGCCACCGTCGTGCCGTCACTCGCGAGTGCGGCGCGATGGGCCATGCCGTCGATGCCGTACGCACCGCCGGACACGATGGTGCATCCGCGCTCGACCAGCCCCGCCGAGATCTCCATCGTCATGTGCTCGCCGTACCCCGTCGCGGCCCGGGCACCGACGAGGGCGACCGCCCTTCCGCCGCTCGCGAGGGTGCGCGGTCGCCCTCGAACCCACAGGCCGATGGGAGCATGCACGCCGAGATCGTCGACGCCGGTCGGCCAATCGCGGTCGCTCGGGACCAGGAACATCGCTCCGACGCGATGCGCCTGCGCGAGACCTCGCACGAAAGCCTGCTCGTCGATGCGCGGCGCCCATCGCGCGATGCCGTCGGCCGCCGCCTTCGTCGTGATCTCCTCGCCCGCGTCCGCGGTGTCGGAGACGAGTTGCTCGACAGGGGCTCCCGCAATGAGCAGCCCGGCCGTGCGCGCCGCACCGAGGGAGGCGATCAACCTGCCGAGCACGCCGTCGCCCGGTTCCGCGAGCGTGCCGAGCACCGCTCGCGCGAACGCATCGATGTCGCGCTCGACTTCGGTGCCGCTCGTCGCCCCGGACGCTCCCGGACGCCCGGGCTCGAGCGGATGCGCACTCCCCCGCACGAGTGCGAACTCGCGCGCCCACCGGACCGCCGACTGCCGGATCAGGCCGTTCATCGGCTGATCCCCTGTCGGAAGAACAGCGCGCGTCCGACGTGCGCGGCGCTCGGCGCACCGGCGCCCGCAAGGTCGGCGAGGGTCCACGCGACCTTCAGCACCCGGTCGTATCCGCGCATCGTGATACCGCCGCGCTCGAGGGATCGGTCGAGCGCGGCGGTGATGCGACCGCCCGGGTGCAGCCCGCCTGCTCCGCGTAGCCACGGGCCGGGTACCTCGGCGTTCGTCCGCCAGGGGGTGCCGCGGAGCCGCTCGGAGGCCGCGGCACGCGCGGACGCGACCCGTTCGCGCGCCTCGGCCGTGGACATGCCGGGTCGTTCGCGCGCCACCTTCAGGCTCGCGGCGGTGAGCCTCGGAACGCGCAGCTGAAGGTCGATGCGGTCCAGGAGCGGCCCGGAGATGCGGGCGAGGTAACGTCGCCGTGCCGCCGGAGGGCACGTGCACTCGCTGGTGCCCTCGCCGCCGCACGGGCAGGGATTCGCGGCGATGACCAGCTGGAACCTGGCAGGGAAGGAGGCCACCGCATTCGCCCGGTGGATCTCGATCGTGCCGGACTCGAGCGGCTGCCGGAGCACGTCGAGGACTGCGGCCGGGAACTCCGGCGCCTCGTCGAGGAAGAGCACGCCGTGAGAGGCGCGCGCTGCTGCGCCCGGCCGGATCAACCGGCTGCCGCCGCCGATCATGGCGGCGGCGGTCGCCGTGTGGTGCGGGGCCTCGAACGGCGGTCGGAACGACAGGCCGGCGTTCACGGCTCGACCGGCGAGCGAGCGAAGGCACGACACCTCGAGTGCGGCATCCGCGTCGAGATCGGGCAGGATGCCCGGCAGCCTCGACGCGAGCATCGTCTTGCCCGCACCGGGCGGGCCGATCATCGAGAGGTGGTGCCCACCGGACGCCGCGACGAGCAGGGCATCGACCGCGTCCACGTTGCCCGCGACATCCGCGAGGTCGCCGGATGCCGCCGGGGAGCCTGCCGGTTCGCCCATGACGAGCGGCACGGGGTCGACGTCTCGGGCCTGGTAGCGCCCTCCGTGCCGGATCGCGGCCTCGAGCAGCGAGGTGACGCCGATGACCTGCATGCCGGGGACGAGCGATGCTTCATCGGCGTTGGCGTGCGGCACCATGACCGTGTCGAAGCCGGCTCGCGAGGCCGCCAGCACCGCGGGCAGGATTCCGTCGATCGGCCGCAGCCGTCCGTCGAGGCCGAGCTCGCCGAGGTGCACGACACGCGACACCGAGGCCACGGACAGCTCCCCCGCGGCGGCCAGGCACGCCACGGCCACGGCCAGGTCGAAGCCGGAGCCGTGCTTCGGCAGGGCCGCCGGCGAGAGGTTGACCGTGAGCTTGCGCTGGGGCAGCGGGCATCCCGCGTTCACGGCCGCGGCGCGGACGCGCTCGCGGGCCTCCGCGAGCGCGGCGTCGGGGAGGCCGATGATCGAGAAGCCGGGCAGCTGCGCGGAGAGGTCGGCCTCGACCTCGACGATCGACCCGGTGAGCCCGAGGAGGGCGACGGCATGCGTTCTCGCGACGGCCATCAGCTGATGCCCTCGAGATGCTCGATGAGCGCCGGGGCCTCGGCGGGGGCGAGCACGGCGACGGCATCGATGCGGATGCGCGACGTCGCGCTCTCGGTCGCCTCGCACCACGCGACCGCGAGCCGGCGGAGGCGCGCGAGCTTGATCGGGGTGATCGCCTCGAACGGGTGCCCGAAGTCGTGCGACGTGCGGGTCTTGACCTCGATGAAGACCGTCGCGTCGCCGTCTCGTGCGACGATGTCGATCTCGCCGAGACGGCACCGCCAGTTGCGCTCGATCACCCGCAGTCCGCGGGCCTCGAGATGTTCGACCGCGAGCTGTTCGCCTCGTCGGCCGAGTTCTGCATTGTGGGCCACCAGCACCACCTCCGCGACCAGCGTGGCGGTGCGGAGCGGGCGGATCCGGCACGGACCGCGAACCCGGGGCGACCGCCGGTCAGGCGGGGCTGGTGAGGACGGGTGGCGCCGAGGCGCGCGCTCGCCTACTCGTCGAGAGCGAGCTCTTTCGGCAGCTCGAACTCGCGCGTGGCGAGCTCTTCGACGTTCACGTCCTTGAACGTGAGCACGCGCACCGACTTCACGAATCGATCGGCGCGATAGACGTCCCAGACCCAGACATCCTTCATCGTCAACTCGAAGTAGAAGTCGTGCTCGGTGTCGCGGCGAACGAGCTCGACCTCGTTCGCGAGGTAGAAGCGACGCTCGGTCTCGACCACGTACTTGAACTGCGAGACGATGTCTCGGTACTCGCGGTACAGGGCAAGCTCGACCTCGCGGTCGTAGTCTTCGAACTCGTCGTCATCCATCGGATTCATCCTACGCCGAGGTCGAAGAGCGCGGGCGCCGGGGCGACCGGCTCTTTCAGCCACGTGCGACGGTGCAGCGTGCTCGGGCCGTGCTCGGCGATCGCATCGAAGTGCGCCCGACTCGAGTAGCCCTTGTTCTCGTTCCAGGCGTACAGCGGGATCTCGGCATGGGCGCGATGCATGCCGCGATCGCGGTGCACCTTCGCGAGCACGGATGCCGCGGCGACGGACGCGCAGTCGCGGTCGGCCTTGATGCGGGTGGTGACCCGGACCTGGTGCTGGATCGCCCGGCTGAGCCAGTCGTGATTGCCGTCGAGCACGAGCGGGGCATCGACGAGTTGGAGCCCGGTGCCCGCCGCGTCCTCGACCTCGGTCAGGGCCGCGAACGCGCGCGCACCGGCGAGCCCCAGGCACGCCATGATGCCCAGCTCGTCGATCTCGGATGCGCTGGCCTCGCCGACGGCCCATCCGCGCACCCAACCGGCGGCCCGCGGGGCCATGGCCTCGCGTCTCGGCTCGGTCATGAGCTTCGAATCGCGAAGGCCCGCCGGCATGCGACGGACGGATGCATCGATCACGACGATGCCGACGGCGACGGGCCCTGCGAGCGCACCGCGTCCGACCTCGTCGCACGCGAGCACGACGGGCGCACCGGCGTCGAGGAACTCCCGTTCGACGCGAAGGTTGGGGATGGCGGACGGAGCCATCTCAGTCGCCGCCCTCGGCCGCCTCGTCGACGCCCGCGAAGGTGTCGGGGTAGTTGCCGAGCCAGGCCCAGTGCGAGACCGGCCAGCTCACCACGAAGGCGCGACCCACGACGTTCTCGATGGGGACGAAGCCCTTGAGCGGCGTGTCCGCGTTGTACCGGGAGTCCTTGGAGTTGTAGCGGTTGTCGCCCATGACCCAGAGCGAGCCCTCGGGCACGACCTGGTCGAAGTCGTCGCGGGACACCTTGGACTCGCCGGCCGGGAGGACGACGTACGGCTCGTCGAGCGGCACGCCGTTGACGCTCATCTGGCCGAGCGCGTTGCAGCATTCGACGTGGTCGCCCGGGAGCCCGATGACCCGCTTGACGAGGTGATCGTTGGAGTCGGGTGCCGACAGCCCCACGAAGGCGAGGAACCAGTCGACGGCGGCCACGAGCGGCGGCTGCTGCACCTCGACGCGCGCGGGGAGCCATCCGCCCGGGTCCTTGAACACCACGACGTCGCCGCGCTCGAGCGGCGTGACCTCGGGCACGAGCTGGTTGACGATGATGCGGTCGTCCTTGACGAGCGTCATCTCCATCGACTCTGAAGGGATGAAGAACGACCGGATGAGGAAGGTCTTGATGAGGAACGAGACGAGCACCGCCACCACGAAGATGACGAGCAGATCCCTCAGGAAGAGGAGCAGTCCCCGCTGTCGACGGTTCGCCGATGCACTCCCGCGTTCGGTGCGAGTCGTGCTGATGTCTTCTGTCATTTAACCGCCTGAGCTCCTCACCCCAAGTGTAGGGGTGAGGAGCTCAGGTCGAAGTCCGCTGCCGATGCGACGCGCGGGCCGCGAAGCCGGATCAGGCGTCGCGCTTCTCCTTGATCTTGGCCTTCTTGCCGCGGAGCTTGCGCAGGTAGTAGAGCTTCGCGCGACGCACGTCACCGCGGGTGACGACCTCGATGTGGTCGATCACCGGGGAGTGCACCGGGAACTTGCGCTCGACGCCGACCTGGAAGCTGACCTTGCGGACCGTGAAGGTCTCGCGGACGCCTTCGCCCGAACGGCCGATGACGACGCCCTGGAACACCTGGACACGCGAGCGCGTGCCTTCGATGATGTTGACGTGCACCTTGACGGTGTCGCCCGCGCGGAAGTCGGGGACGTCCGTTCGCAGGCTCGCAGCGTCGACGTGGTCGAGGATGTGCATGATGGTTCGCTCTCTGCGCCCGCAACCGGTCGAACGCGGATCTGTGAATGGAAGTGTCTGGTGCCGCCCGCACGATCACTCGCGCTGTGCATGCTCCCCGGAGGCAGAGTCCCGCGGCGGCACAATCCTCTATTGTGCCATGCCCGGGCCGTTGCGCCAAAGCGGTGAGCGGATGCCGCGGTGCTGGGTACTCCCTCCCCCGACGCGGATGCGCGCTCAGGGGCGGTCGCGGTGCTCCTCGACGACGATGACCTCGCCGATGTCGAAAGGCGATTGGGGCGACGGCGCTCCCGGTGCGGCAGCCGGTCGACCGATGGGAGCGCCGGCCTGCGCGGCACGCTCGTACTCGGACATCGTCTCCTGCATGCGCTTCGCGCCGTCGCGCACGAGTTGGACGATGGCGTACCAGAAGGCGACGAGCGCGAGTGCGATCGCGAGGAACGCGAACGCCGCCATCGACGGCCCGGAGAACCCGAACCCGATGATCGCAGCGTGCCAGGCGCCGAGCACGAGGACGTCCGTCCAGGACACCGCGCGCTGCTCGCGGACGCTCGGCCGCATGGACGTGAGCAGCGCGATGATCGCGAGGGAGATGAAGGTCACCGGCACGGTGATGATGAGCCCCAGCGTGCCCCATCCGCCGCCGCCGAACACGGCCCAGCCGACCGCCAACCAGATCGGCAGGACGATCGTGGCGGCCTGGATCCATCGGAAGAAGATGCGCCGGAAGAGCATGTCGACAGCGTAACGCGGCGACGCCGTGCGCGCGCCGGGTGTTCACTCAGGGCTGAGCCGCCAGAATGGGAGGCGGAGAGGATGAGCGTGATCGAACTGAGGACCCCCGCCGAGATCGACGAGATGCGGGCAGCCGGGCGATTCGTCGCCAGCGTGATCGAGGCGACGTCGAAGGCCGCGGCCGTCGGCGTGAACCTGCTCGAGCTCGATGCGCTCGCGCACGAGATGATCCGCGAGGCGGGCGCCGAGAGCTGCTACATCGACTACCACCCGTCGTTCGGCGCGAGCCCGTTCGGCAAGGTCATCTGCACGTCGGTCAACGACGCCGTGCTGCACGGCCTCCCCCACGACTACCGCCTGCGCGACGGCGACCTGCTGAGCCTGGACTTCGCGGCCTCGGTCGACGGATGGGTCTCCGACTCGGCCATCTCGATCGTGGTCGGCACTCCGCGCGCGGCTGACCTCCGACTCATCGACACCACGCGGCGAGCGCTCGACGCCGGCATCGCGGCCGCCCGCCCCGGCAACCGCATCGGCGACATCTCCCGGGCCATCGCGGATGTCGCGAAGGCCGAGGGCTACGGCATCAACACCGACTTCGGCGGCCACGGCGTGGGTCGCACGATGCACGGCGACCCGCACATCCCGAACAACGGCCGTCCCGGACGCGGACTCCCGCTGAAGCCCGGGCTCGTCGTCGCGATCGAGCCGTGGCTCCTCGAGACCACCGATCGCATCTTCACCGACCCCGACGGTTGGACGCTGCGCAGCGCCGACGGCTCGCGCGGAGCGCACTCCGAGCACACCATCGCGATCACCGACGGCGACCCGATCGTGCTCACGCGACGCGGCTGAGCCGCGGCATCCGCTCGATCAGGCCGGGACCGCGACCTCGACCTCGACGACTCCGTCGACCACGCGCGCACGGTACGTGGGCAGCGCGAGCGACGGATCGGTGAAGCACTCGCCCGTCGCGAGGTCGTAGACCTCCTTGTGCAACGGGGAGGCGATGGTGGGCCGATCGCCGCGCGAACCGGTGATGCCGCGTGCCATCACCGGGGCGCCCGTGTGCGGGTCCCGGTGGTCGACCGCGTAGACCTCGTCGCCCTCGAGGCGCACGAGCGCCACCTGCCGGTCGCCGAGCAGCGCGACCTCGCCCCACCCCGGCTCGAGGTCGCCGACCTCGCACGCGTGCATCCAGAGGGTTCCCGAATCGATCGTCATGGTCATGGCGCGCTCCTCTTCTCTGCCTGCTCCGACGCTACGAACGGGGTGTTTCCTGCGCCGTGCAGTTCGTGTTTCACCGACGTGAAACCCCCCTCACAACCGCCGCACCCGGACGTGCGCTCCACGAGCGGAGGAGTTACCCCCGTGTAACAGGGCCGAAACGGCCCGGTCGTACGCTCGCATCAATCGAGCCACGGAGGACCCATGACCGAGACCAACCGCGCCCGCGATGAAGTCCGCAACGTCGTCATCGTCGGCGGCGGCCCAGCGGCCCACCGACTCGCCGACAGCCTGCATGCACGAGACGCCGAGCGCACGGTGCACGTCACCGTCGTCGGCGACGAGCCGCACCGGCCCTACGACCGCGTCGCGCTCAGCACGCGCCTCGCCGACGGTGGCGCCGACCTGACGCTGCAGCCGACGTCCATGTGGGACGAGGGGCGGGTGCGCCTCGTCACGGGCGAGCGCGTCACGTCGATCGACCCCGTGGGCCGCACGGCCACGACCTCCGCCGGCACCGAGCTCCACTGGGACGAGCTCGTGCTCGCCACCGGATCGAGCGCGCCGGTGCCCGACATCCCCGGCGCGGCGAGCAGCCGCGTCTACCGCACCATCGAGGACGTCGACAACCTCGTCTCGGAGGCGCGGCAGCTCGCCGACGTGCACGGCCGCCCCGCGCGCGTCGTGGTCGCCGGCGGCGGACTCCTGGGGCTCGAGGCCGCCGGAGGGCTCGCGAAGCTCGGCGCGCACGTCGCAGTCGTGCACTCGGGCGGATGGCTCATGTCGGCCCAGCTCGACGAGGGCGCCGGTCGGGCCCTCGGTCGCATCATCTCGGGCCAGGGCATCGGGCTCCACCTCGGGGCGCGGCCCTCGGCCATCCGCGTCGAGGACGATCGGGTCACCGCCGTCGAGCTCACGAACGAGCGGGTCATCGAGGCCGACCTCGTGATCTTCGCGATCGGCATCAGCCCGCGCGACGAGCTCGCCCGTGACCTCGGCCTCGGGCTCGGCCCGCGCGGCGGCGTCGCGATCGACACGAGCTGCGCGACATCCGAGTCGAACATCTGGGCGATCGGCGAGGTGGCCAGCTTCGAGGGCCGCTGCACCGGGCTCGTGGCGCCGGCGAACGCCATGGCCGAGGTCGTGGCCGACCGCATCCTCGGCGGCGCGGCCGAGTTCACGAGTGTCGACGACGCGACCAAGCTCAAGCTCTCGGGCGTCGACGTGGCCAGCTTCGGCGACGCGCTCGCGCGCACCGAACAGGCGCTCGAGATCGTCTACGCCGACCCGGCCCGCGGGCTGTACCAGAAGCTCGTGATGACCGACGACGCGAAGACGCTGCTCGGCGGCATCTTCGTCGGCGACGCCTCGCCCTACGCCTCGCTCCGTCCGATGCTCGGCATGCAGCTCTCGTCCGAGCCCGCTGCGTACCTCTCGGCGTCGGGCATGGAGGCGCCCGCGGGCGATGAGCTCCCGGCATCCGCCCTGGTGTGCGCCTGCAACAACGTGGCGGCCGGCACCATCCGAGATGCCGTGAACGGCGACGAGCACACCGAGGGGTGCTCCGAACTCGGCGCGCTGAAGGCGTGCACCCGTGCCGGAACGCAGTGCGGGTCGTGCGTGCCGCTCGTGAAGAAGCTCATGGAGACCGAGCTGACCAAGGCCGGCATCACGCCCTCGCGCGCGCTCTGCGAGCACTTCGAACTCTCGCGTCAGGAGCTCTTCGAGTCGATCCGCGTGCTCGAGCTCACCTCGTTCGACGAGATCGTCGCGCGGCTCGGCACCGGTCGCGGCTGCGACGTGTGCAAGCCCGTCGTCGGGTCCATCCTCGCGACGCAGCACGGCTCGTACATCCTCGACGGCGGGCGCGGCGGCCTCCAGGACACCAACGACCGCGCCATGGCGAACATGCAGAAGGACGGCACCTACTCGGTGGTCCCCCGCATCCCCGCCGGCGAGATCACGCCGGACAAGCTCGCGGTCATCGCCCAGGTGGCCACCGACTACGGCCTCTACACGAAGATCACGGGCGGCCAGCGCATCGACCTGTTCGGCGCCCGCCTCGACCAGCTGCCCGACATCTGGAAGCGGCTGGTCGACGCCGGCTTCGAGTCGGGGCAGGCGTACGGGAAGGCGCTCCGCAACGTGAAGAGCTGCGTCGGCTCGACCTGGTGCCGATTCGGCGTGCAGGACTCGGTCGCCATGGCCGTGCAGCTCGAACTCCGCTACCGCGGCCTCCGCTCGCCCCACAAGCTCAAGTTCGGCGTCTCGGGATGCGCGCGCGAATGCGCGGAGGCCCGCGGCAAGGACGTCGGCGTCATCGCGACGGACCAGGGCTGGAACATGTACGTCGGCGGCAACGGCGGATTCCAGCCGGCGCACGCGCAACTGCTCGCGAGCGACCTCGACGACGAGACGCTGCTGAAGTACATCGACCGCTACATCATGTACTACGTGCGCACGGCCGACCGCCTGCAGCGCACGGCACGATGGATCGAGGACATCGAGGGCGGCCTCGACCACGTGCGCGACGTGGTCGTGAACGACTCGCTCGGCCTCGCCGCCGAGCTCGAGGCCGCCGTCGACCGCCACGTCGACTCGTACGAGGACGAATGGGCGGCCACCCTCGCCGACCCCGAACGCCTCCGGCGCTTCCGCTCCTTCGTGAACGCGCCCGACGTACCGGATCCCTCGGTCGCCCGCGTTCCCGACCAGCGCGGGCAGATGCGCCCCGCGACCGACGAGGAGCGCGACCGCGGCGAGGCCGTGCTCGTCGCCGGAATGACCATCCCCGTCCGGGGAGTGGACGCATGACCGGCAGCGTCACGCTCGTCGGCGGCGGCCCGGGACGTGAGGACCTGCTGACCGTCGCGGCCGTGCGCGCACTCCGATACGCCGACGTCGTGCTCTACGACCGGCTCGCACCGCACGAACGGCTCGCCGAGCTCGCACCCGGCGCCCTCCTCGTCGACGTCGGCAAGCAACCCGGTCACCACGCGATCCCGCAGGCCGAGATCGAGGCACTGCTCGTCGAGTACGCGCTCGCCGGCAATCGAGTCGTGCGGCTGAAAGGCGGGGATCCGTACGTCCTCGGCCGCGGCGGCGAGGAGGTGCTCGCGTGCCACCGTGCCGGGGTCCCGGTGGAGGTCGTGCCGGGAGTGACCAGCGCCATCTCCGTCCCCGGAGCCGCGGGCATCCCGCTCACGCATCGGGGCATCAGCCACCTCTTCACCGTCGTCTCCGGTCATGCCCCGCTCAGCGCGGACGAGCTCGAGCACCTCGCCGGGCTCGGCGGCACGATCGTCGTGCTCATGGGCGTGAACACGCTCCCGTCCCTCACGGCGGGGCTCGCACGGGCCGGAATGACCGAGCGGATGCCGGTCGCGATCATCGAGCGCGGGTACTCGGCCGAACAGCGCACCACCATCGGCGAGCTCGCCGACATCGTGACGACCGCCGGGCGCGCCCGCGTCGCCTCGCCCGCGGTGGTCGTCATCGGCGAGGTCGTCCGCCTCGCGCACGACGGCGACGCGAGCGCCGCCGAGCTCATGGACCGCGCTGCGGGTCTCGCGACGGTGACCGGGTGAGCGACCTCCTCGAATGCGCCCCGGGGTTCCGGGCCGACCAGCTCGCCGGCTTCCGCATCGGCGTCACGAGCGACCGACGCTCGGCCGACCTCATCGACGCGCTCGCCCGCCGGGGAGCGACCGTGATCCACGCCCCGACCCTGCGCATGACCAACGCGCTCTCCGATGATCCGGTCATCGCCGACACGCGGGCCATCATCGACGCCCGCCCCGACGTGCTGCTCGCGACGACGGCCTACGGCGTCCGCCGGTGGTTCGAGGTCGCCGACGCGGCCGGACTCGGCGAGGACCTCCTGGACGCGCTCGCCGAGACGGCGATCCTCGTGCGCGGGCCGAAGGCCCGCGGCGGCATCCGTGCGGCCGGCCTCAACGACGTCGGGATGAGCGCGCAGGAGACCACCGAATCGCTCATCGACGAGGTGCTCGCGAACTACCCGCCCGGGCTCACCGTCGCGGTGCAGCTGCACGGATTCCTCGAGCCGTCGCAGCTCGAACGCCTGAGCGTCGCCCACGACCGGGTGCTCACGGTGGCCCCGTACCGATGGATCGAGATCGACGAGTCCGACGACCGCGTCGAACGGCTCATCGAGTCCGCGTGCACCGGCGGCCTGGACGCCATCACCTTCACGAGCGCACCCGCCGTGCACGCGCTCTTCGGCGCGGCCGAGGCGATGGGGCGCTACGACGACCTCGTCGACGCGATGTGCGGCCCGGTCGTCGCGGCGGCCGTCGGCCCGGTCACGGCGGTGCCGCTCATCGCGGCGGGCATCGAGCCGATCCAGCCGGAGCGATACCGCATGGGTGCGCTCATCCGCCTCGTCTGCGAGCACCTCGAGACGAACCGCGTGGTGCGCCTGGAGACGAGGCACGGTCCGCTCGCGTTGCGCGGATCGATCGTCGACGTGGCCGACCGCCGGGTCTCGCTCGCCCCCGTGGCCCTCATGATCCTCCGCGCGCTCGTGCAGGCGCGCGGCTCTGTGGTGGCCCGCGACCGCCTCGCGGCAGGCCTTCCCGGGACGAACGACGAGCACGCGCTCGAGGTCGCGCTCAGCCGGCTGCGCCAGACGCTCGCCGTGCCCGGACTCATCGCCACCGTCGTGAAGCGGGGGTACCGCATCGACGTGTGAGCACCGCCTCACAGCCGCCGCCGTCACCGGTGAGCAGGTGGAGACGCAGGGTTTACGACCGGACCGATCCGCAGAAACACGACGTCAATAGCTTCGAGTCGAAGGATCCACTCGTGATCGAACCCCGGAGGCACCGATGACCCAGACCGTGAGCACCGCTCCCCCCGCGACATCCGAAACGCCCACGACGACGGCCCCGGCCGCGCTCACGATGCGCCCAGGGCGCTGGATCGACGGATGGGACGCCGAGGACACCGGCCAGTGGGAGGCGCAGGGACGCGCGATCGCGCGCCGCAACCTCAACTGGTCGATCTTCGCGGAGTTCCTCGGATTCGTGGTGTGGCAGCTCTGGAGCATCGTCGCGGTCACGCTGCCGAAGGCGGGCTTCGACCTCACGACGGGCGAGATCTTCTGGCTGATCTCCATCCCGAGCCTCGTGGGGGCGACCCTCCGCATCCCGTACTCGTTCCTCGTGCCGAAGTTCGGCGGTCGCAACTGGACCATCATCTCGGCCGGGCTGCTCCTCGCGCCGACCATCGCGATGGTCGTCTGCGTCTCCAATCCCGAGACGCCCTTCCCGGTGCTGCTCGGCGCCGCGGCGCTCGCGGGCTTCGGCGGCGGCAACTTCGCCAGCTCGATGTCGAACATCACCTTCTTCTACCCGCAGCGCGAGAAGGGCTGGGCGCTCGGCCTGAACGCGGCCGGCGGCAACCTCGGCGCGGCCGTCGCCCAGTTCGTCGTCCCGATCGTCATCACGATCGGCGCCGGCGCGACGCTCAACCTCCCGGTGGCCGGCTGGATCTGGATCCCGTTCATCCTCATCGCCATGATCGGCGCCGCGCGCTACATGAACAACCTCTCCAACGCCAAGGCGGACTTCTCGGGCTCGGCCGCGGCGCTCAAGGAGCCCCACCTCTGGCTGCTCTCGCTCCTCTACATCGGCACGTTCGGCTCGTTCATCGGCTTCGCCAGCGTCTTCCCGAAGCTCATCGCCGACCAGTTCCCCGAGTTCTCTGGGATCGCCGTCGGCGGCGCATCCGTCTCGCTCGCGTTCCTGGGTGCGCTCGTCGGCTCGCTGGCCCGTCCCTACGGCGGTCGGCTCTCCGACCGGTTCGGCGGTGCGCGCATCACGATGCTCGCGTTCGCCGCGATGGCCCTCATCACGGTCGCCGTGCTCCTGACCCTCCCGCTCGGCAACTTCTGGCTCTTCCTCGGCCTGTTCCTCCTGCTCTTCGCCTCGGCCGGCATCGGCAACGGCTCCACCTACCGCATGGTGCCGATCGTGTTCGCCGTTCGCGGCGGCGGCACCGGCGACGTGTCGACGCAGCGCAAGTCCGCGGCCGCACTCGGCCTCATCTCGGCCATCGGCGCCTACGGCGGCTTCCTCATCCCGCAGGCGCTGAACCTCTCGTTCCAGTCGACCGGCACGTACGCCGCCGCGTTCATCGGATTCATCACCGCCTACGTGCTGCTGCTCGTCCTCACCTGGACCGTGTACGTGCGGTCGGGCAAGCTCAGCGCCCACAAGATCTGAATCGAGACCAGCTTGCCCCGTTCCGCCGACACCCACTGCCCGTACTGCGCACTGCAGTGCGCGATGACCCTCACCCCGACGGATGCCGCGACCACCCCGGTGAGCGTCGCCGGCCGCGACTTCCCGACGAACCGGGGCGGCCTCTGCAAGAAGGGCTGGACGTCGGCGGAACTCCTCCGGGCACCCTCCCGCGTCGGCGCCCCGCTCGTGCGGGGCGCCGACGGCGCGCTCCACGAGGCGTCGTGGGACGAGGCGCTGGACCTCATCGCCACGTCGCTCCGCGGCATCCGCTCCGAGCACGGCGCCGACGCGGTCGGGGTCTTCGGCGGCGGCGGCCTCACCAACGAGAAGGCCTACCTCCTCGGCAAGTTCGCGCGGCTCGCGCTCGGCACCAGCCGCATCGACTACAACGGTCGCTACTGCATGTCCTCCGCAGCGGCGGCCGGCAACCGGGCGTTCGGCGTCGACCGCGGCCTTCCGTTCCCGCTCGAGGACCTCGACGGTGCGGAGACGATCCTGCTGCTCGGCACGAACGTCGCCGAGACCATGCCGCCGTTCATCGGGCATCTCGCGGGCGCCCAGGCCGCCGGCGGCCTCGTCGTCGTCGATCCCCGTCGCACCGCGACCGCACGCCTGACGGACGACGGCAAGGGGCTGCACGTCCAACCGGTGCCCGGCACCGACCTGCCGCTGCTCCTCGGCCTCATCCACGTCGTCATCGCCGAGCGGCTCGTCGACCTCGACTACGTCGCCACCCGCACGGTCGGCTTCGAGCGGGTGCGCCGCAGCGTCGCCGCATGGTGGCCCGAGCGCGTGCAGTCGGTCACCGGCGTCGCCGCGCTCACCCTGAAGCGGCTCGCCCGCCGACTCGCGTCGGGCCGGGGCACGTACATCCTCACCGGTCGCGGCGTCGAGCAGCACGTCGACGGCACCGACACCGCGACGGCCGCGATCAACCTCGCGCTGCTCCTCGGCCTGCCCGGGCGCGTCGGCAGCGGATACGGCACCCTGACCGGCCAGGGCAACGGCCAGGGCGGCCGCGAGCACGGGCAGAAGTGCGATCAGCTGCCCGGCTACCGCAAGATCGTCGACCCCGAGGCGCGCGCCCACGTCGCGCGGGTCTGGGGCGTCGACCCCGAGGACATCCCGGGGCCCGGCGTGCCGGCGATCGAACTGCTGAAGCTGCTCGGCAGGCCGGGTGGCGTGCGCGCCCTCATGGTGCACGGATCGAACCTGGTGGTCAGCTCGCCGAACGTGCTCGACGTGCGCGCCGGACTCGGGCGCCTCGACCTGCTCGTCGTCTGCGACTTCTTCCTCTCCGAGACGGCCGCACTCGCCGACGTGGTCCTGCCGATCACGCAGTGGGCCGAGGAGGAGGGCACGATGACCTCGCTCGAGGGCCGGGTGATCCGCCGGCGTCGCGCGCTCACCGCACCCGACGGGGTTCGGGACGAACTCTGGATCCTGCACGAGCTCGCCGCGCGACTCGAGTGCACCGCGGCCTTCGACACCGACCCCGAGACCGTGTTCGAGGAGCTGCGCCTCGCCTCCGAAGGCGGCATCGCCGACTACTCGGGCATCGACTACGCCATGCTCGACCGCGGGGATGCCGTGTACTGGCCGTTCCCGCGCGGCGGCACCGGGACGCCGCGACTGTTCGCCGACCGATTCGCCCACCCCGACGGGCTCGCCAGGCTGGTGCCGGTCACGGTTCGGGACTCCGCGCGGCCGACCCCGTCGGGCGACGAGATCACCCTCATCACCGGACGCCTGCTCGAGCACTACCAGAGCGGTGCGCAGACCCGCCGGGTCCCCGAGCTCCTCGCGGCCCGGCCGGAGGCGATCGCCTCGTTGCATCCCGCGACGGGCCTCCGCCTCGGCATCGACGACGACGACGAGGTCGAGGTGTCCAACCACCGCGGCGTCGTGCGCTGCCGGGCCAGGCTGACCCCCGACATCCGACCCGATGCGGTGTTCCTGCCGTTCCACTACGGCGACGACCAGGCGGCGAACCTGCTCACCTCCGACGCCGTGGACCCGATCTCGGCGATGCCCGAGTTCAAGACGAACGTCGTCGGCATCCGACGCGTCCCCGCCGCCCGGCCGCGACGTGTCGCGGAGACCGGAGTCCACGCATGAGCCCCCTGCAGGTCGTCCTCGTCGGCTACGGACCGGTCGGCGCCCGCTTCGTCGAGGAACTGCTCCCCGGGGTCCGCAGCGGCGCCGTCGCCCTCACCGTGCTCGCCGGCGAGCCGGTCGAGGCCTACAACCGCGTCCTGGTCGCCGAGTACGCGGTCGGCAACACCGACCTCGACGCCATGCTCGTCGGCGACCGGGAGACGGCCGAGGAGGCGGGCGCCCGCGTGCTGTTCGGCGTCGACGTGACCGCGATCGACCGCGACGGCCGCACCGTGACCCTCAGCACGGGTGAGTCGCTCGCCTACGACCGTCTCGTGCTCGCCACCGGATCACGCGCGAACGTCCCGACCCTCGACGGCATCGAGCGGAACCGGCGCGACCTCGCCTCGCTCGAGAAGTACGGCGCGCAGCTCATCGCCCGCGACGACGCACTGCCGACGGGCATCACCGCGCTCCGCGACCTCGCCGACGCCGAACGCGTGCTCGAGGCCGTGCAGGGGCGCAAGCGCATCGTCGTGCTCGGCGCCGGCGTCCTCGGGCTCGAACTGGCGCTCGCGGCCGCCCACGCCGGCGCCCAGGTCTGCGTCGTGCATCACGGGCCGCACCCGATGCCGCGCAACCTCGATCGCGGCGGCGGCCAGGTGCTGCGCTCGGCGCTGCGCCGCACGGGCATCCAGGTCATCGCGCACAGCCGCGCCGAGGCGGTCGCCTTCCGCACCGCCGACGACGGCGATCGACGCTTCGACATGCTGGTCACCGCCGACGGCAAGCAGATCAGGGGCGATCTCCTCGTGCTCTCGTGCGGAGTCAGTCCGCGGACCGAGCTCGCCGTGCTCGCGGGTCTCCGCACCGCGGCCGGAATCGTCGTGCACCCCACCCTGCAGTCCTGGACCGACCCGGCGATCTTCGCGATCGGCGACTGCGCGCAGGTCGTCGAGCGCACTGAGGAGCTCGCGGGCCAGCGCACGCTGCCCGGAGCCCCGTCCGGCCTCATCGCACCCGGCTGGCGCCAGGCCGCCTGGCTCGCCGGCGCCCTCCTCGACGAGGCCGTCGAGCGTCCGACCGTCGTCGCGGCCCCCGTCGAGCGCGAGCCCCTCGTGATGCTGAAGGCGGAGCACATCGACGTCGTCGCCGTCGGCGACATCTCGGGCGACCCGTTCGACGACGACGCGCTGCACCCTCGGCGACGGGTCTCGCAGTGGGCCGACCCCGAGCACCTGCGCTACGTGAAGATGGTGACCGAGGAGGGCGTGCTGACCGGGTTCGTGAGCGTCGGGATGCCCCGCACCGCCGCCGAGCTCACGCTCCTGTTCGAGCGCGGCGGCGAGCTGCCAGCCGACCGTTCACTGCTGCTGCGCTTCGACGGTCCCGACTACGACCCGGCCGCCGACGCGGACGCCTTCGCCCCCACGACGACCGTCTGCTGGTGCAACGCCGTCACCGTCGGCCGCATCGAGGAGTCCGCCGCCTGCGGGAACACGACCGTCGAGTGCGTCGGGCGCGACACGCGCGCCGGCACCGGGTGCGGCGGATGCCGCGGACGCATCGCCGAGGTCCTGGCCCGCGTCGCGGACCCGAACGGCGAGCCGACGCTCACCGTCTGAGCGCCGGCGGCGACGCGCGCGGGTCACCGCGGCGATGGCCGCCCGCACCGGACCCGGCCGTGACCTCGCGCAGCGCGGACGGGTCCGGTCGCGCGAGTCCGCGCCGGCGACCGGTCGCGCCCGGCGACCGGCCGCTCAGGCGAACCTGAGGCGGTCCGAGACGACGGACTCGTACCGGTCGAGCACCACGTCGACGAGCCCTTGGGGCACCGGTCGCTCCGCGTCGATGAGCGGTGCCGCGACGGCGTCGGCGCCGGCCGCGAGGACGGCGTCGTAGAACGCCCCCGGGGCGAGCAGGTACGCTGCCACCACGATCCGGGTGCCGGGATGCACCTCGCGGATCATCTCGATCGCATCGGGGAGTCGCGGGATGGCCGCGGCGATGAACCCGACCGTGACGGCGCGACCGAGGTGATGGCCGAGACGGCGCGCCGTCTCGAAGCACTCGCGCACGGCTCGCGGGTCGTTCGACCCCGCGGCCGCGAGCAGGACCTGGTCGCCCTGGTCGAGGCCGGCCTCGACGAGGCGATCGGCGAGGATGCCGACGATGCGGTCGTCGGGGCCGAGCTCAGCGGCGAGTCGGTCGGCCGCGCCGATGCGCTCGAGGCCGAAGGACAGGCCCGTGCGCACGTGGTATCCGGCCGACAGGGTGAGGGGCACGATCACGCTGGAGGCGTCCGCGGCGTCGGCGACGGCGGCCGCGACATCCGCGGTGCTCGCATCGACGAAGCTGATGGTCACCTCGCGTCCGGAGGCGGACTCGACCACCTGGTCGACGAGCCTCGTCACGGCCGCTCGATTGGCGGCGGACGGGACGCCGTGCGTCACGGCGACCAGTCGCACGGGTGCGCCGTCGACGACTTCGGACGGAAGGTCAACGCCGCTCGGCCCTGCCATGGTGCAACCCGCTCTTCCCGGCGGGTCTCAGCCGCCGGTTTCGACGTTATGCACGGCGTGTTTCCGCATCGGCACCCGGCTGTTTCGGGAACGTGAAGAAGACCTCACGCCCGCAGCCCGGTTCGGAGGAGACCGCTCAGTCGTCGAGCAGTTCGGGACGCACGCGACGCGTGCGTTCGACCTGCTGCTCGCGGCGCCACGAGGCGACCGCACCGTGGTTGCCCGACAGCAGCACGGGCGGCACCTCGAGCTCTCGCCAGACGGCCGGCTTCGTGTAGCTCGGGTACTCGAGGAGGCCGTCTTCGTGGGACTCCTCGACGAGACTCTCGGGGTTTCCGACGACGCCCGGCACCAGGCGGCCCGCAGCCTCGATCATGGCCATCACGGCGACCTCGCCGCCGTTCAGGACGTAGTCGCCAAGGCTGATGAGGCGCACGCGCATTCGCGTGGCGTAGTGATCGGTCACCCGCTGGTCGATGCCCTCGTACCGCCCGCACGCGAACACGATGTGCTGCTCGGCGGCGAGTTCACGGGCCACGGCCTGCGTGAAGGGCTCGCCCGCGGGCGAGGGCACCACGAGCAGGGCCTCGGATGTCGCGGGGCCGACGATCGAGTCGATCGCCTCGCCCCACGGCTCCGGCTTCATGACCATGCCGGCGCCCCCGCCGTACGGGGTGTCGTCGACGGTGCGATGACGGTCGTGCGTGAAGGTGCGCAGGTCATGCGCCGCGACCTCGATGATGCCCGCCTGCCTGGCCTTGCCGAGCAGCGAGATGTCGAGCACCGAGAAGAACTCGGGGAAGATCGTGACGATGTCGATGCGCATCGGCGGCCTAGTCGGTCTTCGCGTCGGAGGACCGCTCGGACGCGGCATCCGCGTCGTCGGCCTCGACCTCGTCGGCGACGTCCTCGAACAGCCCGGGCGGCGGGGTGACCCGCACGGTGCCGGCGGCGAGGTCGACCTCGGGCACGATCGCCTGGACGAACGGCACCATGACCTCGCGGTCGGGGGTGCGCACGATCAGGAGGTCCTGCGCCGGGAAGTGGTCGACGCGCACGACCTCGCCGACCTTCGCACCGTCGCGGACGACGTCGAGGCCGACGAGCTGGTGGTCGTACCAGGCATCGGGCTCGTCCTCCTCCTGGTCGACGTTCTCGACCCAGAGGATCGCCTTCAGCAGGCCCTCGGCGGCCGTGCGGTCGTCGACGCCGTCGAAGAACCCGACGGGGATCGCGTTGTACCAGCGCAGCTCGCGGAGCACGAGGTGCTTGCCGTGCCACGGCGACGAGGCCGGCACCTGCAGCGAGAACTCGGCGCCCGGCACGAAGCGGCGCTCGGGGTCGTCGGTGTAGAGCTCGAGCTTGATGGCGCCCTTGAGTCCGTGCGCCTTCGTGAGGCGACCGACCCGGAGCTGGGTTCTGGGAGCGTCGGACACGTCAGTCGTCGGTGTCGACGACGTCGACGCGAACGCGGCGGCCGTCGGCGAGTGCGGTGACGAGTGTACGGAGCGCCTTCGCGGTGCGGCCGGCACGGCCGATCACGCGACCGAGGTCCTCGGGGTTCACATGAACCTCGAGGACCTCGCCGCGTGCGCTCGACGCGGAGACGACCTTCACGTCGTCAGGGTGATCGACGATCCCCTTGACGAGGTGTTCGAGCGCGGACTGGAGCAAGACCTACGCCTCGTCCGTCGACGCCTCGGGAGCCTCGGCCTCTTCGACCTTCGGCGCGGGCTTCTCGGCCTTGGGCTTGAGCACCGGCTTCTTCTTCTCGTCGACGACGAAGGCGGCCTTGGGCTCGGCGACCTGCACGGTCGAGACCGCGTTCTTGTCGCCCTTGAACTTGCCCCAGTCGCCGGTCAGCTTGAGGATGGCCGCGACCTGCTCGGTCGGCTGGGCGCCGACGGAGAGCCAGTACTGGGCACGCTCGGAGTCGACCTGGATGAACGAGGGGGTCTCGGTGGGGTGGTACTTGCCGATCTCCTCGATCACGCGACCGTCGCGCTTGGTGCGCGAGTCGGCCACGACGATGCGGTAGTACGGCGCCCGGATCTTGCCGAGACGCTTGAGACGAATCTTGACAGCCACAATTCTCCTGAAATGTTATGAGTTGGGCGAACTGACAGCCGTGAGCGTGGGGTGCACACTCGGCGGAAGCTCTGAGTGGATCTGTGCGCCGGATAGAGGGTCGGGCGCAACAGAACTCGACTGACCATTCTTGCAGATAACGCCGCAGAACGACAATCGTGCGGCGTGCACGCGGCGGCACCCTGCGCTCGCGAGGCCGGCGGGTGCGGCCAGCGTCGTTCATCTCTTTTGCGAACGGTGATGCGTGACATATTACGCATCACTCGTAGGATGTCGTCATGCCCGGCATCTTCGACTCGCTCCACCTCCTCGACGGCCCCGCCCTCGCCGACCGCATCACGATGCGCTCCGCCGTCGACGCCCTCCAGGAGGTGCTGCGGAGCGGCTTCGACCCCGACGGCGATCCCGCGCGCACGATCGTCGACGTCCGGCACGGCCAACTCCTGCTCATGCCCTCGGATGTCGGCGCCTACGCCGGGCAGAAGCTCGCGACCGTCGCCCCGGCGAACCCCGCCAGGGGACTCGAGCGCATCCAGGCGATCTACGTGGTGCTCGACGCCGACACCCTCGCCCCCGTGGCACTGCTCGACGGCACGGAGCTCACGAGCATCCGCACGCCCGCCATGTCCGCGGCCGTCGTCGACGTCGTGGCACCGGCGAATGCCGGCTCCCTCGTCGTGTTCGGCACCGGCCCCCAGGGCGTGCGCCACGTCGAGGCCATGCGCGCCATCCGCCCGATCACGCGGGTGCGCTTCGTGGGTCGCGATCGCGAGCGGGCCGCAC
Source organism: Agromyces sp. Marseille-Q5079 (assembly GCF_051016555.1). Lineage (NCBI taxonomy): Bacteria > Bacillati > Actinomycetota > Actinomycetes > Micrococcales > Microbacteriaceae > Agromyces > Agromyces sp. Marseille-Q5079. Next base: position 352,515 of record NZ_JBPEJF010000004.1, on the reverse strand, counting down.
GAGCCGTGGCCGCCGTCGCGACCGGCGGCCTCGACGTCGCCGTCGGCACTCCGGCCGACGTCGCGGACGCCGACCTCGTCGTCTGCGCCACCACCGCACGGGAGCCGCTGTTCGACCACGCGCTCGTGCGAGGCCGAGCCGTGGTCGTCGCCGTCGGCTCGCATGAACCCGACGCCCGCGAACTGCCCGGGGCGCTCCTCGGCCGGGCCCGCGTGATCGTCGAGTCGCGGCGCGTCGCGCTCGCGGAGGCGGGCGACGTCGTCCTCGCCATCGGCGAAGGGCACCTCTCCCCCGACGCGCTCGTGCCCATGTCGACCCTGTTCGACGACCCGAACGGCGACGACACCGGCCCCGAGGCATCCGCCCGGCCCGTCGTGGTCAAGACCTGCGGCATGGGGTGGCAAGACCTCGCCGTGGCGCAACTCGCCCTCACGAACGATCGGAACGCATGATGCACTGGAAGACCGAAGACTGGCACACCGCGGGCGAGCCGTTCCGCATCGTGCTCGACGCACCGACCGAGGGCCGCACCGTCGCCGCCCGACGGGTCGAGGCGATGACCGGCAGGGCCGACGCCGTGCGGCGCTTCCTCTGCCTCGAGCCCCGTGGCCACGACGACATGTACGGCGGATTCATCACCCCGCCCGACGACGACGGTGCCGACTTCGGCGTGCTCTTCTGGCACAAGGACGGGTTCTCGACCGCCTGCGGGCACGGCACCATGGCGCTCGGCGCCTGGGCGGTGCACTCCGGCCGGGTCGCGGCGCCCGAGGACGGCGAGGCGATCGTCACCATCGACGTGCCGAGCGGCCGGGTGCAGGCGCGCGTGCAGCGCAGCGGAGGACGCACGACCGGAGTCGTGTTCCGGAACGTCCCGTCCCGTGTGCTCGCGACCGGCATCCCGCTCTCGACGAGTCGAGGCGACGTCGTCGTCGACCTCGTGTTCGGCGGCGCCGTCTACGCGACGCTGCCCGCGGCCTCGCTCGGCCTCGCCGTGGCGCCGACCGACACCACCGAGCTCATCCGCCTCGGCCGCGAGATCAAGTGGGCGCTGAACGACCATCCGGCCGCCCGGCTCACCGACGACCGGCTGTCGGGCGTGTACGGCACGATCCTCGTCGACGACCTCGGCCGCACCGCCGTAGGCCCGTGGCAGCGCAACGTCACCGTCTTCGCCGACGGCGAGGTCGACCGCAGCCCGTGCGGTTCGGGCACCGCGGCCAGGGTCGCGCTGCTCGCGCACACCGGCGAGCTGGCCGACGACGAGGTGCTCACCCACGACTCGATCATCGGCACGCGGTTCCACGCGCGCGTGGCCGAGCGCACCGCCGACGGCGTCGTGCCCGAGGTCTCCGGACAGGCCTACCGGGTGGGCTCGTGCGAGTTCGAACTCGACCCCGACGACGACCTGGCCGAAGGGTTCAGCCTGCGCTGAAACGCGGTCGCCCATGTCATGATGGGCCGACGGTGGCGCACGCACCGCGCGAAAGGGGCTGGCATGTCGATCGAGTTCGCCCACTCCGCCAGGTCCACGGTCGGCCTCGAATGGGAGATCGCGATCGTCGATCGCGGCACCGGCGAGCTCGCCTCGATCGGCGACCGCGTGCTCGACCTGCTGCACGAGCGCAGCGAGGGCGGGCAGCATCCGTCGATCACCGCCGAGATGCTGACCAACACCGTCGAACTCGTCAGCGGCGTGCACGTCCGTGTGGCCGACGCGGTCGCCGACCTCCAGGGGCAGCTCGACGAGGTCCGTGCGGTGGTCGACGAACTCGGCGAGTACGAGCTCATCTGCAGCGGCTCGCATCCGTTCAGCCAGTGGTACGACCAGCACCTGACCGACAAGCCCCGCTATCACAAGCTCGTCGAGCGCACCCGGTGGTGGGGGCGCAACATGATGATCTGGGGCGTGCACGTGCACGTCGGCATCGAGGACCGCGACAAGGCGCTCCCGATCCTCGACGGCCTGCTCACCTACCTGCCCCACCTGCAGGCGCTCTCCGCGTCGAGCCCGTTCTGGGCCGGCGTCGACACCGGCTACGCCTCGAACCGCGCCCTCATGTTCCAGCAGCTGCCCACCGCCGGACTGCCCTACCACCAGCCCGATTGGGCCGCCTACGAGCACTACGTCGACGACCTCGTGCGCACGGGGGTCATCGAGGACTACTCCGAGGTGCGCTGGGACATCCGCCCGTCGCCGAAGTGGGGCACCATCGAGGTGCGCGTCTGCGACGGCGTCTCGACCGCACAGGACCTCGCCGCCATCGGAGCCCTCGTGCAGTGCCTCGTCGAGTGGATGAGCACGCGCCTCGACGACGGCGAGGCGCTGACCGTGCTGCAGCCCTGGTTCACGCGGGAGAACAAGTGGCGTGCGGCCAGGTACGGCCTCGCCGCCGAGGTGATCACGGATGCCGCGGGCAGCGAGCGCCTCGTCTCCGACGACCTCCGCGACCTGCTCGTGACCCTCGCCCCGATCGCCGAGCGCCTGGGCTGCGCGCACGAGCTCGCACACGTCGGCGCCATCCTCGACGGCGGCGGAAGCTCGCAGCGTCAGCTCGACGTCGCCGAGGCGAACGACGGCGACCTCACGGCCGTCGTCGCCCACCTCGCACGCGAACTCCGCGGCGGCACGGGCACCTCCGCGGCATCCGAGTCGGCGATCGCGACGACCCCCGCAGAGCCCGCGGCGACCGCGGACTGAGCGTCAGGCTCCGGACGCCGCCACGTCGGGGATCGCACGGGTGCGGATCAGCTCGGCATACCAGAGGGCGCTGTCCTTCGGCAGCCGCTCGAACGTGTCGTAGTCGACCCGCACGATGCCGAACCGCTTCGAGTAGCCGTAGCCCCACTCGAAGTTGTCCATGAGCGACCAGACCTGGTAGCCGCGCAGGTCGACGCCGCGCTCGATGGCGCGATGCGCCGCCGTGAAGTGCCTCCGGAGGTAGTCGGTGCGGTCGACGTCGTGCACGGCCGGGCCGTCGGGACCGTCGACGACCTCGTCGGCGAACGCGGCGCCGTTCTCGGTGACCATGAGCGGGAGTTCGGGATACGACTCGTGCAGGGCGACGAGGAGGTCCTCCAGGCCCGACGGGTCGATGTTCCAGCCCATCTCGGTGTACGGCCCGGGCTGCTCGAGGAACTCGACCATCTCGGAGCCGGGCCACGCGGTGCCGCCCATGTCCTTGTGGCCGTCGGCGTTGACGCGCGGCGACTCGCCGTCCCACATGCGCACCGTCACGGTCGAGTAGTAGTTCACGCCCAGCAGGCTGAGCGGCTGGCGGATGAGCTCGGTGTCCCCGGGCTTCACGAAGGTCCAGTCCGTGACGTCCGCGGTGTCGGCGATGACGTCGGCCGGGTACTCGCCGTCGAGCAGCGGCCCGAGGAAGAGCCGGTTGGCGAGCCCGTCGATGCGTCGGGCCGCCTCGGCGCCGGACGGCCCCGAGGGGCGGATCACGTGCAGGTTGAGCGTGATCGAGTAGCCGGGATCGTTGGTGACGACCTCGCGGAGCGCGGCGACGGCCAGCCCGTGCGCGAGGTTCAGGTGGTGCACGGCCGCGAGCGCCTTGGCTCCGTCCATGAGGCCGGGCGCGTGGGCGCCCGAGCCGTAGCCGAGGTAGGCGGCGCACCATGGCTCGTTGAGCGTGGTCCAGACGGCGACGCGGTCGCCGAGGCGCTGCCCGACGAGTCGCGCGTAGTCGGCGAACGCCTCGGCGGTCGCGCGGTTCGTCCACCCGCCCTCGTCTTCGAGCGCCTGCGGGAGGTCCCAGTGGTACAGGGTCGCGATGGGGCGGATGCCGCGCGCGATGAGCCCGTCGACGAGGCGCTCGTAGAACGCCAGGCCGGCCTCGTTGGCCTCGCCCCGCCCGGTCGGCTGGATGCGCGGCCAGGCGATCGAGAACCGGTAGGCCTCGAGGCCGAGTCGTACCATGAGGTCGAGGTCCTCGTCGAGCCGGTGGTAGTGGTCGCAGGCGCGATCGCCGGTGTCGCCGTTCCAGACCTTGCCGGGCGTGTGGCTGAACGTGTCCCAGATGGACGGGCCGCGACCGTCTTCGGTGGCGGCGCCCTCGATCTGGTACGACGCGGTGGCCGAGCCGAAGAGGAAGTCGTCGCCGAAGGCGAGCCCTGAATCGCGGTAGTCGGCCGAACCGATCGTCATGATGCTGCTCCCAGTGTCGTCGCGACATCCGTTGCCGCCCGGATCACTGTAGCGCGTTCCCGGGCGCCATTGCTTACAGCGCTGTAAGTAAATGGCGGCGCGCATAGAGTGAGGGCATGGACGACGCCCGACCGCTCGAGCTCGACACCGGTGATCTCCACGCCGAACTGCTCGCCGGCCGAGGTGCCAACGGCGGCGTCTCGCTCGTGGTCGACGGCGTGACCCAGTCCCACGTCAACCCCGCCGATGCGACCGACCTGCAGCTCGAGTACGTGCGGTGCATCGCCGCGATCGCCGACGGATGCCGCGAGCCCGAGCTTCCGGTACGCGTGCTGCACCTCGGAGCCGGCGCGCTGACCCTCGCGAGGTACCTCGGCACGACGCGCCCGGCCTCCGTGCACCACGTGGTGGACCTGCACCGCGAACTCGTGGAGTTCGTGCTCGACGCCCTCCCGCTGGATCCCTCGATCGCGGTGACGTTCGAATACGACGACGCCCGGATCGCGGTCGAGCGCGCCGTGCGGCACAGCATCGAGTACGACCTCGTCATCGCCGACCTGTTCTCGGGCAGCCGAACCCCCGAGCACCTCTCCACGGTCGGCTTCTTCGAGACCGCAGGAGCCCTGCTCTCGAGCGACGGCGTGCTCGTCGTGAACACGATCGCCTCGACCGGGCTCGGAACCTCGCGGGAGGCCGGGGCGACGCTCCTCGACGTGTTCCCCGAGGTGCTCGCACTGGCCGCGCCGAGCGTCTTCGCCGATGCGGGGCTCGGCAACGTGGTCTTCGCCGCGGCGCGGCACGAGCTTCCGCTGCGCCGCATCCGTCGTCGGATCGACCAGTCCCAGCGCCGCATCGACCTGGTCGAGGGTGCGGGGCTGCGCGACCACCTCGGCGCGGCCGACGCGCGCCGGGACTGACGCACCGGACGTTCGAACGCGGTCGACGCGGTCGACGCGTCCGACGCGTCGGCGCTCGCGCCTCTGCGACCCCCTCAGCGCCGATCTCTCAGCGCCGACGGCTCAACGACCGAGGAGCTTCTGCACCTTGGCGAGGTCTTCGGCCGACGGGGTCGGCGCGCCGCCCTTGGACCCGAGTCCGAAGCCCGCGCCCGAGGGCGCCGACGCACCGCCGACGGGACGGCCGTCGGTGATCGCCTGGTTCTCGGCCGCCCGCTTGGCGGGGTTGCCCGACCGGGAGCCGGAGGCCTTCTTCTTGCCCTTGGCCGCCTGGCGCTTGCCGCCGCCGTGAGCGCCGCCGCCGGGCATCGGACCCATGCCGGGAATCTGCGGCATGCCGCCCCTGGCCACGGTCTTCATCATCTTCGCGGCCTGCTCGAAGCGCTGCACGAGCTGGTTCACGTCGGTGACGGTCATGCCGGCGCCCCGCGCGATGCGCAGGCGCCGCGAGCCGTTCAGCAGCTTCGTGTTCTGGCGCTCGGCAGGGGTCATCGACTGGATGATCGCCTCGGTGCGCACGATCTCGCGCTCGTCGAAGTTCTCGAGCTGCTGCTTCATGCCGCCGGCGCCCGGGAGCATGCCCAGCATCTTCTTGATCGAGCCCGCGCCGCGGAGCTGCTGCATCTGCGCGAGGAAGTCCTCGAGGGTGAACTGCTCGTTGGCGAGCTTCTCGGCGACCTTCATCGCCTCTTCCTCGTCGAAGGCCTCCTGGGCCTGCTCGATGAGGGTCAGGATGTCGCCGAGGTCGAGGATGCGGCTCGCCATGCGGTCGGGGTGGAAGGGCTCGAAGTCGTCGAGGCCCTCGCCCGTGGAGGCGAAGATGATGGGACGCCCGGTGACGGATGCCACGCTGAGCGCGGCACCGCCGCGCGCGTCGCCGTCGAGCTTGGAGAGCACGACGCCCGTGAAGTCGACGCCGTCCTGGAAGGCCTTCGCCGTGGTGACCGCGTCTTGGCCGATCATCGCGTCGATGACGAAGAGCACCTCGTCGGGGTTCGTCGCCTTGCGGATGTTCGCGGCCTGCTTCATCATCTCGGCGTCGACGCCGAGACGGCCGGCGGTGTCGATGATGACGACGTCGTGCTGGGCGCGCGTCGCCTGGGCAACGCCGTCCTTGGCGACCTTCACGGGGTCGCCGACGCCGTTGCCGGGCTCGGGCGCGAACACCGGGACGCCCGCCTGGCCGCCGACGACCTGGAGCTGGTTGACGGCGTTCGGGCGCTGGAGGTCGCTCGCGACGAGCATGGGCGTGTGGCCCTCCTTGACGAGCCACTTCGCGAGCTTGCCCGCGAGGGTCGTCTTGCCGGCGCCCTGGAGGCCCGCGAGCATGATGACCGTCGGCGGGTTCTTCGCGAACTGCAGGCGACGCTGCTGGCCGCCGAGGATCGCCACGAGCTCCTCGTTGACGATCTGCACGACCTGCTGGGCCGGGTTCAGCGCCTTGTTGACCTCGTCGCCGAGGGCGCGTTCGCGCACATGTGAGGTGAACTGCTTGACCACGTCGAGGGCGACGTCGGCGTCGAGCAGTGCGCGGCGGATCTCGCGCACGGTGCCGTCGACATCGGCCGCAGAGAGCTTGCCCTTGGTGCGGAGATTCTTGAAGGTCTCGGCGAGGCGGTCAGACAGGTTTCCGAAGGTAGCCATGGTGGTTCGATTCTAAGCGACCGCGGATGCCCCTCCGTGCGCCCCGGCACGCGACGCGATCGGGCGGAGTCAGCCCTCGAAGCGCACGTCGACGACTTCGCGGCCCACGTCGATCGAGGCGATGAGGCGCTCGTCGGTCTCTTCTGGCGCGAGTGCGTACTCGAACTCCGCGAACCCCTCGCCCTCGCCGTACAGCTCGGGCCGGAGGTCGACGCGGACGAGCGTCATCGAGCGGAGCGCGTCGATCTGCCGGTCGCCCGAGTCGCGGCCGATGGCCTCCTCGATCTCCTCGACCTGCTCGAGCTCGGGATCGAGCAGCACGTTGAGGAACTTGACGACCGGCGAGCTGCCCGAGTCGAGCTGGCTCACGAACGCGTTGCGGAGTTCGTCGTCGACGAGCTCGAGCTCGCTGACGAGGGCGGCTGCACCGTCGAGGGCCGTGAGCGGCACCTCGTCGTCCTCGGTCTCGAGGACGACCTCGACGCGCTGGTCGGCGTACTCGATCTCCTCCGACCAGTAGTCGCCGACGATCCCGAAGTAGTCGTGCTCGGTGGCCATGACTCGCCCTTCCTGTGGGGTGGTCGGCCTCAGCCGACGAGTTTCTGTGCGAAGACGTGGGGCGTGAAGCCCGTGAGGTCGTTGATGCCCTCGCCCTGCCCGATGAGCTTGATGGGCAGGCCGGTCTTCTCCTGCACGGCGAGCACGAAGCCGCCCTTCGCGCTGCCGTCGAGCTTGGTGAGCACGAGCCCCGTGACACCGCCGTGCTCGATGAACGCCTCGGCCTGCGCGAGCCCGTTCTGGCCCGTCGTCGCGTCGAGCACGAGCAGCACCTCGCTGACCGGCGCCTGCTTCTCGACGACGCGGCGGATCTTGCCGAGCTCGTCCATGAGCCCGCCCTTGGTGTGCAGGCGGCCCGCCGTGTCGATGATGACGATCTCGATGCCCTCGCGCTTGGCGCGGTCGACGGTCTGGAAGGCGACGGATGCCGGGTCCTGGCCCTCGCGCTCGGGTCGCACGATCTCGACGCCGGCGCGCCCCGCCCACGTGGCGAGCTGCTCGACGGCCGCCGCGCGGAACGTGTCGGCCGCGCCGACGACCACGCTGCGGTCGTAGGTGCGGAGGAAGCGGGCGAACTTGCCGATGGTCGTGGTCTTGCCGACGCCGTTGACGCCCACCACGAGCACGACCGCGGGGCGCTCGGTGAGCTTCAGGGTCGGGTCGTACTTGACGAGCCGCTCCTCGACGATCTCGCGCAGCATCCGCTGCACGTCCTTCGGGTCGGTCGTGCGGTACCGCTCGACCTGCGCCTTGATCTGATCGACGATCTCCTCGGTGATCGCCGGACCGAAGTCCGCGCGGATGAGCGCGGCCTCGAGGTCGTCCCAGGTGTCCTCGTCGATGGTCTTCGCTCCGAAGACGCCGCGGAGGGCCGCGCCGAGCGACCAGGATGCGCGTTCTGCCATGCCTCCAGCCTAGAGCGCCCAGTACACGCCGGGCGGCGCGCCTGCAAGGCCTTGCCCGCCCGAGGCTCCCCGGGGGAGCCTCGAACCGATGGAAGGAGTGCGAATGACGATCGTGGGATTCCACGCCTCGCACGAGCAACTACCGCCCAGCCGCCTGCTCCGGGCGGTGAAGCGCGCCGAGGACGCCGGGTTCGACGCCGCGATGTGCAGCGACCACTTCGAGCCGTGGAGCGTGCGGCAAGGGCACTCGGGCTATGCCTGGAGCTGGCTCGGCGCCGCGCTCGAGGCCACCCGGTTCCCGCTCGGCGTGGTGACCGCGCCCGGGCAGCGCTACCACCCGGCGATCGCCGCGCAGAAGCTGGCGACGCTCGCCGAGATGTACCCCGACCGGTTCTGGGCCGCGCTCGGCAGCGGGGAGGCGATCAACGAGCATGTCACCGGCGACCCGTGGCCCGCGAAGGACGAGCGCGATGCGCGGCTGGCCGAGACGGTCGACGTCATCCGCCGACTGCTGGCCGGGTCCGAGGTGACCCATGACGGCCTGGTCCACGTCGATCGCGCCCGCATCTGGAGCCTGCCGGAGATCCCTCCCCCGCTCTTCGCGGCAGCGGTGAGCACCGAGACCGCTCGCGAGGTCGCGGCGTGGGCCGACGGCGTCATCACCGTCGACCAGCCCCTCGACGAGCTCAGCGCGTTCATGGCGGCGTACCGGCAGGCGGGCGGCGTCGGACCCATCTCGGTGCAGGTGCACCTGAGCTGGGCGCCCACCGACGACGAGGCGATCGCGATCGCGCACGACCAGTGGCGGCAGAGCCTCGTGCCCGCGCACCTCGCATGGGAGCTCGACCGCCCGGCGGACTTCGACGCGCTCACCGCCGACGCCACGCCGGAGAAGGTGGCCGGCACGCTGCTCGCCTCGGCCGACCCGGGTCGGCACCTCGAGCACCTCGCCGGCATCGCCGAGCTCGGCGTCGAGCGCATCTTCCTGCACCACGTCGGCACGGAGCAGGACGCGTTCATCGACACGTTCGGCGAGCGCGTGCTCCCCCAGCTGAAGGCGGCCGCACGATGAGGATCACCGACCGCAGCGACCTGTGGTGGAAGACGGCGGTCGTCTACTGCCTCGACGTCGAGACCTACATGGACTGGAACGACGACGGCTCCGGCGACTTCGAGGGCCTCGCGCATCGCCTCGACCACCTCGCCGAACTCGGCGTCACGTGCATCTGGCTGATGCCGTTCCAACCCACGCCCGACCGCGACGACGGGTACGACATCACCGACTTCTTCGGCGTCGATCCGAGGCTCGGCTCGCTCGGCGACGTCGCGGAGTTCACGCGCACCGCACGGGACCGCGGCATGCGGGTCATCATCGACTTCGTGATGAACCACACCTCGGAGAAGCATCCGTGGTTCAAGTCCGCCCGTCGGAGCCGCACCTCGCCGTACCGCGACTGGTACGTGTGGCGGGACGACCCGCCGAAGACGCCGAACGCCGTGTTCCCGGGCGAGGAGGACTCGATCTGGCAGTTCGACGAGCGCACCGGCCAGTACTACCTGCACAGCTTCTACCGCCATCAGCCCGACCTGAACATCGCCAATCCCGCGGTGCGCGATGAGATCGCGAAGACGATCGGGTACTGGCTGCAGCTCGGCATCTCGGGCTTCCGGGTCGACGCGGTGCCGTTCCTCATCGAACCGCCCGAAGGGGTCGACATCGGGGACCCGCACGAGTTCCTCCGCGACATCCGCCGCTTCCTGCAGCGCCGGTCGAGCGAGGCGGTGCTCCTCGGGGAGGTCAACCTCCCGTACGACGGGCAGGTGGAGTTCTTCGGCCGCGCCGGAGATCCCCCCGAGCTGACCATGCAGTTCGACTTCCTCGGCATGCAGGCGCTCTATCTCTCGCTCGCGCGCGAGGACGCCGGGCCGCTCGCCGAGGCGCTCTCGAAGCGACCGGTGCTCGAACCCGAGGCGCAGTGGGCGAACTTCGTGCGCAACCACGACGAGCTCACCCTCGACAAGCTCTCGGAGCCGGAACGCGAGGAGGTCTTCGCGTCGTTCGCGCCCGAGGAGTGGATGCGCGTCTACGACCGGGGCATCGTGCGGCGCCTACCGCCGATGCTCGACGGCGACCCTCGCCGCATCCGCATGGTCTACAGCCTGCTCTTCTCGCTGCCCGGCACGCCCGTGCTGTTCTACGGCGAGGAGATCGGCATGGGCGAGAACGCCGAGCAGGAGGGCCGCCAGGCCGTGCGCACGCCCATGCAGTGGACGAGCGGTGCGAACGGCGGCTTCTCGCGGACGACGCCGTCGAGGCTCGTCGCGACGCCTCCGGGCGACGGCTACGCGCCCGAGCACGTCAACGTCGAGGCGCAGATGCACGACCCCGATTCGCTGCTCTCCTTCGTCAAGGACCTCGCGGTGCGGTATCGGAGCTCGCCCGAGATCGGCTGGGGCGCCCTCGACCTCCTCGCGACGGAGGACGACGCGATCCTCGCCCATCGCATCACGGCCGACGTCGGCCGGTTCGTCGCCGTGCACAACTTCGCGCCCAGGCCGGCGCTCGTCTCCCTCGAGCTCGGCCCGGTCGCGCCCGACAGCGGGCTGTCCGACCTGTTCGACGTCGCGACGACGCCGCTCGACGAACGCGGGCGCGTCGACGTGCACCTCGACGCCTACGGCTACCGCTGGTTCCGCATCGTGGAGCCCGACGACCGCCGGTTCACCTGAACGACGCGGCCGGCCGATGACGGGCGGATGCCGCGTCGCGACATCCGCTCGTCTAGCTCGCCTTCGCGGCCGGTTCCTCGCGCACGCGCTGGCCGACGACCGCCGAGACGCCGTCCTGGCGCATCGAGACCCCGTAGAGCGCGTCGGCGATCTCCATGGTGCGCTTCTGGTGGGTGATGACGATGAGCTGGCTGTTCTCGCGCAGGTCCTCGAGGGTCGTGAGCAGCCGCCCGAGGTTCGCGTCGTCGAGCGCGGCCTCGACCTCGTCCATGATGTAGAACGGGCTGGGGCGCGCCTTGAAGATCGCGAGCAGCAGGGCGACCGCGGCGAGCGAGCGCTCGCCGCCCGAGAGCAGTGACAGCCGTTCGATCTTCTTGCCCGCGGGCCGCACGGCGACCTCGATGCCCGTCGTGAGCATGTCGTCGGGGTTCGTCAACGAGATGCTGCCCGCGCCGCCCGGGAAGAGCACCGGGAACACCTGCGCGAAGGCGGCCTGAGTGTCGTCGAAGGCGTCGCGGAAGATGGTCGACATCTTGCCGTCGATCTCCTCGATGATCGTGAGGAGGTCCTTCCGCGTGTTCGCGAGGTCGGTCAACTGCTCGGTCAGGAACTTGTGCCGCTGCTCGAGCGCGGCGAACTCCTCGAGCGCGAGCGGGTTGACCCGCCCGAGCTGGGCGAGCTTGCGCTCGGCTCCGGCAAGGCGGCGCTGCTGCTCCTCGCGCCGATACGGCCTCGTCGCGGCATCCGCCTCGTCGCCGTCGCCGTCGGCTGCGACCGCGTCATCGACCGGGATCGGCACCTCGGGGCCGTACTCGGCGACCAGGACGGCCTCGTCGAGGCCGAGCTCGGACTCGGCGCGCTCGAGCATGCTGCCGACCTGCAGCTTCTTCTCGTAGATGCGCAGCTCGAGGCCGTGCACGTCCTCGGTCACGGCGTGGAGTCGTTCGCGCACCGTGCCCTCGTCGCGTCGCAGCGCCTGCAGCTCCTCATTGCGTGCGGACCGCTCGGCCTCGGCCCGCGCGAGGGCGACCCCGGCCTCGGCGACGGAGGCGTCGACCGAGGCGAGCGCCGCGGGCAGCGATGCCGCGACGGCGGCGGCGGCGGCGAGCTGGGAACGGCGCACGACCGCACGCCGCGCGGCCTCCGCGGCGGCCTGCCGTTCGGCGTCGTGCTGCGCCTGCATCGCACGGATGCGGGCGTCCTCGGCACGGACCCGCTCGCGCGCCGTCTCGAGCCGGAGCTTCGCCTCGACCTCGGCCTCGCGCGCGCGGTCGAGCTGGGCGGATGCCGCGTCGCGGGCGCTCGCGTCGAGTACGGGTCGCGGCACGTCGCGCGCCGCCTCGAGCGCCCGCTTCGCCTCGGCGGATGCCGCCTCGGCATCGGCCACGCGTTCCTGGGCGTTCGCGGCGGCCTGGCGCAGGCGCTCGGAGTCCGCCTCGGCGGCCTCCGCCTGCACACGTGCGCGGTTGAGTCGTTCGGTGCGCTGGGCGAGCTGCGCGTCGAACTCGCGCAGGGCGGCGAGCGCGGCCTTCGCGGCCTCCTTGGCCCGCGCGTGCAGCTCGCGCTGCTCGCCGAGCTCGGCGCGCCGCCGCTCGATCTCGCCGCGCACCTCGTCGAGGCGGGCCGCGGCGCGGTCGCGTTCGGCGAGCAGCTCGATGCGGCTCTGCTTGCGCCCGGTGCCGCCGCGCACCACGTACCGGCCGACGAGCGTGCCGTCGCGCGTGATGACGGTCGCGGGCACGGTGCGTGCGGCGAGGGCCGCCTCGGCCGATCGCACGGTATCGAGGTCGTCGGCGATGAGGACCTCGGCGAGGATGCCGTGCACCCCGGCCGGGGCGGTGACGACGTCGGATGCGGCGACGAATCCCGCGGGCAGCGCCTCGGTCGCGGCGCGGACGGCGCCCGCCGGGGTCGCGAGCACGAGCGCGACGCGCCCCATGTCGCCCCGCTCTGCATGCACGAGCGCATCGTGCGCGGCACGGAGGTCGTCGACGAGCACGGCATCGCTCAGGGAGCCGAGCGCGGCCGAGACCGCCGCCTCGAACCCGGGCTGCACCTGGAGCGACTCGGCGAGCAGGCCGTGCACGCCCGCCACCTTCGCGGCGACGAGGGCTGCCGAACCGTCCTTCTGGTCGAGGGCGAGCGAGAGCGCCTGGCTGCGTGCGGCCAGCGCGCCCTGTTCGCGCTCGTGCTCGTGGAGTTCGTCGCGCAGTCGCTCGATCTCGGCCTCGGCTTCGAAGACGGCGGCCTGCGCGAGCTCGTACGCCTCGTCGAGGTCGGTCTCGGCGGTCTGTTCGACCTCGGCCTCGCCCTGGGCCTCGACGAGCGCGGCCGCGGCCGCTTCGCGACGCTGCGACGAGGCGTCGAGCGCGTTCGCGTGCCGAAGCACCTCGCCGCGCACGGCGGCGAGCTTGGAGGCCTCGGAATCGGCGCGGCCCGACAGCTTGGACACCTCGAGGTCGTACGCCTGCACCTCGGCGCTGCGGTGCGCGATCTCGCAGTCGACCGCGTCGAGGTCGAGCCGGGAGCGGCGCGTGGCGTCCTGCGCGTCCTCGAGGGCGGATGCCGCGACGTCGATGCCCTCTCGGATCTCGTCGAGCTCGACCACGGCGTCCTCGATCATCGACCGGGTGACGGTGGGTGCGGCATCCGTGGTCTCGTCGGCCGCGGACAGCAGCGCGATGCGCTGGTTCGCGAGCGAGTCGAGCGAGCGCAGCGCGGTGCGCGCCTGCTCGAGGGCGAAGTTCGCGGCGCGCGCCGTGTCGACGTCGTCGCCGAGGTGGGACTGCTCGAGGGCGGTCACCCTCGCCTGCCGCTGCTCGAGCTGGTCCTGCAGCACGAGTCGCTCGGAGTGGCGCTGCTGTTCGGAGCGACCGTGGTCCTCGAGCGCGCGACGGAGCGCGATCACGTCGTCGGCGAGCAGGCGCGCCTTGGCGTCGCGCACGACGGCCGCGATGGTCGCGGCCTCGCGGGCCACCTCGGCCTGCCGTCCGAGCGGCTTCAGCTGGCGCCGGATCTCGCCGGCGAGGTCGGAGAGCCGGGTGAGGTTGGCCTGCATCGCGTCGAGCTTGCGGAGGGTCTTCTCCTTGCGTCGACGATGCTTCAGGATGCCGGCGGCCTCCTCGATGAACCCGCGACGGTCTTCGGGCGTCGCCCGCAGCACGGCGTCGAGCTGCCCCTGTCCGACGATGACGTGCATCTCCCGGCCGAGTCCGGAGTCGCTGAGCAGTTCCTGCACGTCGAGGAGGCGGCAGGTCTCGCCGTTGATGGCGTACTCGCTCGACCCGTTGCGGAACAGGGTGCGCGAGATCGACACCTCGGAGTACTCGATCGGCAGCGCGCCGTCGGCGTTGTCGATGGTCAGGCTCACCTCGGCGCGGCCGAGCGGGCCGCGCGTGGAGGTGCCGGCGAAGATGACGTCCTCCATCTTGCCGCCGCGGAGGGTCTTCGCCCCCTGCTCGCCCATGACCCAGGCCAGGGCGTCGACGACGTTGGACTTGCCGGAGCCGTTCGGTCCGACGATGCAGGTCACGCCCTGTTCGAAGGCGAAGGTCGTCGGCTGCGCGAAGGACTTGAATCCCTTCAGCGTCAGGCTCTTCAGGTACACGTCCCACCCTTCCGACTCGCGAGCGCGCTGCCGTCGAGCGTAGCCGAGGTCGGCGCGCCATCCGCTCGCCCTCGCCGGTGCGAACGGGATCGGGTCTGTACGCGCTCGCCGACAGGGAGTAGCCTGATCGGCTGCGCAGTCGGCGTCGACGCTCCGACGCCGCGGGCCGACGAGGAGGAGACATGGCGATCGAGATCAGGCGGGTGCCGATCCCCCACGCGCTCGGCACCCCCGAGTCGACGGAGTTCGAGGCCATGGTCGAGGTCGCGGCCCTCGTCGAGGAATCGGTGTGGGGGCATCGCCGGTTCGCGTGGGACGGCTACGAACTGCTGCCGCTCTACCGCGACGACGCCTACCAGGGCCGACGCGCGTTCACGGCGTGGGACGCCGGACGCTGCGTCGGACGCGTCGAGTGCACCTGGGAGCTGGCCGACGACGCCGCGACGATCGACCTCGTGCTCGGCGTGCTGCCCGACGCGCGACGCCGAGGTACGGGGTCCGCCCTGCTCGCCGCCGCCCACCGCGTCGCGGACGAGCTCGGCCGCGGCATCCTCACCGCCATGTCGGATGTCCCGGCCCGCGCGCTCGAGGCGCCGGGCGACCGGCTCGAGGCCCGTGACGGCAGCGGATCCATCCCCGCGTCCGACCCCGGCGCCGCGTTCGCCCTGCACCACGGGTTCCGGCTCGCGCAGCTCGAACGCGTCAGCGGGCTGACGGTCGCCGGGCGCACCGAGGAGTTCGCCGAGACCGCCGTGGGGCTCGA
Source organism: Agromyces sp. Marseille-Q5079 (assembly GCF_051016555.1). Lineage (NCBI taxonomy): Bacteria > Bacillati > Actinomycetota > Actinomycetes > Micrococcales > Microbacteriaceae > Agromyces > Agromyces sp. Marseille-Q5079. The sequence goes on along the minus strand of NZ_JBPEJF010000004.1, from coordinate 337,196 downwards.
GGCATCCGCGACGTCCTATGCCCTGCGGTCGTGGATCGATCGCGCCCCCGAGGAGCTCCTCGACGAGCTCGCCGTCGCCCACGCCGCGATGTCGACCGATCCGCCGGCCGGCACGGCCACCTACGACGAGGAGCGGTGGGATGCCGCGCGGGTGCGCGCCGCCGAGGAGCAGTCGCTCGCCGGCGGCCGCAGGAGCCTCGTCACGGCGGCCGTCGACGACGACGGGCGCGTCGCGGGGTTCACCGAGCTCCAGCTCCCGGCGGACTCCGCGTCGGCGTTCCAATGGGACACGATCGTGCTGAAGGAGCACCGCGGACATCGCCTCGGCATGCGCATGAAGGTCGCGAACCTCGTGCTGCTCGCCCGGACGGCACCCGACCGCACCGACGTCTTCACCTGGAACGCCGACGAGAACGAGCACATGCTCGCCATCAACGTGGCGCTCGGCTTCACCGTGCGCGGACTCAGCGCGCTGTGGCAGCTGGACCCGGAGCCCGCCGCAGGCGCTGACAGCGCGGACAGCGGTGCGACGACCGGTTCATGAACGCCTCGCGGACCATGGGAGTTCCGCATCGCGGGCAGGGCAGGCCCGCGCGGCCGTACGCATTGAGCGAGTGGGCGAAGTAGCCCGACTCGCCGTTCACGTTCACGTACTGCTCGTCGAAGCTCGTGCCGCCCTCGACGAGGGCCTTGCCGAGCACGTCTCGCACCGCCTGCAGCAGCTCGCGCGCGCGACGACGGCTGAGCGAGGAGGCCGGCTGCTCGCCGTGCATGCGCACCGCCCACAGCGACTCGTCGGCGTAGATGTTGCCGACCCCGCTCACGAGGCCCTGGTCGAGCAGCACGCGCTTCACGCCCGACGCGCGCCGCGACATCCGTTCGAGGAGGAGGTCGTCGTCGAAGGCGGGATCGAGCGGATCACGGGCGATGTGCGCCACCTGCGTGGGGATGCTCCGGGCCCACTCCCCCGTGACGTCGCCGCTGAATCCCGCGATGGCGCCGTCGGCGGTCGGCACCAGGCGATCGACCGCGAGCGAGCCGAACGTGCGCTGGTCGACGAAGTCGACCCGGAGCTCGCCGTGCGCGGGATGCTCGAGGTGCATCCGGATGCGGGCGTGGCGGTCGTCGCCGGGGTGGTCGGGCGTGCGCAGCAGCAGCTGCCCGCTCATGCCGAGGTGCCCGACGACGGCCCGCGGGCGGTCGTCGGCGCGGGTCTCGCCGCCGACATCACCGAGGGGCAGCCACAGGAACTTGCCCCGGCGCACGGCGGCCCGGATCGTCGCCCCCGTGACGAGCCGCTCGAAGTCGCCGAGCGCGGGATCGTGCCGCGTCAGCGCGCGGGCGTCGAGCACGTCGACGGCGACGATGCGGGCACCCGTCACCGCGGGAGCGAGTCCGGCTCGGACGACCTCGACCTCGGGAAGTTCGGGCACGTCAGCTCGCGCTGAGCTTCGTCCACGCCTCGAGCGCCGCAGCCATCTCGGCCTGCTTCTTGCTCGAGCCCTCGCCGGACGCCCGGACCAGCGTGCCGACGACGACCGTCGCCACGAAGTGCTTGTGGTGGTCGGGCCCGCTCTCGACCACGGTGTACACGGGTGCGGCGACGCCCCGCTTGGCCGCGATCTCCTGGAGGCTCGTCTTGGGGTCCATCGACGCCCCGAACCGGTCGGGGTCGAGCATGAGCGGCGAGATGAGGCTCAGCACGAACGGCGTCGCGGCGTCGCCACCACCGTCGAGATAGACCGCGCCGATGATCGCCTCGACCGTGTCGGCGAGGATCGACGGCTTCTCGGCGCCGCCCGTGAGCGTCTCGCCGCGACCGAGCCGGATGTACGGCCCCAGGCCGATCGACCTGGCCACCTCCGCCAACGCGGCACTCGAGACGAGGCTGGCGCGCCGCTTGGCGAGCTCGCCCTCGTCGAGGTCGGGGTTGTCGCGGAAGAGGCGCACCGTGACGGCCTGACCGAGGATCGAGTCCCCGAGGAACTCGAGGCGCTCATTGGTCGGGATGCCGCCGTTCTCGTACGCGAAAGACCGGTGCGTGAGCGCAAGGAGCAGAAGTTCGGGATCGACCTCGACCTGCAGCTTCTGCTGCAACTCTTCGAGGTTCGGTCTCTCGAGCCCTCTGCGCTCCGTGCGCGTCACGACCGGTCTCTGCTGCGTCGGGCGTCGACTAGACGTCGGCGACCTTGCGGCCCTTGTACTCGAGGAACAGCGGGGTGCCCGCCGAGTCCTCGACGACCTTCGCGCGGTGCGGAAGGCTGTACGTGACCTTGCCGTTCTCGACGGTCTTCACCAGCGTGGGGGCCTCAGCCTTCCACTGCGAACGACGCGCGTGGGTGTTTGCTCGCGACTTCTTCCGCTTGGGAACAGCCATGACACTCTCTCAATCTCTCTTCGGGTCGGCGTCGGATGCGACATCCGTGCCCTGGTCTTCGGAAGCTTGGAACCCTGTGAGCGCGGCCCATCGTGGGTCGTGCACATTCGGGGAGTCGAGTTCCGGATGATCAGCCAGTCGCAGCCCGGTCTCTGGGTCGAGACCCGGGCAGTCCGGCCGGCAGACCGGCTGGAACGGCAGTGATAGCACCACCGCATCTCGGATGAGCGGTTCAAGATCCACGTGGTCGTCTTGAACCTCGAACTCGAAAGCTTCTCCAGAATGATACGCGAAAAGCTCTTGGAACTCGACTTCGACAGGCAGGGCGATGTCGATGAGACACCGACCGCACTCCCCTTCGGCCACCGTATCGATGCTCGCACTCACCAGGATGCCCTCGTGAACGGACTCCAGGCGCACGTCGAGATCGACCTCGGAACCCTCGCGCACGGCGACGAGTCCCTCGCCGAGCGCTTCACGCGCGGGCACCTGGATTCGATGCTCGCGCATCTCGCCCGGGCGGTTCACGATGTCGCGCACGTTCATGCGGAGCGGGGAATACTGAATGGCCACGAAGAGCGAGTCTACGCTCCGCCGCCTGCACGAACGCCGGGTACGCGCACGACACGCTCGACGAGGGAGCGCGGCAGGAGCGCCGCGGCCGCGCGATCGCGGCCGGCCGCGTCGCGCAGCAGCGCGGACCTCACCGCATCGAGGTCGCCGAGGAGGCGCCGGCGAGACTCGGGCGCGGGCTCGCGCCCGTCGTCGGGACCGAACCTCGCCCGCTCGACCGCGTCGCGCAGGCGCAGCAGCGCCGCACGCACCACGGGCTCGTGGAACGCGGGTCGCGCCGCGACCAACGAGGCGATGGCACGAGGGGTGCCGGACTCGACGCCGATGCCGATATCGGTCGCCGTGGCGACGAACTCCCGCCACGCGGCATCCGCGGCCTCACGCCCCTGCCGGATGCGACGGCGGCGTGCACCGCGCTGCAGGGCTCGGACGAGGGAGGGAATCGCGAGCAGCGCCACGATGCCGAACAGGATCGGGATCACCCGCAGCGCCCCGCTGTTCGCAAACGGATCGCTCGTCTGCCCTGCAAGGCCCCGGTCGGGGTCGAGTTCGGGGCGCCCGGAGGGCGCGGTGCTGGAGGCTGGACCCGTCGGCAGGACCGAGGTCGGCGACTGGCCGGCACCCGGCCGCGAGTACTCCGGCACGGAACCGCGGCCGGGGGTCGGCTCGAACGGCACCCAGCCGACGCCCTCGAAGTAGAGCTCGGGCCACGCGTGCAGGTCGTGCGTGTCGACCTCGACCCGCTGCACCCCGTCGACGCGGTCGGTCGTCGGCGTTCCCGACGTGTAGCCGATCGAGATGCGCGCCGGGATGCCGGCCTCGCGGGCCAGCACCGCCATCGTCGACGCGAAGTGCACGCAGTAGCCCTGCTTCTGCTCGAGGAACGCGCCGATCACGTCGAATCCGCCGCCGTCGTACCCGCCCTCGACCGGCGCCTCCGTCGAGTATCGGAAGTCGGGCGAGCGCAGGTACGCCTGAATGGCGACGGCCGCGTCGTACGGCGTCGCCGCACCCGAGGCGAGGTTCACGGCCGTCGCCCCGATGATCTCGGGCATCTCCTCGGGCAGCTCGAGGTACCGGGCGTCGACCGACGTCGCCGGCCCCGCCTCGCGGAGCTGCACGACCGTCGGCTCGACCGCGAGACGCGTGACCTCGTAGCGTTGTCCGGCCGTGTTCGTGTCGGCGCTGCGAACCGTGAGGGAGTCCTCGTCCCAGAACCATGAGCCCCGAAGACCCTCGACGCTCGTCGACGGATACGGCACCGGCAGCCACGTCGTGCGCACCTCGTTCACGAGCACGTCGATCGGATGCTCCGAGGTCTCGACGTCGGGGCTGAGCCCGACGGGTGCACCCATCGCATCGACCGTGTTGTCGCCGTCGACCGGGCGGTCGGCGACCGACCAGACATCGCCCTCGAACCGGTCGAGGGTGAGCAGGGTGAAGTACGGCCGGTCGCCGTCGCGCGCGAGGTAGCGGAACGCCGGTCGAGCCTCGGGCCGGCGGAGGTCGCGCCCGAGATCGATGAACGGGCTCACGCCGCGTGCGAAGAGCGTGCTCTGGGACCCCGTGCCGAGCAGCAGGCTCGTCGAGATGCTCGGCGTCGACACGGCGAGCATCGAGGCGACGACGATGCCCACGCCCGCGACGCCGAGCGAGGCGCCCAGCGTGGAGGCGACCGGGACCCGCCGTGGCGCGGTCACGGTGGTCACGCCGTCGTCGCGCGCGTGCTCGAACCGCGCCGCCCGATTCACCCGAACGTCGACGCGGAGGAGCAACAGGTACGACGCCGCCACGAGGACGAGGACCAGGAGCCCCACGCCCGACTCCACGATGAACCCCGGGATGAGCAGCGGCACGATGACCGGGACCGCCGCGAACGCCGGCCGCCGTGCGACCTGGACCAGCACGTCGAGCAGGATCGAGAGCACGCCGACGCCGAGCGCGAGGGCGAACGAGAGCGCCGGCACGGTCACCGCGGGGACCGACTGCTGCGCGATCGTGCGCTGCGCGCCGCTGAAGAGCTCGCCGAAGAGGGCGAACGTGTCGGGCAGCGGCACGAGGAAGAGCAGGCCTGTGGAGCCGCCGAACAACAGGGTCAGCAGCATCAGGAGCACGACGGCCTCGAGCACCGGGACGAGCCCGCCCGGCACGCGCACCGCACGGAGCCCCGCACCCGCGAAGAGCACGCCCGCCGACACGAACGCGCACAGCCACCACCATCCGCTGCCGGCGATGAGCGGCCCCAGCGCCATGATCGCTGTGGCCATCAGCACGAACGACGCCGTCGTCAGCGCCAGTCGCTGGACCGGGGTGAGCACCGCCTGGTCAGGATGCATCGCGCACCGCCGTCGATGCGGCGACGGCCGCCCACGCCCCGCCGATCTCGGTGGTGCGGCGCACCGTCACGACGTTCCAGTCGGCATTCTCGAGCATCTGCCGCACCGCCGAGGACACGGTGGCCGTCACGAAGGCGATGGCCGGCTCGAACCCGGGCCTGAGCGCGACGAGCGCGCCCGCGTCGGCCTGGCTCGGGTCGGCGAGCACGGCGAATCCGGGCTCGCGCGCGTCACGGCCCCGGGGCCTCGCATCGGACGGCGCCCGCTCGTCGTCGGCCCGTCGTCGCCGCCCCCCGACCTCGACCCGTGCGAGGTCCTCGAGGAGGAGGTGCTCGCCGCCCGGCATCCGATACGACCCGTCGGGCGGCGCCGTCGCCCCGAGTCCCCGCTCGTGGTCGGCGATGCTCGTACAGCGGAGCCGGAACCCGTGCTCGAGCAGGTGCACGCCGATCGAGGCGGCGACCTCGATCGCGAGCTCGAAGCGCTCGTCGACGTCGGAGGACCGATCGTGGTGGTGCACCGCGAGCCCGCCCCGGCCGTTCGACGGCACGTCGAGGAGCACCCGCGCCTCGGGATCGCCCCGCTGCTCCTCCTCGCGCACCATCAGCTCGCCGCGGCGCGCCGTCGCCGGCCAGTTCACCCGCCGCAGCGGATCGCCGTACCGGTACTCGCGGGCGATGAGCTCGTCGGAGTTGGGATGGTTGCGTCGCTGCAAGCTGTGCACGACGCCGTCGATGCTCGCGGCGGTCGCGAGCGCCTCGGCCAGCGGCGTGACGCGCGGGGTCACCACGATCTCGTGGGCGGAACCGGCATCGCGTTCGATGCCGGCGAGCGCGAACGGATCGTGGACGCCGATGCTCAGCGGGCCGACGGCGAACACGCCGCGCCGCGGCATCCGCAGACGGTACTCGACGCGCACGCGATCGTCGCCCGACGGCAGGACGGTCTCGTGCGGGCCCAGGGCCGGCAGGAGCGCCTCGGCCGGGCCGACCGCGCCGTCGGGCGCCCGATCGCGCCAGTGGGCGCCGTCGAACGTGCGCGTGCCGCGATTCTGCACGACGAGCGACACCTGCGTCGCCTCGCCGGCCGGCACCACCGCGGGTGCGAACTCGCGCTGCACCGCGAGCCTGGGCCGCCGCAGCGCGACGAAGACCGCCGCGACGACGGGCATCGCGATGCCGACGAACGCGAGGACCAGGATGTCGCGCAGGTCGAACCAGAGCGAGATGCCGGCGAGCACCACGCCGACGACCACGAGCGAGACGCCGCGGCGGGTGAGGCGCGGCCAGGATGCGGGTCGGGTGCGGGGCATCTCAGTTCCTTCGCGCGCTCCCGACGGGTACTGGCGTGTCGGCGACGATGCGTCGCACGATCGCGTCGATGAGGGGCCCGCTGTCGCGGTCGTGGGAGCCGACCGCCCGGCTCGTCGGCACCAGACGATGCGCCAGCACGGGCACCGCGAGCGCGTCGACGTCGTCGGGCAGCACGAAGTCCCGGCCGTGCATCGCCGCGTGCGCCTTCGCCGCCCGGATCAGCTGCAGGGTCGCGCGCGGGCTCGCGCCGAGCCGCAGCTGCCGGTCGTCGCGGGTCGCGCGGGCCAGCTCGACCGCGTACTCCTTGACCGGCTGCGACGTGAACACGTGCTGCACGGCGGTGATCATGCCGCGGAGTTCGTCGACCGCGACGACCTGCTCGAGCCGGTCGAGCGGGCTCGAGGTCTCGCGCGTGGACAGCATCGCGAGTTCATCGGCGGATGCCGGGTACCCCATGGAGACCCGGGCCATGAATCGGTCGCGCTGCGCCTCGGGCAGCGGGTACGTGCCCTCCATCTCGACCGGGTTCTGCGTCGCGATGACCGTGAACGGCAGTTCGAGGTGGTGGGTCGTGCCGTCGGCCGTGACCTGCCGCTCCTCCATGCACTCGAGCAGGGCGGCCTGGGTCTTCGGGCTCGCCCGGTTGATCTCGTCGCCGATCACGAGGTTCGCGAACACGGGCCCGCGCTTGAACTCGAACCGTCGGCTCGCCTGGTCGAACACCGAGACGCCGGTCACGTCGCTCGGCAGGAGGTCGGGTGTGAACTGGATGCGGCTGATGCTGCTGCCGAGCGAACGGGCGAGCGCCTTGGCGAGCATCGTCTTGCCGACGCCGGGCACGTCTTCGATGAGCAGGTGCCCCTCGGCCAGCACGACCGTGAGCGCGGCGGTGACGGCCTCGCGCTTGCCGGCGATGACCGTCTCGACGTTGGCGACGATGCGGGCGGCGAGGACCCCCACCTCGTCGATGTGCATGACGGATGTCGCGTCCGCGGCGCTCGGCGCGGCGGACGAGACGGTCGTCACGGCCGGCTCGCTCATGGCGTCATCGCCGCCGCGAGGTAGTCGGCGACCACGGACGGCACGTACGGCGAGACGTCGCCGCCGAGGGCCGAGACCTGCCGCACGAGCGAGCTGGACACGTGGGCGTGCTGGGGATCGGGAAGCAGGAACACCGTCTCGACGCCCGCGAGGTCGCGGTTGACGATCGCCATCGGGGTCTCGTAGGCGACGTCGACCTGGGACCGGACGCCCTTGACGAGCACGCTCGCCCCGACGTCGCTGCAGTAGTCGACGAGGAGCCCCATGCTCCAGGAGGCCACGACCACGCGGCCCCGGATGCCCGCGTCGGCGATGGCCCGCTCGATGAGCGAGACGCGCTGCGCGATCGGCAGGAGGGCGTTCTTGTCGGGGTTGTGCACGACCACGACATGGAGTTCGTCGTAGAGTCCGGCTGCGCGCTCGATCACGTCGAGGTGCCCCTTGGTGACGGGGTCGAATGAACCGGGAACGACGGCGATCCGCTGCATACGCACCAGCGTACTGCCCGGATGCCGCGCCGGAAGGGGTGCGTTCGACTCTCAGCCCTTGCTCAGGAATCCGGTGGCGTCGTCGTCGAGGCGGCGACGGACGTCGGCCGCGAGCGCGGGATGCCCGGCGAGTCGCGGATCGTCGGCGAGCACCGCCGCGGCCGCCTCACGGGCGTCGGCGATGACGTCGCCGTCGCGGGCCACGCGCAGGAGCTTCAGCGAGGAGCGCCCGCCGGACTGGGTCGCCCCGAGCACGTCGCCCTCCTGCCGGAGCTCGAGGTCGACCCGGGCGAGCTCGAAGCCGTCGAGGGTCGCCGCGACCGCCTCCACGCGCTGCCGGGCGAGGGATCCGGGCTCGGCCGCGGTGACGAGCAGGCAGAGGCCGGGGAGCCCGCCCCGCCCGACGCGGCCGCGAAGCTGGTGCAGCTGCGAGACGCCGAACCGGTCGGCGTCGGCCACGACCATGACGCTCGCGTTCGGCACGTCGACGCCGACCTCGATCACGGTGGTCGCGACGAGCACGTCGATCTCGCCCGCGGCGAAGGCGCGCATGGTCGCATCCTTCTCGTCGGAGCTCATGCGCCCGTGCAGCGGGGCGACCCGGATGTCGGAGAAGTGCGGGTTGACGGCCAGCTCGGCGACGATGGCCGCGACGGACGCTGGCGGCGCGGCCGGCGACCCCTGCGCTTCCGCCGGGTCGGCACCCTCGGGGGGATCGGCCTCCTCGGTGACGCGCGGTTCGATGGCCGGGCAGACGACGAAGCCCTGACGGCCCGCGGCGACCTCCTCGGCGAGCCGCTCCCAGACTCGCGTGCGCCAGGCCGGTCGCTCGACCAGGGGTACGACGTGCGACTCGATGCCCGCCCGGCCCGCGGGCAGCTCGCGGATGGTGGAGACCTCGAGGTCGCCGAACACGGTCATGGCGACGGTGCGCGGGATGGGCGTCGCGGTGAGCACCAGCACGTGGGGCGGCTGCGTGCCCTTGAGGCGGAGCGCCTCGCGCTGCTCGACGCCGAAGCGGTGCTGCTCGTCGACGACCACGAGGCCGAGATCGGCGAACGAGACCGTGTCGCCGATGAGCGCGTGCGTGCCGACGACGATGCGCGACTGTCCGGCGGCGGCGCGCAGGAGCGCCTTGCGGCGCTCGGCGGCGGGGAGCTGGCCGGTGAGCAGGGTCGGGACCAGCTGCGAGGAGAGGTCGGGCCCGAGCATCCGCACGATCGAGCGCAGGTGCTGGGCCGCGAGCACCTCGGTGGGCGCGAGCAGGGCCGACTGGCCGCCCGAGTCGGCGACCGCGAGCATCGCCCGGAGCGCGACGACGGTCTTGCCCGAGCCGACCTCGCCCTGCACCAGCCGGTTCATCGGCACCGGTTCGCCGAGGTCGGACGCGATGCGGTCGCCGACCTCGACCTGGTCTCCGGTCAGCGTGAACGGGAGGCTCGCGTCGAACCGTTCGAGGAGCCCGCCGGGCGAGGGATGCCGCGCCGTGGCCGTGTGCGTGCGCAGCTCCGCGCGCCGCAGCAGCAGGGTCGTCTGCAGCACGAGGGCCTCGGTGAACCGGAGGGTGCGCCGGGCGGCCTTCCAATCGGACTCCGCCTCGGGGCGGTGCACGCGTTCGAGGGCCTCGCGATGCTCGAGCAGCCCCTTCGCGGAGCGCACGGACTCGGGAACGGGGTCGGGCACCGGGTCGAGTCCGTCGAGCAGCAGGGCGATCGCCTTCGCGAGCTGCCAGCTCGCGAGCGTGCTCGTGGCCGGGTAGATCGGGATGGGCGCCTCGGCCCACCGCTTGACCGAGGCATCCGTCGGCGACGTCGGCGTCGCGTCGTCGAAGAGCTCGTAGTCGGGGTGCGCGAGCTGACGGGCGCCTCGGTAGTCGCCGACCTTGCCCGCGAAGATGCCGCGAGCGCCCGGCACGAGCTCCCGGGCACGCCACGCCTGGTTGAAGAAGGTGAGCGTGAGGATGCCGGTGCCGTCGGAGATCTTGACCTCGAGGATGGACCCTCGACGGGACCGCATCGTGCGCTCGCGCACCTCGATCACCTCGGCCACGATGGTGACGTTCTCGTCGAGCGGCAGGCTCGCGAGCGCGGTCAGCTCGCCGCGCAGGGCGTAGCGGCGCGGGTAGTGGCCGAGCAGGTCGCCCACCGTGCGGTACCCGAAGGCGCGCTCGAGGGCCTGCGCCGTTCGGCCGCCCAGGGCGCCCGTGAGGCGCGAGTCGAGCGAGAAACGACCGACACCGGGATCGTGGGTCTCGTCGGCCGTCATGCCTCGATCGTAGGCGCGACCGCCGTCAACGCCTCGAGCTCGGCGCGCACGTACGGGTCGTCGGGGCGGAGCTCCGCGAGCTCGCGCTGGAGCGCGAGCGCCTCGTCGACCCGGCCCAGTGTGCGCAGGCATCGCGCGACCGCCCACCGGGTCACCTGCCGCTGCTCGGCCGAGCCGTGGCGATCGGCGACCTCGACGGCCCGCTCGAACTGCGTCAGGGCGGCCTCGGCCCGACCCTGGTCGTGCTTGGTCCAACCGAGGTTGTGGTGCAGGGAGATGCCCCAGCGGAGCACCCGCGGATCACGCTGACCCTCGAGCACGTCGAGCCCCTCGGCGGCCCATTCCTCCTCGTGGCCGGCGTCGCTCAACGCGAGCAGGTGCAGCGCGTCGAGCACGAGGAACGCGGAGCCGGCACGCGCGGCCTCTCGCACGCCGAGCGTGAGCCCGGGCACCGCTGCGGTCGGTTCGACGCCGGCGGCGAGGAGCCTGCCGCGCTCGATCGCGACCCTGGCGCGGAGCTCGGCATCGGCGTCGCCGCTCTCGCGCTTCACCTCGTCGAGCACGCGTTCGGCCTCCTCGCCCGCGCCCAGGAGCCCGAGCGCGCGGGCGAGCTGGGTGGCCATCACGGCCCGGACGGCGGGCGGTGCCGACTCCTCGGCGGAGGCCGCGCGGAACCGCTCGGCGCTCCCCTGCGGGTCGGCGAAGTCCCACATGCGGTCGAGGACCGCCTGGTCGACGATGGCACGGCGTCTGGCGGTCACGGGAGCGGTAGGGGCTTCCACGGCTTGGTCATCCACCTCTCCATCATGGCAGCGACCGACGCCCCACCGCACGGCCCGGAGGCCTCGGGGCCGGTAGGCTGCCACCAGCATGACGCGCATCATCGCCGGGGCCGCCGGCTCACTGACCCTCGCCGTACCGCGATCCGGCACGCGCCCGACGAGCGACCGCGTGCGGGAGGCGATCTTCTCCGCATTGGAGGCCCGCGACGCGATCGAGGGCGCCGTGGTGCTCGACCTCTACGCCGGATCGGGCGCGCTCGGCCTCGAGTCCGCGAGTCGCGGCGCCGTCGAGATCGTGCTCGTCGAGCGCGCGAAGCCCGCCGCCGACGTCTGCCGCCGCAATGCCGACGCCGTCACGCGAGCGCTCGGCCGCGCGGCCGCGCGCATCCGCGTCGTGCCGCGCGCCGTGGCCGCCTATCTCGAGACCGCGCCCGCCGGCGTCGACCTCGCCTTCATCGACCCGCCGTACGACCTCGACGAACCCGCCCTCGCACGCGACCTGGAGCTGCTCGCGCCGCTGCTGAACGCCCACGCGCTCGTGGTCGTCGAGCGCAGTTCTCGTACGCCGGAGCCGACCTGGCCGACCGGCATCGGCCTCGAGCGTCGGCGCGACTACGGCGAGACGACCCTCTGGTGGGCGATCGCCGAGCCCGTTCAGCCCGAACGGCCGTCCCAGCCGGAGTAGGGGTCCCACCCGTCGGCCCCGACGTCGCGGCCGTCGAGCAGGATGCGTCCGGCGCCGTCGACGACGCGTCCGATGGGCTCGAACGGCACCGGGATGCGGGCCCCGTCGGGGAACGTCGCCAGCATTCCGTGGTCCTCGCCGCCCGCGAGCGCGAGACGCACGGTCTCGGCCTCGCCGCCGAGCGCCTGCGACGAGAAGTCGAAGGCCACCGCGCTCGCCTCCGCAACGCGTCGCGCGTCGCGCGCCAGCCCGTCGGACACGTCGAGCATGGACGTCGCCCCCGCGGTCGCGGCGACCACGCCGGCCCACACGGGCGGAGCCGGTGCCAGTTGCGCGCGGATGAGGTCGGGGTGGCGCTCCCGGAGCGCGGCGGCCAGCGCCGCGTCGGGTTCGCCCGCGGCATCCGTCGCCTCATCGAAGAGCAGGGCGAGTCCCCTGGCCGCATCGCCGCGAGCCCCGGCGTGCGCGATGACGTCGCCGACGCGCGCACCCGAGCGCAGCACGGGCGCCCGACCCTCGAGGTCGCCGAAGGCCGTGACCGCGATCGTGAGCACGTCGGATGCCGACAGGTCGCCTCCGACGACGCCGGCACCCGGCGCGAGGGCGGCGAGCGCCTCGCGGAGGCCGTCGGCGATGCCCTCGAGCAGGGTCGCGGGCGACGAGGGCGGTGCGGCGATCGCCACGACCAGCGCGGTCGGTCGCGCCCCCATCGCGGCCACGTCGGTGAGGTTCGTGGCCGCGGCCTTCCAGCCGAGCTCGAACGGCGTCGACCAGGCGAGCCGGAAATCGGGGCCGTGCACGAGCAGGTCGGTGGTCACGACGAACCGGCCGTCGGATGCCGCGACGAGCGCCGCGTCGTCACCAGGGCCGAGGAGCGCGGCGGTGCCCGAGTCGAGGCGAGGCAGGATGCGTCGGAGCGCGGCGATCTCGCCGATCTCGCCGATCGTGGCGGCGACGGGACGGGGCGCGCTGGGCTGCGGCGAATCGGGCACGCGGCAAGCCTAGGACAGGCCCTCGGGGCCCATCGCCCGGTGTCACCCGTCCGAGGCACATTTCGAGGAGGTAACGAATACTTACATAACGGCCCCGCCTGCCGTACAGTGAACTCGCCCCACAAGGCCGCGATACCCGAAACGCGGTGGCTCAGATGTTGCTCACCGTGCAGCAATGGAGCCCAAGTGAATCGACGAAGCGAACGAGCCGAACGCGCGCGCACGCGCCGCAGAACCCGCCGAGTGGTGGTGATCATCGCCGCCGCGGCCACGAGCGTCGCGCTCGTCGGCATCGCCGGTTCCGCGTGGGCGGGCGGGTCGTTGAGCGCCTGGCTCGCCGCCGCGCCGGCCTGCACCGAGCCCGTCGAGCTGACCGTGGTCGCCGACACGGCGATCGCCCGTCCCGTCACGCAGCTCGCCGCCGAGTACGACGCGCGCGCGGACTCCTGCGCCCGGACCCAGGTGGTCGCGCAGGACTCCGCCGACACCTCGGCCCTGCTCGCCTCGGGCAACGGATCCGACATCGACGCCTGGATCCCCGACTCCCCCGTCTGGCTCGTACGCACCGCCGCCAGTGCCCGCTCGCTCGGCCGGGACGTGCCCGACGTCGCCATGGAGCGCTCGATCGCGTCGAGCCCCGTCGTCTTCGCGGCGCCGGTCAGCGGCGCCGACGCGTTCGCCGGCCGAGCGCTCAACTGGGACGACGTGCTCACCGGAGACCTGCCCGCCCTCCTCGCCGATCCCGAGGCCTCCTCGGCGAGCCTGAACGGCCTGCAGGCCATGGAACGGGCCGTCCCGATCGGACAGGCGCGAGACTTCCGCAACGCGATGATCCGCCTGAGCGACGGCGCACCCGCCCGCGTGGACGCGGCATTCGCGTCGCTGGCCGTGAGCCCGCCCGGAACGGTGGCCATCGCGAGCGAACAGCAGGTCGCCATGCACAACCACGACGACGCGGCGACGCCGCTCCTCGCCCTCTACCCCGAGGACGGCACACTCGCGCTGCAGTTCCCGTTCCTCCGCATGCTCGACGAGTCCGAGCTCGCGAAGAACCGCCCCGCCGACGGCGACGAGCAGCCCCTGTCGAAGAAGGAGGAGCACTTCGTGCAGCGCGCCGCGCAGTTGAACGCGCTGAAGATCGAGCTCTGGGACGCATCCGACCGGTTCGCGGCCGAAGGGTTCCGCGACGGCGCCGGCGGCGGCGAGCTCGAACAGGACGGCGTGGTCTCCGACGCGACGGAGGTCGGATCGGCCGCGGCATCCGCTCAGGTCGCGATCCTGCGCGACTGGGGCGTGCTGAGCCTGCGCTCGCGCATCCTCTCGGTGATCGACGTGTCGGGTTCGATGGAAGAGCCCACCGTGACCGGCCTGCGACGCATCGACCTGCTCACCGAGGCGGCGAGCAGCACCGTCTCGCAGCTCTCCGAAGCCGTCGACGTGGGACTCTGGGCCTTCTCGACCACGCGCATCGGCGACCAGGACTGGGAGCCCCTCTCCCCCATCGAACCGCTCGCCGACGAACTCCACCGCCAGCAGGTGCTCGACGTCATCGGCTCACTGCCGGCACGACTCGGCGGTGCCACCGGGCTCTACGACACGACGCTCGCGGCCGTGCAGGCCGTGCGCGAGGAGTACGACCCCGAGAACGTGAACTCGGTCCTGCTGCTCACCGACGGCAAGAACGAGGACGAGAACGGCATCAGCCGCGAGGCGCTGCTCGAACAGCTCACCGCCATCGCCGAGAGCGACCAGCCCGTGCCCGTCGTGCTCGTGGGAATCGGCCCCGACACCGACCTCGAGTCGATGCGCCTCATCGCCGAGGCGACCGGCGGCGCCGCGTACTCCGCCGAGCGCCCGCAGGACCTGAAGACGGTGCTCACCGACGCCCTGTCGCAGCGCTCCTGCCGTCCGAACTGCTGAGGTCGACGGGGTACTCTGAAGCGGATGTCTCAGCACCCCGCCCTTCCGTCACGCCCGCTGCGCGTCCGGCTCGCGGGGGCCACCCTCGCGGCGGTCGGCGCCGTCATCGCCCTCGCCGGGTGCAGTCCCATCGTGAACATGCAGGCGGCTCCCGAAGCGAGCGACACGGCCTGCGCCGACCTGGTGGTCCTGCTGCCCGACACGGTCGCCGACCAGCCCGCACGCGAGACGGATGCGCAGGGAACCGGCGCGTGGGGCGACCCTGCCACCGTGCTGCTGCGCTGCGGCGTCCCGCCGCTCGGGCCCACGACCGACCGGTGCGTGAGCGTCGACGGCATCGACTGGGTCATCGACGAGTCCCAGGCGCCGAAGTACCTCTTCACCACGTATGGGCGCACGCCCGCCGTCGAGGTGCTCGTCGACAACGACGTGGTCTCGGGAACGTCCGCGATCTCCGACCTCTCGCGGGCGGTCGGGGTCATCCCCGCCGACGGCGGCTGCACCTCGGTCGAGGATGCGACGCCGGCGGAGTGACCCGACCGGGGCGCGTCAGCGCGCGCCGCGAGCCGTTCCGACGTCGATGAGCTCGCCGATGAGCTCGGGGTAGCTGAGCCCGGTGTTGAGCCAGCACGTCGGGAACATCGAGATCGGCGTGAAGCCGGGCATGGTGTTGATCTCGTTCACGACGAAGCCCTCGTCGCCGAGGAACACATCGACGCGCGCGAGGCCCTCGGCCCCGATCGCCTCGAATGCGCGACGCGCGATGCGCTCGAGCTCGAACGTCTCGCCGTCGCCGAGCTCTGCAGGGCACACCAGGTCGACGCCCGGCGCGTCGAGGTACTTCGCCTCGAAGTCGTAGAACTCTCGGCCCGACACGACGACCTCGCCAGCGACGCTGACGCGGACGCCGTCACGGCCCTCGAGCACCGCGATCTCGATCTCGCGACCGGGGATCGCCTGCTCGACGAGCACCGTGCGGTCCTCGGCGAACGCCACCTCGAGGGCGGCGTCGAGCTCGGCCCAATCGGACACCTTCGTGACGCCGACCGAGGAGCCCGCACGTGCCGGCTTGACGAACACCGGGAGCCCCAGCCCGCGCACGCGGCGCTGCCAGAGCTCGGCGTCGCCGTCGAGCGCGGCGCGCGTGAGCGTCACCCACGGCGCGACCGGGATGCCGGCCGCTTCGAGGGCCGTCTTCGTGAAGTGCTTGTCCATGCCGACCGCCGAGGCGAGCACGCCGTTGCCCACGTAGGGCAGTCCCACGAGCTCGAGCAGCCCCTGCACCGTGCCGTCCTCGCCGAACCTGCCGTGCAGGATCGGGAAGACGACGTCGACCTCGCCGAGCGAGCGCTCGCCCGCGACGCCTGTTTCAGCGGACACCGTCGTCACCCGGAGCTCACGGGACGCCGTGCTCTCGGGCCAGTGCACGCGCGAACCGTTGTCGACGACCTCGGGCAGGTGCTCGGGATCGAGCCCGAACCGGGAGGGATCGTCGCTCTCGAGCACGAACGCGCCGTCGCGGGTGATCCCGACCGGGATCACCTCGAAGCGGTCACGGTCGATCGCCCCCAGCACTCCGCCCGCCGTTGCGCAGCTGATCGAGTGTTCGCTTGAACGCCCTCCGAAGAGCAGAACCACCCTGAGCTTGTCCATCCAAAGTCCTTTCGCCCTGCGGCTCGTCGTCGGTCGTGAGGTGGGGCGCGATGTCCCTCGGCTCGAGCGTTCCGGCGAGCACCTGGCGCACCTGCTCGACGATGGGCATCTCGACGCCCTTGGCGCGGGCGAGCTCGAGGATCGGCCCGACCGAGGCGAGTCCCTCGGTGGTCTGGTTCATCTGGTTCACCACGTCGGCGAGGTGGTATCCCTGGCCGAGCAGTCGTCCGGCGGTGTTGTTGCGCGAGAGCGGCGACTGGCTCGTCGCGATGAGGTCGCCGAGCCCGGCGAGGCCCGAGAGCGTCTCGGGGTGGGCGCCGTACGCGACGGCGAAGTCGGTCATCTCGACGAGTCCGCGCGTGATGATCGACGCCTTGGTGTTCTCGCCGTAGCCGACGCCGTCGACGATGCCGATCGCGACGGCGATGAGGTTCTTCAGCACGCCGCCGAACTCGGTGCCGATGACGTCGGTGTTGACGAACGAGCGGAAGTAGCGGTTGCGGGAGATCAGGGCCACGGCCTGGGCCGTCTCGAGGCTCGACGAGGAGACCACCGCCGCGGTGGGCTGCTCCTTCGCGATCTCGAGCGCGAGGTTCGGGCCCGAGATGACGGCGATCTGCTCCTGCTCGACCCGCAGCACCTCGGCGATGACCTCGCTCATGCGCAGGCCCGTGGACTTCTCCACGCCCTTCATGAGCGAGACGATCGTCGCCTGGGCGTGCAGGTGCGGCCCCGCCGCGACGAGGTTCTCGCGCAGCGACTGGCTCGGCACCGAGAGGAAGACGTGCTGGGCCCCCGCCAGGGCGAGGTCGAGGCGACTGGTCGCCCGCAGCCCGAGGGGAAGGTTGATGCCGGGCAGGTAGTCGCTGTTGCGCTTGCCCTCCTGGATCTCCTTCGCGAGCTCAGGACGGCGCGCCCACAGCATCACGTCGGCGCCGCCGTCGGCGAGGATCTTCGCGAAGGTCGTCCCCCAGCTGCCGGCGCCGATCACGGCGACCCGGGTGCCGTGCGGCTTCGTACTCGCCCTAGCCATCGAGGCGCCCCGTCTCGTTCTGTCCGTGCTTGGTCGGATCCCAGCGCTCGGCCGGTGCGGGTTCGCCGCGGAGCTCGGCGAGCAGCGCCGCGATCGCGTCCATCAGTTCGGCGGTGGCCTTCAGCAGGCTCGCCTGGTCGAGCGGACGGTCGCGATACGCCGAGAGGTCGAGCGGTTCCCCGATGATCACGTCGATCGTCTTGCGGGGGAAGAGGCTGAGCTTCTTGCCGTAGCGGCCCATCAGCTCCTGCGTGCCCCAATGGGCCGCAGGCACGATCGGGATGCCGCGTTCGAGCGCGATGCGCACCGCACCGGTCTTGCCGCGCATCGGCCAGAGATCGGGGTCGCGGGTGAGCGAACCCTCGGGGTACACGACGACCATGCGCCCCTTCTCCACGAGTTCCTCGGCCGCTCGGAGCGCCGCGTGGCTCTTGCTGCCCGCGCGCTCCACCGGGATCTGCCCGGAGGTTCGCAGGAGCCAGCCGAGCACCGGGTTCTTGAACAGCGAGGCCTTCGCCATGAACCTCGGAGCACGCCCGAGCTTCCAGCTGACGACGCCCATCACCACCGGGTCGATCTCGCTGTAGTGGTTCGGGGCGAGCACGAACGCGCCCGTCTGCGGCATGCGCTCGGGGTGGTGGAAGCGGAATTTCACCGCCAGGTTCATGATCGGCAGGACCAGGACCGCGAGGAGCCAGAAGAAGGAGGGGCGGCGGGTCTCCGAACGGGCCTTCACAGGTCGGTCGGGAGACGCGTCGTCGTGGAGCACTCCCCCATTATGCGTCGAGTTCGAAATCCGCCCCGAGGAGCTCGAGCTTCGTGATGAAGTTCTCGTACCCGCGAGCGATGATGCCGACGTTCGAGACGGTCGAGCGACCGTCGGCCGTGAGGGCCGCGATGAGGTGGCTGAAGCCGCCGCGGAGGTCGGGGACCTCGATGTCGGCGCCCGTGAGCCGCGAGGGCCCCGAGATGACCGCGGAGTGCTTGAAGTTGCGCTGGCCGAATCGGCAGGCTGCCGAGCCGAGGCACTCCTTGTGCACCTCGATCGAGGCGCCCATCTCGACGAGCGCGTCGACGAACCCGAAGCGCTGCTCGTACACGGTCTCGTGCACGATCGAGACGCCCTTGGCCTTGCTGAGGGCCACCACGAGCGGCTGCTGCCAGTCGGTCATGAAGCCCGGGTGCACGTCGGTCTCGATGATCACGGGCTTGAGGTCGCCGCCGGGGTGGAAGAACCGGATGCCGTCCTCGGCGATGTCGAAGTCGCCGCCGACCTTGCGGAACACGTTGAGGAACGTGAGCATCTCGGCCTGACGGGCGCCGCCGACGAAGATGTCGCCCTCGGTCGCGAGCGCGGCCGCAGCCCAGCTCGCGGCCTCGTTGCGGTCGAACAGCGCACGGTGCGTGTAGCCGTCGAGCTTGTCGACGCCCTCGATGCGGATGACCCGGTCGGTGTCGACCGTGATGATCGCGCCCATCTTCTGCAGGATGTTGATGAGATCCATGATCTCGGGCTCGATCGCCGCGCCCGAGAGCTCGGTGATGCCGTCGGCGAGCACAGCCGTGAGCAGCACCTGCTCGGTCGCGCCGACGCTCGGGTACGGCAGGGCCACCTTCGCGCCGTGGAGTCCGTCGGGCGCCGACATGCGGATGCCGCTCGGGAGCTTCTCGACGATCGCGCCGAAGTTGCGGAGCACCTCGAGGTGGTAGTCGATCGGGCGGTCGCCGATGCGGCATCCGCCGAGGTCGGGGATGAACGCCTCGCCCAGGCGGTGCAGCAGCGGCCCGCAGAACAGGATCGGGATGCGGCTCGAACCGGCGTGCGCGTCGATGTCGGCCATGTGGGCCGTCTCGACGGCCGACGGGTCGAGGATGAGCTCGCCCTCGACGGGGCCGTCGGTGACGGTGACCCCGTGGACCTCGAGGAGGCCCCGCACGATGCGGACGTCGCTGATGTTCGGCACGTCCTTCAGCACGCTGGGCGTGTCTCCGAGGATCGCGGCGACCATCGCCTTGGTGACGAGGTTCTTCGCGCCCTTCAGTTCGATGCGCCCCACGAGCGGCTTGCCGCCGTTGATCGTGATTCGGTCGACGTTGAGTCCGACCGCAGTGGCGTGGTTCTTGGCATCCTGCCCGAGTGTGTTCACAGAGTTCCTGATTCCGCCGGCTCCCGGATCGGGAGCGTCTTCGGCCGCCAGGCCTCTCGGTGCGTCTCGAATTCGGCGATGGCCGATTCGTCGCGCAGGGTGAGACCGATGTCGTCGAGCCCTTCGAGAAGCCTCCAACGAGTGTAGTCGTCGACATCGAAGGGCACGGTCAGCGAACCGACGCTGACCGTACGCTCAACGAGATCGACGGTCACGGCTATTCCCGGTTCGCCCTCGACGACCTCCCAGAGTCGCTCGATGTCCTCGTACGCGACCTGCGCCGCCAGCAGCCCCTGCTTGCCCGAGTTGCCGCGGAAGATGTCGCCGAACCGCGAGCTGATGACCACGTCGAACCCGAAGTCGCGGAGCGCCCATACCGCATGCTCGCGGCTGGATCCGGTGCCGAAGTCGGGCCCGGCGATGAGCACCCGCGCCCCCTGGTAGGCCTCCTGGTTCAGGATGAACTCGGGGTCCTGGCGCCAGGCGTAGAACAGCGCGTCGTCGAATCCGGTCTTGGTGACCCGCTTCAGGAACACGGCCGGGATGATCTGGTCCGTGTCGACGTTCGAGCGTCGCATCGGAACCGCGACACCCGTCACGGTGGTGAACTTCTCCATGTCAGCGCCCTTCGCCTTCGGTGCTCGTGCGGTCGGTCGCGGCATCCGTCGTCTCGCCGTCGGCCCCGATGTCCCAGGGGCTGGACAGCGTTCCGCGGATCGCGGTCGCCGCGGCCACGAGCGGGGAGACGAGGTGCGTGCGACCGCCCTTGCCCTGCCGGCCCTCGAAGTTGCGGTTCGACGTCGACGCGCAGCGCTCGCCTGGGGCGAGCTGGTCGGGGTTCATGCCGAGGCACATCGAGCAGCCCGCGAAGCGCCACTCGGCGCCGAAGGCCTCGAACACCTTGTCGAGCCCCTCGGCCTCGGCTTCGAGTCGCACACGAGCCGAGCCCGGGACGACCATGACGCGGACGCCGTCGGCCTTCTGCTTGCCGCGGATGATCGACGCGAATGCGCGCAGGTCCTCGATGCGGCTGTTCGTGCACGACCCCATGAACACCGCGTCGACGCGGATGTCCTTCAACGGCGTGCCGGGCTCGAGGTCCATGTACTCGAGCGCCCGCTCGGCCGCGGCGCGCTCGTGCTGGTCCTCGATCGCAGCCGGGTCGGGGACGGCCTGCGAGAGCGAGACGCCCTGTCCGGGGTTCGTGCCCCACGTGACGAACGGCTCCAGCTCGTCGGCGTCGACGAAGACCTCGGCGTCGAACGTCGCTCCCTCATCGGTGGCGAGCGTCTTCCAGTACTCGACGGCGGTGGTCCAGTCCTCGCCCTGCGGTGCGTGCGTGCGGCCCTCGAGGTAGTCGAAGGTCGTCTGGTCGGGCGCGACCATGCCGGCCCGGGCGCCCGCCTCGATCGACATGTTGCAGATCGTCATGCGGCCGTCCATCGACAGTGCGCGGATGGCGCTGCCGCGGTACTCGAGCACGTAGCCCTGTCCGCCGCCGGTGCCGATCTTCGCGATCACGGCGAGGATGATGTCCTTCGCCGTGACCCCGGGGCGGAGCGCGCCGTCGACGTTGATGGCCATCGTCTTGAACGGCTTCAGCGGCAGGGTCTGCGTGGCGAGCACGTGCTCGACCTCGCTCGTGCCGATGCCGAACGCCATCGCACCGAACGCGCCATGCGTCGACGTGTGCGAGTCGCCGCAGACGACCGTGATGCCGGGCTGCGTGAGGCCGAGCTGCGGCCCAACGACGTGCACGATGCCCTGCTCCTTGTCGCCGAGCGAGTGCAGGCGGATGCCGAACTCCGCCGCGTTGCGACGCAGCGTCTCGATCTGCGTGCGGCTCGTCAGGTCGGCGATCGGCTTGTCGATCGCGAGCGTCGGCGTGTTGTGGTCTTCGGTGGCGATCGTCAGGTCGGGCCGCCGCACGGGTCGGCCGGCGACGCGCAGGCCGTCGAAGGCCTGCGGGCTCGTGACCTCGTGCACGAGGTGCAGGTCGATGTAGATGAGGTCGGGCGTGCCGTCCTCGCCCTTCTTCACCAGGTGGGCGTCCCAGACCTTCTCGGCCAAGGTGCGCGGTCGTGCTTCCGGCGTCGTGACGCCGCTCGTGGGTACTGCGTTCATGCGTTCGCTTCCTCAGGAAATAGGGGCAGCCGACAGCAGACTCCGCGACGGGATCGGCCTAGAACGAGGCCCCGCCGCGGCAGCGAAGGAGAAGACGGGCTGCGCGCACCATGACAGGCTACACCGTCAATCCGGTCGACCTGCGCAGGGTCAGGGCGAGGTCGCCGAGCCGCAGGACGGACCCCGGTTCGACCTCGGCGGGCGCTCCGGCGTCGAGGACCGTGAGCTCTCCGCCACCGGCCTGGACGGCGACGCCGTTCGTCGAATGCAGGTCGGTGACCACGACGCGCCCGTCTCGGACCTCGACGAACGCGTGCGTCTTGGACACCGTCCGGGTGGGGTCGTCGAGCGCGATCGGCCGGGCGCCGGCATGCTGCTCGTCGGCGGCGGGGCGTCGTCCGAGGACGCTGCGTTCGGCGAGCTCGACCTCGACGCCGTCGGCGCCGACGAGGTGGAAGACCGTCGCCGTCGGCGTCGGGGCCGGCGGTTGGAAGGCCGGCGGCACGGCGACTGCGGCCGGCGGCGCGGTCGGCAACGGCGTGAACGACGGGAACGGTCGCACGGGAGCCGCCTGCACCGTGCGGTCGGTCGCACCTGCGACGCCGTCGGTGGTCTGCGACGGCGTCTCGTCGGGCGCGTTCGGGATCAGCCCCGGCGGGGGCACGATGAACTCCGGTGCGGCCACGACGGCATTCTACCGATGACGGCGCAGGCGGTACCTGGCGATGAAGCGCCGTGTCCGGCCGACCGCGGCCGCGACGGCGGCTGCCGCGGCATCCGCCTCGTTCCAGCGCGTGAGCACCGTCTCGGAGGCGACCTGCTCCCCGTCGAACACATCCCGGTCGACGCTCGCAGCGAGCGCGGTCAGCGCCAGGCCGCCGTCGCCGTCGTTCGGCGCGACGCCCTGCTCGGATGCCTGGCGTTCGAGCGCACGCGCGGTCTGCAATCTGGAGGACCGGTCCGGCGGCTCGAAGCCGAGCTCTGCGTACCGGTCGACGAGCTCGTCCCATGCTGCCGCGGCGGCGACCTCGTTCGGCCTCGAGCGCCGCTTGCGCCGCCGACGGCTCTTCGCCAGCCCGACGAAGAGCATCGGCAGGAACACGATCGCGAGCGGGATGCCGAGCGAGGCCGTCGCGACCCAGACCCAGCCCGGGATCCGGAAGTCGCGGTCCTTGTCCTCGTCGTCGGTGTCGTCGATCTCGACGGTGGACAGGAGGTCGTCCTCGACGGCCTCGGCCCGCGGCGGCTGGCGCACCTGCGGCTGCGGCTCGGACTTCGGCTTCGGCGTCTGCTCCTGCGGCACGTCGACCTCGTCGGGGGTGGGCCGGAACGAGACCCATCCGACGCCCTCGAACGGCACCTCGACCCACGCGGTCACGTCGTCGCCGAGCACCTCGACGGAATCCTGGTCCTCGCCGATCTCGGGAGCGAACCCCATGACGACCCGCGCCGGATAACCCATCTGGCGGGCCATCAGCGCCATCGCCGCGGCGTACTGCTCCTCGTCGCCGACCATCGAGGAGCGGGTGAACAGCTCGATCAGCCGGTCGGCGCCATGACCCGCGCGCGAGGCGACCGCGTCGGAGGCGAGCCCATGGCTCAGGAACCCGTTCGTCTTGAGTCCGCGCTCGATGTTGCGGAGCTGCTCGATGGGCGTCGCGGCATCGCCCGCGTACTCCTCGCCCTTCGCGGTGACGACGTCGGGCACGTTCTCGACCGGCGGCAGCTCGACCATGGCGATCGGGACGTCCGCGAGGGCCTCGTCGCTGGGCTCGGCCTGCACGCGGGCGTCGAGCCGATAGCTCGCACCCTCCCCCACGCCGCTCGTCAGCACCGCCGTGCCGGCCGCGGCGTTGTACCGGAGGTCGCCAGTGCGCGCAGCCGAGTCGGCGTCCTCGAGCTGCAGGTCGGACCCGTAGCCGATCGTCGGGAGCCAGACGTCGTCGTAGGACTCGATGTCGATCTCGATGGAGCGGGCGCTTTCGAGGGTCGCGAGCGGCGGCTGCGGCAGGGTCGGCCCGGTGATCGCGTAGCCGCCGTCATCGTCGGAGTCGCCGGGTCCGGCGACGTTCCAGAGCCGGCCCGTGTAGGAGTTCATCGACGCGAGCCGGATCGTGTCGCCCGGTTGCAGCCCTGTCACCGTGAAGAGGGGCTCCTCGGCGAGGTCCTTCGTGTAGTTGCGGAACCCGGCGAGCGGGCTCGGGAACTCGAGCGGATCGAACGGCGGCACGATCTGGTCGCGCAGTACGAACCGGTCGGGTGCGACCGGCGCGACCGCGATGCCGGCGACGGCGCCGATCGCGACGGCGCCGGCGACGACGATCGCCGAGCCGCGCAGCTTCTGCGACCGGAGCCGGCGCGCGCCGGTCTCGTCGGTCTCGACATCCGCAGTTCGACGCCAGGCGAGCCAGACGAGCGCGATGACGGCGAACGCGACGCCGCGGACCCCCGCGAAGAACGCCTCGTCGGTGCCGAGCAGGATGCCCGAGATGAACAGCAGCACCGGTCCGATGAGGATCACGGCGCTCCGCAGCACCGTGCGGCGACGCGGAAGCCAGCGCAGGACGAGCATCGACCCGGCGAGGGAGACGGCCCAGGCCGCGAAGTACGGGACGACGGCGACGTAGTACGGCGCCTCGACGGGCGTGCCGATCGTGACGATGTCGGCCCATCCGTACACCGCCCCGAGCGCGAGCCCGGCGAGCGACGTCAGGCTCGGCAGCACCACGAACAGCGCGGACCCCGGCATCGTGAACGGCGTGCCGAGCACGAAGTAGGCGGCGAGGCCGAGCAGCACGGTCGTCAGGACCCCGAGTCGCAGCATCGTGCCGACCACGGCGACGAGCGTGCCGATGACCAGGCCCGCGGCCGCGGCCAGCAGGAAGTCCAGGTCGCCGAAGCTCGTCTCGTAGCCGGCGATCGCGAGCAACGAGAGCACGGCCAGCACGATGAGGTCGCTCACCGCGGTGCGTGGGATGCGCGTCACGGGCGGACCCTCCTGACGAGGCCTGCGAGGTCGGACAGGGCGCCGACCGTCACGACGGTCGTGCCGGCGACCTTCGAGATGCGCGAGGACGCGCCCGCCTCCACGCGGAAGGCGAGGGTCTGCGTGTCGGGCCCGAAGACCGTCTCGGCGGCCCGGAACTCCGCCAGGGGCACCGCCGACCCGGCGACGATGATCGCGACGCTCGGAGCACCCAGGCGCTTCGTCCGGTCGCGGACGAAGGCCCTGATCGACTCGTACGCACCGGATGCCGCCTCGATGCGACTGGTGTCGTCGAGCAGCGCGATCGGGGTGGCCGTGCGCAGCGTCAGCTGCTCGGTCAGGATGTCGGCACGCGTGGCGTCGCGGATGACCTGCACCGCCAGCGAGGCGAGCACGGACACGCCGAGCTCGAACTCGTGGTCGGAGGCGTAGTGTGCGCGCTCCGTGCACTGCAGCAGCGCGAGCTGGGACCGGCGGGTCTCCTCGAACTGGCGGACCATGAGCGTGCCCGTGCGCGCCGACGTGCGCCAGTGCACGTTCCGCAGCGGGTCGCCGGGCTGGTAGGCCCTGAGCGCGTGGAAGGAGATGTCGTTGTCGGTGATCGTCTTCGTGATCTCGCCCTCGAGGTCGCGCACGAGCCCGGCGGCGGACGGCTTCAGCCTGGCCGTCACGGGGTGCACGAACAACTCGACGGGATCGCTCCACCGCACGATGCGGCGCAGGAGCCCAAGCTGATCGCCGCGCACGGAGACCGCCGGGCCCGCGACGATCACGGCACGGCGCGACGTGGGCACGGCGAAGAGCTCCTCGTGCTCGCCCGCGGCGGGCAGGGCGGGCACGATGAACTCCGCGACCCCGGCACCGACCGGCAGTTCCATGCGCGACGGGATCGAGGACGTGTGTCCGACATTCGTCACCGAGAGGCGCCCGAACGCGCGCTCCCCCGCGACGACGCGGGTCGGCTGCAGCGCGACCTGCACTCGGTAGTGCATGCGCCCGAAGGCGAACGGGACGCTCACGAGGAGCGCGGCGAGCAGGGTCGCGCCGAGGAACACGAGCTCGATCCAGCCGAGCAGCGCGGCCCCGATGAACGCGACGAGCGCGGCGAGCAGCACGAACCATCCGGTGAGCGAGACCACGCCCGTGACGGGCGAGGCCCACTCGGCGGATCTCCGGCCGGCCGAGGCCGCAGCGGTCGACGCCGAGCGAGCGGATGCCGCGAGCGAACGCCCGACGGCCCGCGCGGCGATGCGCGCCTGCGACGGGGGTCGGGGCGCGCGCGGCTCCACGCTCATGCGGCGCGGTAGGCGGGCGGTGCGACGTCGACCAGGACCGAGGAGACGATGTCCCCGGCCGTGGCGCCGGCGAACTCGGCCTCGGGGTCGACGATGATGCGGTGCGCGAGCACGGGCACCGCGAGCTCCCGCACGTCGTCGGGCGTGACGTAGGTGCGGCCGTGGCCGATCGCCCACGTCTTCGTCGCGCGGGCGAGCGCGAGCGCGCCACGCATGCTGACGCCGAGCGCGGAGTCCTTGTGGTCGCGCGTGCCGGTGACGATCTCGTTGAGGTAGCTCAGCACGGCCGCGTCGACGTACACCTCGGAGGCGAGCTGCGCCATCGTCGTGACCGAACTCGACGCGATGATCGGCGAGACCTTCGAGGCGCGCGCACGGTTCGCCGAATCCAGCAACAGCGTGACGGCGGTCTGGTGGTCGGGGTATCCGAGCGAGGTCTTGATGAGGAAGCGATCGAGTTGCGCCTCGGGGAGCGAATAGGTGCCCGCCTGCTCGACCGGGTTCTGCGTCGCGATGACCATGAACGGGCTGCCGACCTCGTAGCTGACGCCGTCGACCGTGACCCGGCCCTCCTCCATGACCTCGAGGAGCGAGGACTGCGTCTTCGGGCTCGCGCGGTTGATCTCGTCGGCGAGGACGATCGAGGCGAAGATCGGCCCGCGGTGGAATTCGAAGTGGCCCTTGCCCTGGTCGAAGATCGTCACGCCCGTGACATCAGACGGCAGCAGGTCGGGGGTGAACTGGATGCGCGAGTGCGTGCCGTCGAGCGTGTTGGCGAGCGCCTTGGCGAGCACCGTCTTGCCCGTGCCCGGGAAGTCCTCGAGCAGCACGTGACCGTCGGACAGCAACGCGGTCACCACGAGCTCGATCGTCGGCCGCTTGCCGAGGATCGCCTGGTCGATGTTGTCGACGAGCTTCGAGAAGGCGTCCTGGAACCAGGTCGCTTGTTCTTGGGTCACTGCCATGGGTGCTCCTTGTACGTGTGCTGAATGCTCTGTCGCGGGACCGGGGTCACCAATTGTTGCTCTGAACGCCATCGACGGTGACGTATGCATTGGCGTGACCGCAGAAGCTCTGCGGGTTGCCGCCACTCCAACCGCCGGTGTAGCTGCCGCTGCCACTGCCGTTCACGTTGATCCGATAGCGGCCGCTCAGTGCGCCACCGTTGCAGTACGGGGTGACCGTCACTGTGGACCCCGCCGGGAAGTTGGATACCGACACGTTGTAGAACCAGCAGTTGCCGCCGCAGTACCCGTACGTGCCGCTGTAGTAGCCAACGCGGGTGCCCTTGCTGAGCGAGACCGTCCTGGGCGGCGGCGGCCTCGTGTCGACGCCGACGCTCGTTCCCGCCGCCGGCCCGGTCTTCTGGCTCCCGTTGTTCGTCGCGGTCACGCGCACCTGGTGCGATCCCGCGCCGACTCCGCCGAACGACGTCGACGTGCCCGTGACGGTCTTCGTCGAGCCACCGAGCGACACGGTGTAGGTCACCCCGCCGCCACCGGTGTCGGCGGGCGGGTTCCAACTCACGTCGACCGTCGCTGGAGCGTAGCCGTCGCCCGTTGCTCGGGCACTCACGTCGCGCGGCGCGGACGGCGTGCCGTACGGCGTGACGCCGGCGCTCGGGGTGGACCAGGCGCCCCAGCCCTTGTGCTGATTCTCGGCACGCACCGAGAACGTGTAGGTCGTGCCGTTCGTGAGCCCGCCGATCGCCGCGGAGTTGGCATCGGGGCCGACGATCTGCGAACCGCTGCCCGGCGACCAGCTCACCTCGTAGTGCGTGATCGGCGAGTTGTTGGTTGCCGGTGCCGTCCACGTGACCGTCGCAGCGGCGTCGCTCGCGGACGCGCCGGGTTGGTTCGGGGCATCCGGTGCGGCGCGCACGATGACCGTGGCGTTGCCGGTCGTACGACGCGCCTCGTCCTTCGTGCCGTCCTCGATCGTGTAGATGACCGAGAGCGTGCCGGTGAAGGCGGCTCCGGTGCTCACCGTGATCTCCTTCGCCGTGAACGAGACCGACGCGTTCGATCCGACATCCGCCTGGTTGATGTCGGCCGCGACGATCCTGAGCGGCACACCGTCCTGCTCGAATGGGTTGAAGTCGTTGGCGAGCACGTCGATCGCCTTCGAGTCGCTGCGGTCCATCTCGGTGTCGAGGTCGTCGTTCGCATCAGGCAAGGCCCTGGTCGAGGAGACGACCTTGACGTCGACGTAGCCGGGCACGGTGAACTCGTTGAAGTTAACGTCGAAGGTGAGCCTGGTCGAGGCTCCGGGCTGCACGCCGAGCGGTGCGAACATGCGCAGCGTCGCACCGTCGACGATCTCGGCCTCGATGTCGGCGCTCGTGCCGTCGAGGTTCGTGTAGGTGATGCGCTCGATGTTGTCGGGGTTCGGCTGGTCGCTGGACTGCCGGAGGTCGATCTCGATCGGCTTCTCGCCGGCCTCGATCGATTCGGTGCGCGGGGTGAACGTCGGCGGCGCATCGTCGAACTCGGGATCGCCGACGGTGATCGGCAGGGTGAGGATCGCCGAGCGCCCGATGGGATCGTCGGCGCTCTTGCCGTCGGTGACCTCGAAGGTGAGCGAGGCCTGGCCGCGGTAGTCGGTCTTGGGGACGTACTGCAGGTTGGTGCCGTCGACATAGGGGTTCTCGTCGGTGGCCGTCGCGTTCGCCGTGAGGATGAGCGCGGGGTTGCCCGACGGCACCTCGACGAGGTCGTCGACGCTCCACGCGATCTCGCCGTTCATCGGCACCACGATCGGGTCGAGGTCCTTCAGGTACGGCGCAGGGTACTTCGCCTTCTCCTCGGCCGCGAGCTCCTCGGGGGTCTTCTGCTTCTCGGTGGGCGGCGGCGTCTCGAGGGTCTCCTCGACCGTGCCGTCGCCGGCCGGCACCGGCGGGACGATGACGAACGCCATCGCGGAGAGGTCGTCGAGCTCGTTGGTCAAGCGGTAGGCGACCGCGTAGCGCTGCCGACCGGGTTCGACCGTGATGCGACCGTCGCCGTCGATCTCGGCCTTGGACGCGTTCGGTCCCTCGACGGTCACGACCAGGTCTTCGACGAGCCCGCCCGGGTTCGTCGCATCGGCGAGCGGCGTGACGGTGACCTTCTCGCCGTCGAGCACCTGTTCGGGCTCGATGACCTGGTCTTCGGCGGTCGGCGGCAGGATGACGGCGTCTTCGGTGACGGCGATCTGGAGGAAGGCGGCATCCGCTCCCCCGTGGCCGTTGGAGATCTCGTACCGGATCGTGTACGCGCCCTCCTCGTCGGGCGCCTCGACGACGACCCGCCGGCGGTCGCGGATCTCGGCCGTGATGCCCTCGTCGACATCGGCGAGCTTCGCCACGTGCAGGCTGTACCCGCTCGGGTCGGAGTCGTTCAGGAGCACCTCGACCGAGGCCGTGCGACCGGGCTTCATCTCGATCGCGTCGTCGACGGCCGTGGGCGGCAGCTGCACGGGCGGACGCGGGATCACGCCGATGCGGATGGTGCCGGTGGCCGTTGCGCCGGAGGTGTCGCGGACCTCGTACTCGAACGTGTCGGTGCCGGCCGACCCCGGCAGCGCCTCGTAGGTGAGGGAGGTGCTCGTACGGTCGATGAGGCGCCCGAGCGACGGCGCGACGGTGATGCCGGTGAGCGTGACCGAGTCGCCCTCGGGATCGAGGCCGTCGAGCGGGATGTCGATCTTGACCGCCGAGCCGGCGAAGGTACGCGAGGTGATCGGCGTGGGCAGCGGCGGTCGGTTCGTCTCGGCGTCGCGGGCGACCACGGTGAAGGAGAGCTTGGCCTTCGCGGTCTGGGCGGCCTCGTCGCCGATCGTGTACGACACGCTGTACACCCCGGGCTCCTCGGGTGCCTGGTATCGCACGGTGTCCTCATCGACGAAGGCCAGGCCCCTGAGGTCGCCGACCGACTTGAGCTCCGGCAGCACGTGGAACGTCGCCGCATCGGGGTGGAAGTCGTTCTTCGTGACCGGCACCGTGACGATGTCGCCGGCGCGCACGATGGCGCGGTCGTCGACCGCGACCGGCGGCTGGTTCTTCACCAACGGTGGCACCGGCACGACCGTGACGGTCGTGGTCGCGGTGTTGATGCCGTCGGACACGGTGTAGCTGAACTGCAGCTGCCGGTCGAGCGCCGCCGACGCGGTCACGCGCGTGACCGTGTTGGTCAGGATCTCGACGGAGACGAGCCCCTCGGTGGCGGTGTCGTCGACCGACTGCACCGCGAGCACCCGGCCCGACGGCGACACGTCGTTCGCCAGCACCGGGATCGAGAGCGGTTCGCCGGGTCGGAGGTAGGCGGTGTCCTTCACCGCGATGGGAGCGAGGGCGTCCTCGGGCTGCTCCACGACCTGCACGCGGATCAGGCCGACGCTCACCGTGGCCTCTGCACCGAGGTTGTAGACGAACACGTAGTCGCCGGGCGCGTCGCTCTCGAACGTGATCGAGCCCCGCTCGAGGTTCGGGGTCACGGTGGCGTCTTCGGGCACCTCCTCGATGCCGAGGAGCGTCAGCGGGGCGCCGGACGGCGAGATGTCGTTGGTGAGCGGCTCGATGAGCGTGGACTCGCCGGCGAAGACGCGCGCGAAGTCTGGCGTGCCGATCGGGTTCAGGTCGCCCGTGGGCTTGACCTCGACGGTGAGGGTGCCCGTCGCCGCGGTCTGCCCATCGGAGATCGTGAACTGCACCTCTTTTTGCCCGAGCTCCGCCGACTTGTGCTGGAAGGTCAGGTAGCCGTCGGGGCTGAAGCGAACGTTGTCGCCTCCGATCGGGGAGGCGTTCACCAGGTAGAGGTCGTCGCCGTCGGGGTCGCGCCAGTCGGTGAGCACGTTGTAGGAGACCTGCTGGCCCTGCTCGACGCTGATGGCGCCCGACCGCAGCGAGGTCGGTGCCGTGTTCTCGCTCTCGGGCACGATGCGCACGTTGACGGATGTCTCGGCGACGCCGCCACGGCCGTCGTCGACCGAGTAGCGGAACGAGACGGTGCCCGCGGCCGACTCTGCCGGCGAGAACTGCAGCGCGCGGCCGCCGTCGATCGCCTCGATGCGTCCCATCGATTCGGGGATGCCCGTCGTCGAGGAGACCGTCAGCACGTCGCCGTCGGGGTCGGTGTCGTTCTCGAGCACGTCGAGGATCGTGGTGCGGGACGGGCGTGCGCCGTAGTCGTCCTCGCGCGCGACGGGCGGCCGGTTCTGGTCGGTCCGCTCGGCGATCGTGTCCTCGAAGGTCTGCTGGGCGCTCTTCTCGTCGCCCTCGAGCTCGTCGCTCTCCTCGGGCGGCGTGACCTCCTCCCAGTTGTCGACGAGCCGGAGGTCGGAGTCGACGAGCCAGGCGTTGCCGTTGGTGAGGTTGTTGAGGGCGATCACGTCGCGATTGACGCGGAACTCGAGCCGCGACCCGGCGGTCGGCTGATCGATCGCGATCGTGCGCGGCTTCTCGTCGTCGCACGAGACGAGGTAGCGGCCGTTCGATGCCCAGGCGCCATGGACGCAGCCGTCGAGCCAGACCGGCGCCGCGACATCCGCAGCACCTGAGTCGGCGGCGGGCTCGTCGAGATCGAGCTCGCGCACTGCGCCGTCATCGAGGCCGACCTCCACCAGGCCGGCGGCGGTCGCCACGTAGGCGGCGTCGTGCTCGGCACTCGACTGCTGCAGGCGGATGCCGGGCGCGGGCAGCTTCGTCGCACGCCCTTCGACGATCAGTTCGTTCGACTCCTCGTCGAAGACGACCGCCCGCTCGCCGACGGCGGCCAGTTGGTGGGTGCCGAGCTTGGGGAGGTCGACGGTCGCTGGCTCGCCGGCGGCCCCCCGCACGAAGCGCTGCAGCCGACCATTGGGCTGGGTGGTCAGAATGGTGCCCTCGTCGGTCACGGCGAAGCGAGCGCCCTTGCCGAGATCCACGAGCGGCTCGGTGCCGCGCCAGTCGAAGGAGAGTTCGGCGCCGGCGGGGATGCTCCACAGTTCACCCTCGGGCGAGAGCACGGCGATGACGTCGCCACCGTAGGCGACCCGGGAGGCGGGCGGCACGTCGATGCGCTGCGACAGCGTCGTGAACGAGGGGTCGATGCGCTCGATCGATCCGACGGAGCGGTCATAGATGAAGGCGTCGTCGCCGTTCTGGAAGACGTCGGCTTCGTTGGACGCGGTGGAGACCGCCGCGTCGAGCTCCTCGATCTGCCGGTTCAGGCGACCCGTGAGCAGCTCTTCGGCGTTCGTGACCCAGACCTCACGCGCCCGCAGGTCTGGATCGGTCACGGGGAACCCCTCGTGGAGCACCGCGATCGTGACGGGAACACCCGCGAGCACGGCGATGGCCAGGCCGGAGGCGAGCGTCTTGCGTGCACGGAGCCATGAGGTGAACGTGCTCACGGTTCGACTCCTCATGCTGCGGTGGATGAGCGCCCGGCCGACCCATGGGCGGCGCTCCGGCATAACCTAACACGGCCCACCGTGTCCCCCGAATGGGGAGCGGTTCCCATGGGCGGGCTCAGCAGTCGGGGAGCGAGCGCCCCGGCCTGCTCGTGTGGTCGGCGAAGACGAACCAGCCGTCGTAGACGCCGACCTCCGAGGTGAAGTAGAGCCAGTGCTCGCCGTTGCGCTGGGAGTAGCAGTGCGCGTCGATCACGGTGCCGGCCGGCAGCGCGCCCTGCGGCTGGAAGGCGCATCCGCTGTCGGCGTTCCACGGCCCCGAAGGGTACGCCGATGCCGGCTCCGGGCAAGTCGACTGGGTGATCGTCGTCGAGTGGTGCGTCGGCGTCCAGGGCGGTGGCGCCGTCGGCGTCGCCGAGTTCGACGTCGCCCACTCGCCGCAACCGCGGGCGTTGCAGGCCTGCACCTCGAACGCCACCGGGGCGCCGACCGTGCCGCGGATGTTCACCGCGGTGGCGTTCGTGGCCTGCGAGCCGGCGGTGCCCACCTGTCGCCACCGGTACTCGCCGACGCCGCGGCCACCGTCGCTGGCGGGCGGGGACCAACTGAGGGTCATGTCGCCCGTGCCGTTCATGGTCGCGCTGAGCCGTGCACTCGCCGGCGCTCCAGGCACCCCGAACGGCCGCACCGACACGCTCTCCGGCGATGCGGCGGACGAGCCGACGGCGTTGCGAGCGGTCACGCGGAAGGCATAGTCGGTCCCGTTCCGCAGCCCCGAGACCGTGTACGTCCCCTCCCGGGGCACGGTCAGCTGTCCGCCGGACCACGTCACCGAGTAGTCGATGATCGGCGCGTTGTTCGACGCCGTCGACGAGATGGTGACGCTCGCCTGCGCATCGCCCTCGACCACGGTCGGGGCGCGCGGCGCATCGGGGACGTCGACGATCGAGAGCGCGATGCGACCCTGCACGCGACGTGTGCGGTCGCCCGTCGCATCCTGGACCGTGTAGACCGCGCTCAACGTGCCGGTCGCCGCCGGGCCCGTGCGGATCGTCACCGTGTCGTCGGTGAAGGAGATCGCCGCGACGGCGGCGACCTCCGACTGGTCGAGCACGGCGCCGACCACACGAAGCCGCTCCCCCTGTGCCGCGAACGGATCGAAGTCGTTGGCGAGCACGTCGAGCACGATCGTCTGCGCGGGGCGGTGCACCGCGCCGGCCGTCTCGTCGGGGTCGGCGACCGCCCGCGCCAACGGCCGGGTGGAGGAGACGACCACGACCTCGATCCCGCCTGGCACGACGAAGTCGCGCAGCCGCACCTCGAACCCGATCGTCGCCGTCGCACCCGGTTGCACGCCGCGCGGCACCGTGAGCATGAGCTGGGAACCGGTCAGGACCGCGTTCACGTCCGTCGTCGCCCCGGTGAGGCCCCCGAAGGAGATCTCCTCGACGAGCGTCGGATTCGGGTGGGCCGCCGAATCACGCAGGTCGATGACGAGCGGGTCCTCGCCGGCCTCGACCGTCACGGACTGCGCGGTGAAGGTGGGCGCCACGTCGGCGAGGTCGGCGTCGGCGACGGTCACCGGGATGGTCAGGAGCGCGAGGGCGCCGTCGGGATCGGATTCCGAGGTGCCGTCGGTGACGGCGAAGCTGACGGATGCCGGCCCGCGATACCCCTTGGCTGGTGCGAACCGCAGGGTCGCGCCGTCGAGCTCCACGTCGGAGCCGTCGCCGTTGGTCGCCGACGCCGACAGCACGAGCGGCGGACGGCCGGACGGCACCACCACGAGGTCGGCGACCGACCACTCGATCGGCGTGTCGACCGGAGTCCGCTGCGGCGGCAGGTCGACGAGGTAGGGCGGTGCAGCGGTTGCCTCCGATGCCTCGCCGCCGTCGGGCCGCGGCGGCACGATGATGAACGAGGTCGTCGCGAGCCCGTCGACCGAGTTGGTCAGCCGGTAGGCGAGGGTCCGCCGTTCGTCACCGGCCCGGACACGGACCTCTCCGTCAGGAAGGATCTCGCCGTGCGCGGATCCCGGCCCCTCGAGCGACACCACGAGGTCGGAGATCCGGCCGCCGGGATTCTCGGCCCCTTCGAGCACGTCGACCACAGCCGTGTCATCCTCGAGATCTTCGTTTGCGACGAACTGGTCGACCGAACTCGGGTGGACGGGCCGCGCATCCTCCGAGACGAGCACCTGCACGAAGGCCGTGTCCACTCCGCCGTGCCCGTTGCCGATGCGATAGCGGATCGTGAAGGTCCCCTCCGTTCGAGGTGCCTCCACGATGACCCGGTTCTGCTCGACCGAGGCCTCGATGCCCTCGTCGACCTCGACGAGCTCCTCGTCGACCGCGAGCCGATAGCCGTTCGGGTCGGAGTCGTTGCGCCAGACGGGAACCGAGGCGACGCTGCCCGGCCTGATCTCGATCAGGTCGTCGACGGCGTTCGGCGGCGCGTCGGTCGCCGGCCTCGGGATCACGCCGAC
Source organism: Agromyces sp. Marseille-Q5079 (assembly GCF_051016555.1). Taxonomy (NCBI): domain Bacteria; kingdom Bacillati; phylum Actinomycetota; class Actinomycetes; order Micrococcales; family Microbacteriaceae; genus Agromyces; species Agromyces sp. Marseille-Q5079. The sequence goes on along the minus strand of NZ_JBPEJF010000004.1, from coordinate 302,332 downwards.
GCGGATCGTCCCGGTCGCCCGTTCGCCCCCGGTGTCCTCGACCTCGTACTCGAAGGCATCGGTGCCCGACATCCCGGGATACGCCTGGTACTCGATGCTCCCGGTGTCGGTCGCCGTGATCCGACCGAGGCGTGGCGTCGACGTGACGCCGCGCACGGCGACGGAGTCGCCGTCGGGATCGAGGCCGTGCGTCGGCACCTCGACCTTCACCGTCGACCCGGCGAACGTCCGGGTCGTGAGCGGGGCGGCGCTCGGCGCCGAGTTCTCGCCCCCTCGGCCGACGACGGTGAACCGCACCGATGCGACGGCGGTCTCGCCATGGGCATCGACGACGCGGTAGTCGACCGAGAACACACCCGGTTCGTCGGGCGCCTGGAAGCGGACCCGATCGCCGCTCACGAACGCGAGGCCACCGGCCGCTGCGTCATCGTCGACCAGTTCGGGCGCCACGTCGAGCGGCGCCTGATCGGGATGGTGGTCGTTGTCGAGCACCGGCACCGACACGATGTCGCCGGCGCGCACGCGGACGTCGTCGTCGACCGCGACCGGCGGCTGATGCTTCACCAGTGGCGGGATCGGCACCACGGTCAGGCCCGAGGTGGCGGTCGACCGGCCGTCGCCGATCGTCACACGGAGCTGCACCTGCTCGGTCAGGGCCGACGAGGGCGTGATCCGCACCACCGCGTTCGTCAGCACCTCGATCGCGAGCGAAGCATCCGCGCCGTTCGCGTCGACAGCCTGCACGCCGAGCACGTCGCCGTTCGGGGAGACGTCGTTGGCGAGCACCGGGACCGAGATCGGCACCCCGGCGCGGAGGTAGGCGATGTCGGCGACCGCGATCGGCGACCGGGGCTCCTCAGAGCGCTCGTGGACGTCGACGCGGAGGAGCCCGACGCTCGAGGAGGCTCCAGCGCCGAGTTGGTAGAGCACCGTGTAACTGCCGGGCTCGGCGGCGGTGACGGAGATCGTTCCCCGCTCGAGGTTCGGCTTGACCTCGACGCCGTCCGGGAACTCCTGCAGCCCGAGCAGGGCGAGTGGCGCTCCCGACGGGCTCGTGTCGTTCGCGAGCGGCTCGACGGCCACCGCCGTGCCCACGGTCGTCTCGGCGAAGTCGGGTGTTCCGACCGGGTGCAGCGAGCCCGCCGGCTCCACCTCGACGATGAGGGTCCCGGTCGCCTGGTCGGTGCCATCGGAGACGACGAACGCGACCTCCTTCGTGCCGAGCTCGCTCGATCGGTGTTCGAAGCTCACCTCGCCGTCGGGCGCGAAGCTCACGGCGTCGCCGCTCCGCGGCGTCGCGGAGACGAGGAAGATCGCGTCGCCGTCGGGATCGCGCCAGTCCCGCAGCACGTTGATCGACACGCGTTGCCCCTGCTCGACGCTGGTCGCCACGGCACTCCGCGCCTCGGGCGCGGCGTTCTCCTCGAACGGAGCGATCGCGAGGTCGACCTGGGCCTCCGAGATCCCACCCGGGTGGCCGTCGGTGGCGGCGTACCGGAAGCTGAGGGAGCCCGACATCGACGCCGACGGGGTGAACTGCAGGGCCCGCCCGCCGTCGATCACGTCCACGACGCCCTGCGACTCGGCCACCTCGCCGATCGTGGCGATGGTGAGCACGTCGCCGTCGGGGTCGGTGTCGTTGTCGAGCACCGGGATGATCGTGGTCGTCCCCGGTCGAATCCCGAAGACATCGTCGCGCGCGGTCGGTGGTCGGTTGCGGTCGGTCCGCTGGGCGATCGTGTCCTCGAACGACTGCGTCGAGGAGACCTCGTCGCCGTCCTCCGCCTGCTCCTCGTCGGGCGGCGTCACCTCGGCCCAGTCCTCGATCAGCCGCAGGTCGCTGTCGACGAGCCATGCGTTGCCGCCGAGGACGTCGTTCAACGCGATCACGCTCCGATTCACGCGGAACACGAGTTCGGTGTCGTGGGTCGGCCGGTCCAGCTCGATGGAGCGTGCGGTGCCGCCCTCCCCGCAGGCGACGGCGTACCGGCCCGCTCCCGCCCAGGCGCCGTGGGCGCACCCGTCGAGCCGGACCGGGGCCGACACGTCCGCGGAATCCGTGAGGTCGGCGGTGATGCCGACGTCGATCCGTCGTACGTCGCCCCCGTCGAGCGGGGCATCGAGGAGCTCCGTACCGGTGGCCACGAGCACCGAGTCGTCGTCGGGTCCGGTCTGCTGGAGAGCGACGGCCCCCGCCGGCAGGTCGATGGTCGCCTGGTCGGTGATCACCCGATCGCCTTCGAGATCGAGGATCACCGGATGCTCGCCGACGGCGGCCAACTGATGGGCGCCGAGCTCGGGCAGGCCCGTTCGGTCCGGCTCGCCGCCCGATCGATCGAACCGGAGGAGCGTGCGCTCTCGAGGGGAGCTCACGAACACGGTGCCCGCAGGCGTGACCGCGAGCATCGCGCCGCTCCCCGCCTCGACGAGCGCGGTCGCGTCGGTCGCGTCGAGGGCGAGCGGAGCGGCAGCATCGATGGCCCACACGTCACCGGCCGGCGACATGACGGCGAGTACGTCTCCCCCGTACGCGACCGTCGATCCCGGCGGCACCTCGGTGCGCTCGACGAGGGTGGTGTACGACGGATCGATACGCTCGATCGCGCCCGCGTCGCCGTCGTGGAGGAAGACGTCGTCGCCGTGCTGGAGGACGTCGACGTGCCGTGACGCCGTGCTCACCGCACCGTCGAGCTCGGCGATGGGCTTGCTGAGCCGCCCGGCGAGGAGCTCCTCGCCGTTCGTGACCCACACGTTGCGCGCATCGAGGTCGACATCGGTCACGGGGAAGCCGTGGTGCAGGACGGCGATGCCGGTCGGGACCCCGATGAGGAGCGCGAGCGCGGCGATCGATGCGAGCTCTCGACGTCGGTTCCGCCGCAGCGACGACCTCACGCCGCCGGGTCTTCGGGCGCGCTGGGTCGATCGAGGAGCGGCAGGTCGTCGACGCTGACGAGCCGGGTGGCCACCGCGTACTCCACCAGCCGCATGCGCCGATTGGTCGCGAGCTTGCCGCGCCCGCCCCGGAGTCCGTCGACGCCCAGCCGGTCGAGCTTCTCGCACACGTTGTCGAGCTTGCGGTTGAAGGTCGTCATGCTCCACCCGAGCCGGGCGGCGGCCTCCGCCGACGTCGGCACGGTCGCGCGACCCGCCGACGGCTGCAGGAGCACGCGCTCGGCGAGCGAGACCACGAGCAGCCGCTGCGTCGACGTGAGCGCGACCGGCATGATGGTCGTCCCGCCGTCGGTCGTGGTGGCCGTGAGCGAGGTGTTGTAGAAGTCCTCCTCGGCGTGGATCGCGAACTCGTACGTCGTGGCGCCCGCGCTGAAGATCACCTGCACCTGCTGGAAGACGAGCGGCAGCTTGGCCCCCGGTGCGACCCAGGCCTGCACGCTGCCCGTGGCGTCCGAGACGGTCGCGGCCAGCAGCTGGCCGACGTTCTGCAGCCACCAGAGCCCGTACTCGAACGAGAGCGTGAGGAACACGCGGTGCAGGTACGGGTTCTCGTCGATCGTGAGGTCGGCGTCGCGGCCGATCGTGAACGACCGACCGGTGTCGACCGTGTACCACTCACCGCAGTACTCGACCTTGAGCGCCCTCACGGCGTGCAACCCTTCGCCGGTTCGGAGGTCTTGCTCCCGCGCTGCGTCTGCACGTCGATGCAGACCGTCGAACCGGGTGCGACCCCCTCGACGATGATCGGCGACGCCTCGGCGACCTGCACGGATCCGCTGCCGTCGGAACGCTCCCAGCGGAAGAGGTCGCCCGCCTCGGGGCCTTCGACGGACACGTCGAACGCGACGCTCGTGCCGTCGGCCGAGGGCACCCCGGGTGCGACGGTCGGCATCGGAACGGTCACCTCGGCGACGGCGTCCTCACCGCTCGTGGTCGCGGGCGGATCCGCCACCGGCCCCGGCAGCGAGCCGGACATCGCGATCGCCGTCGCGATGGAACCGACCACGATCACGGCCGCCACGATGGCGACGACGAGGCCGGTCTTCGACCGACGGGCAGGCGCGCTGCCCGCGGGAGCGGATGCCGCGCCCGGGCCGGTCGCGTCACCCGAGCGATCGCGATGGACGGCGGGCGCCGTACCGGCCGGTCGGACGACCGTGCCGTCATCGATCTCGGAGGGTGCGACCGGCACCGTCGGTGCGGTCGACGCGGTCGATGCCGGCGCGCGCACGACCGTGCGATCCTCGACGACGCCGTTCACGGGGGACGCCTCGGCCTCCGTACGCGCGGCCGGCTGCGCGACGACCTGCTGCGGCGCCCGCGCGACGGTCGCGTCGGCCTGCTGCGCCGCGTCGGCACCGCCCTGGGCGTCGATCGTGCGTACGCCGCGTGCGCGCGTGGCATCCGCCTCGTCTTCGGATGGGTCCGACTCGGCCACGACGAGGTTCGGGACCTCGATCGTGGTGGCCGCATAGCCGAGCTCGAGCTCGACGCGCTGCAGGGCGCGGGCGAACTCGACCGCGCTCGGATACCGGTCCTCCCGGCGCACGGCCATGCCCTTCGCCAGCACGGACGTCAGGCTGCGCGGCACGTCATCGCGCTGCATGGGCGTGATCGACCCGCGTTCGATGCGGCCGATGAGGTCGAGCGTGCCGTTGGACCGCCCGGGGACCTCGAACGGCGACCGGCCGGCGAGCAGCGTGTGCACGGTGGCGGCGAGCGAGAACACGTCGCTCCGGGGGTCGGGGCGCGGGTCGTCGCCGAACATCTCCGCCGGCGACCACGGCACGCTCATGCCGACGGCGGCCGACCCGGTGCCGCCCGTGGCGGCCTCGCCCGGTCGGATCGTCATCGTGTGCACGGGCAGCTCGCCGTCGAGGTTGGACGAGATGCCGAAGTCGGTGAGCGCCGGCCACCCGTAGTCGTTGGTGAGCACGTTCGCCGGCTTGATGTCGCGGTGCAGGATGCCGGCGGCATGCGCGGTGGCGACGGCCCCCGAGATGCGGATGCCGGTGCGGAGCGCATCGGCGACCGCGAACGGCTGGCGCTTGTACTGCTCGGACAGGCTCGGCCCGGAGCAGTACTCCATGACGAAGTAGGGGCGGCCGTCGGCCGAGACATCCGCGTGGAAGATCGTCACGATGAACGGATGCGCCGACAGCTGGGCCATCAGGTTCGCCTCGGCGACGAACTGCGCCCGCGTGTCGCGGCCGAGCTGCTCGGTGAGCAGCACCTTCACGGCGACCTTGCGCCTGGGCAGGCGCTGCTCGTACAGGAACACGTCGGCGAATCCGCCGGAGCCGAGCAGGTTGAGGGGGGTGTAGCCGGGCAGTTCCGGAGGCGTGGAGGTGGCGCGCCGCATCAGATCGCGACCACCTGGAGGGTCCAGCCGCCGCCGAGGTCGACGACGGTGCCGGTGAGCACGGGCGTCGGCTCCCCCGCCCGCAGTCGTACCGGGGCCTTGCCGGGCTGGGCGACGTGGGTGCCGTTTCGGGAGTGCAGGTCCGTGACCACGACGGTGTCGCCCTCGACCGCGATGCGAACGTGGTTGCGCGAGATGTCCTGGTCGCCCGCACCGATGGCGACGACCCGAGGGAGCCGTCCGCCGCTGATCCGGCTCGTGCTGGGCGCACGCCCGAGCAGGACCTCGTGGGAGATGGGCTCGAGCGTTCCGTCGGGCATCCGGATGCCGAGCGCCTTGGCCTCCGCTTCCGCGGTCGACCCGGCCGCGGGCGCCGACGGCGTGGCGGCGCGCGCTGCTCGCAGGCGCTGCAGGTCGGAGCCGACGATCGTCATGCCGTCGTGATCGCCGGCCGTGTTCTCGGCCGGCGGGATCAGGGTCTGCTCGGTCCCTGCCGACGCGGCCTCCTGACCGGCCTCCGAGCCGGGCTCGGAATCAGGTCGGGCGCCGAAGCCGGACGAGACCACCGTGGCGTCATCGACCGGTTCCTGCGCGGTCGGGATGCCGGTGGGCGCCGGAACGGCCGGCGGCAGCAGCTCCATCGCCGGCGGGAGGGACTCCAGGGGAACGGGCACCGACACGGGCACCGACGTCGTCGGCGTCACGGGTTCGCTCGGCGCCGCCGGCAGCGGGGCCACGCGAGCGGACGCCGATTCCGTCGGCGTCGGCCGCACCGCGGCACGGACCTCGGCCCCGATAGAGGTGACGGATGCCGCGGGGACCACGCCCTCGACGATCGGGAGCGACGGCAGGTCGCCGGTCACGGCATCCGTGGCCCTCAGGACCATCGTGCGACCGGTGACGACGCGTTCGACCCAGGTGGACACGCCCGCTCCGTCGACGACCTCGAAGTCGACCCTCGCGGTGAACGGACCGCGGATGACGAGCCTGACCTCGTCGCCGCTCTCGGCGTGCACGGCGAGGGCGAACGAGGGCGTCGCGGAGAGTCCGCCCGCGGTGAGCCGGTCGAGCACGGCCCGCGTGGGATCGGGGTCGGCCAACTGCGCCCAGAGATCGTGCAGGGCGTCGGCAGCTTCGACGGGCACCAGCAGGACGGCGGCGCCGCGCACCGCCGCGAGCGCCACGCCATCGGTATCAGCCGTGTAGGTCGCCATCGGCGGCCTCCTCTCGTCGGGGCGTGGTGTCCTCGTTCACCGACGACTCGCCGGCCCGGTCCCTCGTGGACTCGTCGTCGGCGACCGCGAGGGCCGACTCGACCACGACGACGGTCACGTTGTCGCGACCCCCGTGTTCGATCGCGAGGTCGACGAGCTCGCCGGCGAGCCCTGCGGCATGCCCGGTGTCACCGGTCAGGATGCGCGCGATGTCCGCGTCGGCGACCTCCTTGCTGAGGCCGTCGGAGCAGAGCACGAACACCTGGCGGCCGGTCGCGGGGATCAGCCAGAGGTCGGGTTCGGCCACGTCGTCGGCTCCGATCGCCCGCGTGATGACATTGCGGTCGGGGTGCCGCTCGGCCTCCTCGGCGCTCAGGAGTCCGGCGTCGACGAGCTCCTGCACGGCGGAGTGGTCGACACTCAACTGACGGAGCGTCCGGCCGTCCCAGGTGTAGATGCGGGAGTCGCCGACGTTGAACGCGAGCCAGTGGAATCCGGCACCGTCGCCCGCGTCGACGAGTACCACGCCCGTGAGCGTCGTGCCGGCCACCGCGGTGCCCTCGTCGCCCTCCTCGCTCAATGCGCGGACGGCCTCGTTGGACGAGTGGATCGCGTCGAGGACCTGCTCGGGCGTCGAGGGCTCGCCCACGGCGAGGTGCCGCCGGAACGTCTCGACGACCGTGCGGCTCGCCGCGTCGCCGCGCGCATGACCGCCCATGCCGTCGGCCACGAGGTATACCGGAGCCTCCGCGAGGAACGCGTCCTCGTTCACGCTGCGCACGCGCCCGACATCCGTTCGCGCGCTGTGAGCGATCACGGCCGAGGCCTGCTCGAGCGCGACGACGTCTTCGCCATCAGGGGACACGGTGCTCCTCGTCGCCGTTCACCACCGGGAGATTCCCGGGCGCCGCAACCCCGGCGCCGCCACCCCAAACTAGCAAGTCGCGGCGCCCGGGTCGGACGATGTCGTCAGCGGGCGTCGTCGTCGGTGAAGTGGGGCACTTCCTCCATGAGCTTGTGACCGCGCTGCTTGGCGTCGACGTTCGCCTTGATCACGCTGGCGACCGTGGCGACCGCCATGGCCGCGACGATGACGCCGAGCGACATCCAGGTCGAGATCTCGGGAGCCCATTCGATGGGCTCGCCGCCGTTGATGAACGGGAGCTCGTTCACGTGCATCGCGTGCAGCACGAGCTTCACGCCGATGAAGGCGAGGATGAACGCGATGCCGTACTTGAGGTACTCGAGGCGCTCGAGCAGGCCGCCGAGCAGGAAGTAGAGCTGGCGCAGGCCCATGAGCGCGAACACGTTCGCGGTGAACACGATGAACGCGCTCTGGGTGATGCCGAAGATCGCGGGGATCGAGTCGAGGGCGAAGAGCAGGTCGGTCGTGCCGATCGCGATGAAGACGAACAGGATCGGCGTGAACACGCGGTGCTCGCCGATGGTCGTGCGGATCTTGATGCCGTCGTAGTCGTCGGAGATCTTCACGCGCTTGCGCAGGATGCGCACGATGAAGTTCTCCTTGTCGTCGTCGTGCTCGACGAAGGCCTGCTGGTAGGCGGTGTACACGAGCCAGGCGCCGAAGATGTAGAAGATCCAGCTGAAGTTCTCAATGAGCTGCGCGCCGAGCAGGATGAACACGCCGCGGAAGATCAGCGCGAGGATGATGCCCACCATGAGCACCTCCTGCTGGAGCTTCTTCGGCACGGCGAACCTCGCCATGATGATCACGAAGACGAACAGGTTGTCGATCGAGAGGCTGTACTCGGTCAACCAGCCCGCGATGAACTGGCCCGCGTGCTCGGCGTCGCCGAGCAGGAACATCAGCAGCGCGAAGATGAGGGCGAGCACCACGTAGAAGACGACCCAGAGGGTCGACTCCCGGAACGACGGCACGTGCGGCCGCTTCAGGACGAGGAGGAGGTCGGCGACGAGGATCAGGGTGAGGACCACGAGGGATCCGATTTCGAACCAGGCGGGGAGCTGCAGCACGTGCGGCCTTTCGGGAGAATTGGGTACAGCGGGACCCGAAAGTCTCTCCCGGTCGCACCTGCGGTGCGCCGCCACGCCCGGAGCGGCGTCTTCGGCGCTCGTACTGACGATCGTGGCCCAGAACGCATGAACGCCCTGCGGGATACTCCCCTTCGCTTTCGGGAGTCTATCGGGTGCCGTCCATAGACTCGAACCCCCCTACGCGAGAAGGAGACCCGTGAGCGCCAGGACGACGCCCGCATCACCCACCCCACCCCACCGCACGGCGCCATGGTCGCGCGCGGTCGGCGGCCTGATCTTCACGAGCCGGTGGCTGCAGGCGCCGCTCTACCTCGGCCTCATCGTGGCCCAGGGCGTGTACGTCGTCCTGTTCATGAAGGAGCTCTGGCACCTGATCGCCGAGTTCGGCCACCTGAACGAGGCCGACGTCATGCTCATCGTGCTCGGGCTCATCGACGTCGTCATGATCGCGAACCTGCTCATCATGGTGATCATCGGCGGATACGAGACCTTCGTGTCGAAGATCAACCTCAACGGCCATCCCGACCAGCCCGAATGGCTCAGCCACGTCAACGCGAACGTGCTCAAGGTCAAGCTCGCGATGGCGATCATCGGCATCTCGTCGATCCACCTGCTGAAGTCGTTCATCGAGATCGGCAACGTGGGCGGAGACGGCTACACGGGCAACCTGACGACCGACGGCGTCATGTGGCAGGTGATCATCCACAGCGTGTTCATCCTCTCGGCGCTCGCGCTCGCGGCCATCGACCGCATGTCGTACCACAAGGTCGGCCCGCACGAGGTGCACGACGGACTCCCGGTCGCCTACCCGAACCCCTCGGGACGTCCGGATGCCGCGACCGCGGCCTCGGCTCCGGAACCGGTCTCGGCGGCGCACGGCGTCTAGCCCCTCCGCACGACGGAATGCCCTCGCCTCGGCGGGGGCATTCCTCGTCTGCGGGCCTCGCCCCGGAATCGGCATGGCCCGGTCGGTGCAGTCCTCGATGGGCAGCGAGCCCACCCGCTCGCCGCGGATCCGAGCAGTCCGGCGCGCGCGCCGAACACGTCCGGAAACGCAGAATGCCCCCGCCGAGGCGGGGGCATTCCGGTGTGTTGTCAGGCGATGTCACAAACGTGACCCCAGCGGGATTTGAACCCGCGCTGCCGCCGTGAGAGGGCGGTGTCCTAGGCCGCTAAACGATGGGGCCGAACTGACAACTTGAAGAGTATGACACACGTTCGGCGTGCTCTCCAAATCGAGCCGCGATCGGACTCCGAACACGCCCGCGATGCGGGCTCCGCGGCATCCGCCCGACGGCTCAGATGAAGACCTTCAACGCGCCCGGGACCACCTCGACGTCGATGGGCAGCGAGCCCACCCGCTCGCCGTCGGCATAGGCCACGACGTCGTCGGCCTCGAGCGTCACCCGCCTCGCCTGGACGAACTCGACCCGGGGGTGCGTCGTGTGCTCCCCCTTGAAGACCTTCGGGAAGACCGCCACGAGCCTCGCCCGCGAGAGCGGATGCACGATGAACACGTCGAGGAGTCCGTCCGAGAGGTCGGCGTGCGGGACGAGGGTCATCCCTCCCCCGAGCGAGGAGTTGTTCGCGACCGAGACGAGCATCGCGCCCTGCTCTCGCCGCACGCCGTCGATGGTCATCGTGTAGTGCCTCGGGCTGAACGTCGCGAGCTCGCGCACGAGCGCGATCGTGTACCGGCTCGGGCCCTTCGGGCGGGTCATCCGATTCGCGCGCTCGTTCACGAGTGCGTCGAACCCCGCGGAGACGATGCCCGCGAACCAGACCGGCTCGGAAGCCTCCCTGCGGATGATGCCCGCGTCGATCGTGCGCGGCTCGCGGGTGACCGCCTCGACGAGCGCCTCGAGCCCCGCAGCGGGATCGTCGTGCGGGAGCCCGAGGCCGCGGGCCAGGTCGTTGCCCGTGCCAGCGGCCACCACGCCGAACGGCACCCCGGTGCCGGCGACGATGTTGACCGCGAGCGACACCATGCCGTCGCCGCCGACCACGACGAGCCCGTCGACCCCCCTGGCGAACGCATGCTCGGTCTCCCGACGCAGGAGCTCGAAGTTCGGCTCCTGCAGCATCGCCACCTGGTGCCCCTCGGCGATCAGGCGGCTCGTGACGCCCGCGCCGACGTCGCGGTGGCGTCCGAACGAGGCCGAGGGATTCACGGCGACGAGGAGGCGCCTGGGGGCTGCGGTCATGCAGTGATTCTGGCATCCGCGACGGCTTGCATTCGCACCGGGTCGCGGTGTTTGCTCGGAGCATGCGTCTCACGAAGCTCGAACATGCCGCCCTCGTCATCGACCACTCCGGAGACCGGCTCTTCATCGATCCGGGCAAGTTCACGACGCCCATCACCGATGCCGTGGGTGCGGTCGCGATCGTCATCACCCATGCGCACGACGACCACTGGACGCCCGAGCAGTTCACCCGCATCGTCGAGGCCAGCCCCGATGTGCGCATCTTCGGGCCCGCCGGCGTCGCGGCCGCGGCCACCGGCTTCGACGTCGAGGTGGTGAACGCCGGCGACGAGATCGAGGTCGGCCCCTACCGGCTCCGGTTCTTCGGCGGACTGCACGCGCAGATCCACGAGTCCATTCCGATCATCGACAACCTCGGCGTCCTCGTGAACGACGCGCTCTACTACGCCGGCGACGCGTTCACGGTGCCCGACGGGGTCGCCGTCGACGTGCTCGCGGCTCCCGCGAGCGCACCGTGGATGAAGATCTCCGAGGCGATCGACTACGTCCTCGCCGTCGCACCCCGACGCGCGTTCCCGACCCACGAGATGCTGCTCTCGCAGGCGGGCAAGGCCCTCTCGAACGCGCGGCTGAGCTGGGCGGTCGAGCAGGGCGGCGGCGAGTACCTCGCGCTCGAACCGGGCGACACCCTCGACTTCTGACCGGGCTCAGTCGGGCTGGTTCGGCCCGCCGCCGCGGTCGTCGTCGTCGCGCGGCTCGAGGGTGCGATCGCCCTGCCCGTCGTCGCCGCCATCGCCCTGGGGCGCCGGTGCGGGAGCCGGGGCCGGCGCGGGGGCGGGCGGTGGCGGTGGAGCGACCGGCTCGATCGGCACGTCGTTGAACGGCGTCGGCGAGGTGAACGGCGCGACCGGACCCGGGCCGGCCATCGAGAACTCGCCACCGCCGTACTTCAGCGACGCGGCGGACATCACCATGGGCCACATGCGGTGCCGCGCGGTCGCCGCCTCGCCCGACGCGAATTGGATGCCGCGCTGGTTCGCGTCGCCGTTGACGCTCACGACGGCGGCGGCGGTGGCCACCTCGGTCGAGGCCCCGACCATCCAGGTGTCCTTCGCGCCGTCGGTGGTTCCGGTCTTGCCGATGAGCGGGACGGAGGGCACCGTGTTCCCGTTCGAGACCTGGCCGGTTCCGGAGGTCATCACGCGGGACATCGCGTAGTGCATCGCACCCGCGACCTCGGGGGTCACGGCCGCCTCGCACGTGGACTTCGGCGGGGGGATCTCCTCGCCGTCGGGGCCGACGATGCGATCGATCGCGACCGGGGTGCAGGCCACGCCGTCGTTCGCGATGCCGGCGAAGGCCACCGCCATGCTGAGGGGCGCGACCTCGTTGATGCCGAGCACCGCCGACGGGTACTGCACGAGCGGATTCCCGTCGGCCCGGTGCACCCCGAACGCCCGCGCCTTGTTCGCGATGCCGCACTGGTCGATCAGCTTGGCCATGCCGAGGAATCCGGTGTTGATCGAGCCGATGGTCGACTCGAGCGCGCTGTAGCGGCCGCCGGGCTCGTTCGCGTCGTTGCGCGGATTCCACCCGGCATCCGCGTACTGGGTGCCGAGGCAGCTGTCGTTGAACGCGCCCCAGTTGCTCTTCCGGCTCGAGTTGACCCGTTCAGTCAGGGCATGCCCCTCGGCGAGCCATTCGGCGAGCGTGAAGACCTTGTACGAGGAGCCGGGCTGGAACCCGCTCGACCCGCCGTAGTCGTAGTCGGTGTTGTAGTTGATGCCCGAGTAGTTCGGGTTGCTGGCGACTTCGGGATCCTGGCTGTAGACCTTGTTCTGTGCCATCGCCAGTACGCGACCGGTTCCGACCTGCACGGTCGAGATCACGCCGCCGACATCCCATCCGGGGTACGTCGAGGGCACGTTCTCGGTGAGTGCGCGCTCGGCCCAGTACTGGAGGTCGAGGTCGAGCGTGGTGTACACCTGATATCCGCCGCGGCGGAAGTTCAGCATGCGCTCGTCGTCGTCCTCGCCGAACGTCGGGTCGTTCTGGAGGATGTGCTTGACGTAGTCGCAGAAGTACGCCGAACCGCCGGCCGTCTGGCATCCGGTGCTCGGCTCGGTGATGGCCGGTTCGACGGGCGTCTCGACCGCGGCCTGGTACTGCTCGGGCGTGATCTTCTTCTCCTTCAGCATGTGCCGAAGCAGGTAGTCGCGCCGCTCCCGGTTCGCGGCGTATCCGTTCTCGACGCCGTTCGTCTTGCTGCTCGGCTTGTCGAGCTGGAACTTCACGGGATTGTTCACGATGGCCACGAGCGACGCGGCCTGCGGCAGCGTCAGCTTCGCCGCGGTGGTGCTGAAGTAGTAGTTCGCGGCCGCCTCGATGCCGTACACGGTGCCGCCGAAGCCGGCGATGTTGAGGTAGCCGAGCAGGATGTCGTTCTTCGAGTACCGCTTCTCGACGCCGATCGCGAGGCGCATCTCCTTCAGCTTGCGGTCGATGCTCGTCTCGGTCGCGCTGTCGTAGCAGTCGAGGCGCGCGTCCTCGACGAGCGCGAACCGCTCGTCACCGGTCAGCGCGGCGATCTCGTCATCGGTCATGTCCTCGAGCGCGACCTTGTCGGCATCGCGTTCGCACTGCTGCACGCGGACGTTCTTCACGTACTGCTGCGCGATCGAGGAGCCGCCCTGGGTGTCACGGCCCGCGGCCGTCGTGAGGGCCGCGCGGAGGGTGCCCTGGAGATCGACGCCACCGTGGTCGTAGAAGCGCGGGTCCTCTCCTGCGACCGCCGCGTCCTTCACGAACGTGCTGACCTCGTCCCACCCGACCTCGACCCGGTTCTGGTCGTAGAAGGAGGCCAGGAGCACGGTCGTGCCGTCGGACTGCGTCGCGTAGATGTTGCTCTTCTGCGAGAGCTCGCCGATCTTGAGGTAGCCCGGCAGCCGCTCGAACATGTCGATCGTGCCGGATGCCGCCATGCCGACGGTCGCGAGAGCCGGCGTGACGCCGACGACGATGAGGGCGGCGGCCATCGCGCTCGCGATGACGAGTCCCGCGAAACCGCCGAGCACCCCGATGGGCGTTCGCGTCTCTGCGAAATCGCGGTTGCGCTTGTTGCGTTCCATTCCAGGCCCACCCCCACGGCCGTACCGGTCGTCCTGTAGGGCGGACGATGCTGGTCGCTCCCAATCTCACCGCAGGCGGGCGATCATGTCCAGTACCGCGGCCACGGCGCGCCGTGAGGAGTTCTCAGGGTCGGCTCGACGGAGCCCGCCACGACCGCCGAGACGATGATCGTCCGCCCGGGGCACCGGGCGGGACGACGGCCCCGGATACGAGAAAAGGCCCGGAAAACCGGGCCTCTTCATCTCACTTCGCTTGCTGGGGTACCTGGACTCGAACCAAGAACAACGGAACCAGAAACCGCCGTGTTGCCAATTACACCATACCCCAATGGCTTGAAACCGGAGTTCCGCGCCGACATACGACTCTAGCCTATGGATCGAGCACGTCCAAACCGAGACCGCTCCGATGCCCCGATCGACTCGCTCGATCGCGGCGGATGCCGCGGCGCGGAGCCGCGACATCCGCTCGCCGCGACTCAGCCGACGCGGGCCGCGAGCTGGTCGATGCGCTCGAGCGAGTCGATCTTGCCGAGGATCTGCATGGACTCGAACAGCGGCGGCGACACCCGTCGACCCGAGATCGCCGTGCGGAGGGGGCCGAAGGCGACCCGCGGCTTCAGGCCGAGGCCGTCGATGAGGGCGGCGCGCAGGGCCTGCTCGATCTGGTCGTGCGTCCACTCCCCGGCCGGCAGCCGGTCGAGCGCCTCGCGGGACGCGGCGAGCACGGCGGCGGCGTCGGCGGGCAGCCCCTTGAGCGCGTCGTCGTCGTAGGTCAGCCCCGCGGCATCGGTGAAGAGGAAGCCGAGCATGCCCGGCGCCTCGCCGAGCAGGCCGATGCGCTCCTGCACGAGCGGTGCGGCCTCGGCGAGGATCGCCTCTTGGGCGGGCTCGAGCGGCCCGGAGAGCACGCCCGCGGCCTCGAGGTAGGGAACGGTGCGCGCGGCGAAGTCGGCGGGCTCGAGGAGCCGGATGTGGTCGCCGTTGATCGACTCGGCCTTCTTCTGGTCGAAGCGGGCCGGGTTCGGGTTGACGTTCGCGACATCGAACGCGGCGATGAACTCCTCGCGGCTGAACACGTCGCGGTCGGCGGAGAAGCCCCAGCCGAGGAGCGCGAGGTAGTTGACGAGCCCCTCGGGGATGAAGCCCCGGTCGCGGTGGTGGAACAGGTTCGACTCGGGGTCGCGCTTGCTGAGCTTCTTGTTGCCCTCGCCCATGACGTAGGGCAGGTGGCCGAAGCGGGGCACGAAGGTGGTCACGCCGATGTCGATGAGCGCATGGTAGAGCGCGATCTGGCGGGGCGTCGAGCTCAGGATGTCTTCTCCACGGAGCACGTGCGTGATGCCCATGAGGGCGTCGTCGACCGGGTTCACGAGCGTGTAGAGCGGCGCACCGTTGGGTCGCACGAGCACGAAGTCGATGGTCGATCCGACCGGGAAGTCGATGCGGCCGCGCACGAGGTCGTCGAAGCCGAGGTCGGCCTCGGGCACGCGCAGGCGCAGGGCGGGCTCGCGGCCCTCGGCGCGGAAGGCGGCCTTCTGGTCGTCGGTGAGGTCGCGGTCGTAGTTGTCGTACCCGAGCTGCTTGGGGCGGCCGTTCGCGAGGTTGCGCGCATCGATCTCTTCCGCGGTCGAGAACGACTCGTAGAGGTGGCCCGCGGCCTTGAGCCGGGCGATGACGTCCTGGTAGATGTCGCTGCGCTGCGATTGCCGGTAGGGCTCGCTCGGGCCGCCCTTGCCGACGCCCTCGTCCCAGTCGAGGCCGAGCCAGGTGAGGGCGTCGATGATCTGCTCGAAGCTCTCCTCACTGTCGCGGGCGGCGTCGGTGTCCTCGATGCGGAACACGAACGTGCCGCCGGTGTGGCGGGCGTACGCCCAGTTGAAGAGGGCCGTGCGGACGAGGCCGACGTGCGGCGTGCCGGTGGGCGACGGGCAGAAGCGGACGCGCACGTCGCTGCCGGTGGCCGTGGTCGTGGGGTGGGTTGTCTCAGACATCCCCTCAATCGTACCGAGGGGCCGGAACCTACCGCGGCGCGAGCTCCTCGAGCACCGCGACCGCCGCGGCGACGGCCGGCACCCGGGTCCCGCCGCGCGCGGTCACCAGGTGCAGCGATCGCACGTCGGCGCCCGTCGTCGGCCTCGTGACGACGCCGGGATGCCGCGGCGACGCCGCCAGGGCGAGGTCGGGCAGCAGCGCGACGCCGAGTCCCTGCGCGACCATCGACTCGACGGCGACGAAGTTGTCGGTCTCGAAGCCGATGCGGGGCCGGAACCCGGCCTTCGTCGTCAGTTCGAGCAGGTGTCCGCGGCAGCGGGGGCATCCGGCGATCCACGCCTCGTCGGCGAGGTCCGCGAGGTCGACGACGTCGGATGCCGCGGCGGGGTGCTCCTGCGGCAGCACCAGACGGATGCGCTCGGCGCCGATCGAGCGCACGTCGAGCCCCCGCGCGCTCTCGGTGTGCGGGTCGTCGCGATCGCCCGGGTAGCTGAACGTGATCGCGAGGTCGGCCCGGTCGCCGCGCACGGCCGCGACCGCTTCGGGCGGCTCGGCCTCGACGTAGGTGACGGTGACGCCCGGATGCCGCGCCGCGAGGCCCGCGATGAGCCGGGGCACGAGCGTGGCCGATGCCGACGGGAACGCCGCGAGGCGGACGCGCCCCGCACGGAGCCCGCGGATCTCGGCGAGCTCCCCCGCCGCCGCCTCGAGCGTGGTCGCCACGGCGTTCGCGTGGCGCGCGAGCACGCGGCCCGATTCGGTCAGGCGGATGCCGCGGCCGGCCCGTTCGACGAGCGCGATGCCCGTGCGCTGCTCGAAGCGGCGCAACTGCTGGCTCACGGCCGGCTGGCTGTAGCCGAGCGAGGCCGCGGCGGCGGTCAGGGAGCCGTGCTCGCGGATGCGCCCGACGACGCGCACGGTCTGAAGGTCGAGGGCGTCGGCGAGGGCTTCGATCGAGGCGTCGGACATTCCCGAATCATAACTGTTGCGCATGCATTCGATTGCACAGTTGCCGTTGTGCAATAGCCCAATGCGGTCGAGGCTGGAGGCATGCACCCCGAACGATCCCGCTACTCGACCGGCCGAGGCTACCTCGCCGCCTGCACGCTCGGACTCCCGGCCGACGTCACGCGGGTCGCGGTGCGTCGCGACCTCGACGCGTGGGCCACCGGCCGGGCCACCGCCGCCGACTACTCGGCCTCGCTCGAACGGGCGCGCGGCCACGCGGCGACGCTGCTCGGCGCCCGACCGTCCCAGGTCGCGACCGGGTCGCAGGCCTCGGTCTTCGTGGCGCTCGCCGCGGCATCCGCCCCCGTCGGCGCCGAGGTGCTCTGCGTCGACGGCGACTTCTCCTCGATCGTCGCGCCGTTCATGGCCCGCGGCGACCTGCGCGTGCGGCATGTGCCGCTCGACGCGCTCGCCGACGAGGTCGGCCCGGCGACCTGGCTCGTCTCCGCCTCGCTCGTACAGTCCGCGACCGGTGAGATCGCGGATGCCGCGGCGCTCGCCGTCGCCGCCCGCGACGCCGGCGCGCTCACCCTCCTCGACACCACGCAGGCGACCGGCTGGATGCCGACCACCGACGTGGATGCCGACCTCGTCGTCTGCCACGCCTACAAGTGGCTCGGGTCCCCCCGGGGCGCCGCCTTCGCCGCCTTCTCCGACCGCGCGGTCGCCGAGCTGACGCCGATCACGGCCGGCTGGTACTCCGGCGCCGACCCCTGGGCCTCGTGCTACGGGCCCGACCTGCACGTCGCGCCGGATGCCACGCGCTTCGACGTCTCCCCCGCCTGGCACGCGTGGGCGGGTGCCGAGGCCGCCCTCGGCCTCGCGGCCTCGCTCGACATGGAGGCCGTGCGCGGGCACGACGTCGGCCTCGCGAACGCGTTCCGGGCGCGGCTCGGGCTCGCGGCATCCGACAGCGCGATCGTGACCTGGACGGATGCCGACGGGTGCGACCTCGCCGCGCTCACCGCGGCCGGCGTCACGGCGTCCGGGCGCGCCGGTCGAGCGCGCGTGGCGTTCCACGTGTGGAACGACGACGAGGACGTCGACCTCGCCGCGAACGCGCTGCGACGTACCGGTGCGACGACGACGATCCGGTCCTGAGCGGGGCGGGCGCACCCGCCGACGCTACATGCGCCGGGCGGTGTTCGTCAGCGTGCCGAGACCCGAGACCTCGACCTCGACGACGTCGCCGTCGACGAGCGGGCCGACGCCCGCCGGCGTGCCCGTGAGGATCACGTCGCCGGGCAGGAGCGTGAACACGCTCGAGGCGTAGGCGATGATCGCCGGGATCGAGTGCACCATGTCGGCGAGCGCGCCCTGCTGGCGCACCTCGCCGTTCACCCGGGTCTCGATCGTGCCGTGCTCGAGGTCGAGGTCGGTGTCGATGACCGGCCCGAGCGGGCAGAACGTGTCGAAGCCCTTCGCGCGCGACCACTGGCCGTCGCGACGCTGCAGGTCGCGGGCCGTCACGTCGTTGGCGATGGTGTAGCCGAAGATGACGCCCGCGGCATCGGCCTCGGAGACGTTCTTCGCGACGCGGCCGATGACGACGGCGACCTCTCCCTCGTGCTCCACCTGCTCGCTCTGCGGCGGCAGCACGATGATGTCGGCCGTGCCGATGACCGAGGTGTTCGGCTTGAGGAAGAGCAGCGGCTCGGCGGGCGCCTCGCCGCCCATCTCGGCGGCGTGCTCGCGGTAGTTCTTGCCGACGGCGACCACCTTGGACCGCGGGATGACCGGGGCGAGCAGGGTCGCGTCGGCCAGGGCCACGCGCTGGCCGGTGGGCTCGTAGCCCGCGAACATCGGGTCGGCCTTCAGCACGACCAGCTCGCCCTCCTCCTCGTCGAGGACGCCGAACGAGATGGACTCACCGTGTGAGAAGCGCGCGATCTTCATGGCTTCAGCGTATCCGGCTCACGACAGGGGCGCTGTGCGCCCTACCCGGCCGGTGGGGTGTCGGGGATCAACCGCTTGCCGAGGCTCGTCACTTCGTCGACCCCGTAGCCGAGCCGCCGGTAGAACTCGATCACGGCCGTGTTCGACGAGCGCACCTGGAGGTTCAGCTTCGGGCACCCGCGCTCGGCGAGGAGCCGCTCGGCCTCGGACATGAGGCGCGCCCCGAGGCCGCCGCCGCGAAGGCCCGCCTCCACCGCGAGGTAGTTGACCCAGCCGCGGTGCCCGTCGAAGCCGACCATCGCGGTGCCCGCCGGCCGGCCGTCGACATCGGCCACGAGGAAGAGCTCGGGCTGCACGGTGAGCTTGCGCTCGATGTCGACGTACGGGTCGTTCCACGGCACGACGAGTCCGGACTCGCGCCACAGGGCCACGACGGCCTCGGTGTCGGCTCGCACGAACGAGCGGATGCGCGCGGCCGCGACCGCGGCATCCGCCGTCGGGAGGTCGGCCTCGCTCATGCGTCGAGGCGGAGCATCCAACCGTGGCGGTCTTCGCGACGACCGTACTGGATGTCGGTGAGCTCCTCGCGCAGCGAGAGCGCGAGGTCGGATGCCTCGGCGTGCGCGTGCACGATCTCGAAGTCGTCGGCGAGCAGGCGCCCGATCGGCACGACCACCGCCGCGGTGCCGCAGGCGAACGCACCCACGATCTCGCCGGACTCGACGCCGGCGCGCCACTCGCTGATCGGCACGTGACGGCGCTCGACCGCATGGCCGCGGTCGGCCGCGAGCTGCAGGATCGAGTCGCGTGTGATGCCCTCGAGGATCGAGTCGGACTCGGGCGTGACGAGCGTGCCGTCGCGCTTGACGATGACGACGTTCATGCCGCCGAGCTCCTCGAGGTTGCCCGCGTCGTCGAGGAAGGCGACCTGCTGGCAGCCCTTCTCGTAGGCCTCGGCCTGGGGCAGCAGGCTGGACGCGTAGTTGCCGCCGGTCTTGGCCGCGCCGGTGCCGCCCTTGCCCGCGCGGGCGTAGTTCGTCGACAGCCAGATGTTCACGGGGGCGACGCCGCCCGGGAAGTACGCGGCGGCCGGGCTCGCGATGACGTAGTACGCGACCTTCTTCGCGGGGCGCACGCCGAGGAACGCCTCCTTCGCGAACATGAACGGACGCAGGTACAGGCTCGTCTCGGGCGCACCGGGAACCCACTGCGCGTCGACCGCGATGAGCTTCTTCAGCGACTCGATGAAGATCTCGCTCGGCAGCTCGGGCAGCGCCAGGCGCCGGGCGGAACGCTGCATGCGGGCGGCGTTCTCGTAGGGGCGGAACGTGTGGATCGACCCGTCGGCGTGCCGATAGGCCTTCATGCCCTCGAAGATCTCCTGCGCGTAGTGCAGCACGGCCGCGGCCGGATCGAGCGAGATCGGGCCGTAGGGCGTGACGCGCGGGCGGTGCCAGCCGCCCTTCTCCGACCAGCACACGTCGACCATGTGGTCGGTGAAGTGGTTGCCGAAGCCGGGGTCGGCGAGGACCGCCTCCCGCTCCTCGTCGGACTTCGCCTGCTCGTTGCGGACGGTCTGCCAGATGAGTCCGGCGGGTGAGGGTGCCTGGAGCGGGAGGTTGATCGTCATGATGTGTCCTTCGATGCGATGAATCAGTCGTGAGAGCCGATGCGTGCGGCGATCGCGTCGCCGACGTCGGAGGTCGATCGGGCCACGTCGCCGCGGTCGGCGATGTCGGCGGCGATCGCCCGCTCGATCACGGACGCGGCATCCGCTTCGCCCAGGTGGCGGAGCAGGAGCGCGACCGAGCCGATCGCCGCGGTCGGATCGGCGATGCCCTTCCCGGCGATGTCGGGTGCGGAACCGTGAACCGGCTCGAACATGCTGGGGAATCGTCCGTCGGGGTTGATGTTGCCCGAGGCTGCGAGACCGATGCCGCCGCTGATCGCGCCGGCCAGATCGGTGAGGATGTCGCCGAAGAGGTTGTCCGTGACGATGACATCGAATCTAGCAGGATCCGTCACGAGGAAGATGGTCGCCGCGTCGACGTGCAGGTAGTCGACGCTCACGTCGGGGAACTCGGCCGCGACCGCATCGACCGTGCGCTTCCAGAGGGAGCCCGCGAACACGAGCACGTTGGTCTTGTGCACGAGGGTGAGCTTCTTGCGCGGGCGGGCGGATGCCGCGGCGAACGCGTAGCGCACGAGGCGCTCGATGCCGAACGCGGTGTTGACCGAGACCTCGTTCGCGACCTCGGCCGGGGTGCCCACGCGGATGGCCCCGCCGTTGCCGACGTACGGCCCCTCGGTGCCCTCGCGCACGACGACGAAGTCGACCTCGCCGGGGTTCGCGAGCGGACTCGCGACGCCCTCGTGCAGCACGGTCGGACGGAGGTTGACGTAGTGGTCGAGCTCGAAGCGGAGCTTCAGCAGGAGCCCGCGCTCGATGTTGGCGCCCGCGAGGCGAGGATCGCCCGGCACCCCGCCGACGGCGCCCAGGAGGATCGCGTCGTGGCCCTTGATGGCGGCCAGGTCCTCGTCGGTGAGCACGTCGCCGGTCTCGAGGTAGCGTGCGGCGCCGAGCGAGAACGGCGTCTGCGCGAAGGCGACGTCGGTTGCGGCCGTGGCAGCCTCGAGCACCTTCAGGGCCTCGGCGACCACCTCGGGGCCGATTCCGTCTCCGGCGATGACTGCGAGCTTGACCGTGCGTACCATGAACGTCCCTTCGTGCACCAGCCCTCCCAGCGTAGTGGCTGACGGGGCTAGCCTGACGCTGTGCGGGGCACGTCCCCGCCGCCGTCGGACGCGGCATCCGACCGCCCCGGCATTGGAGGTAGCTCATGAGTCTCGGACTCGGAATCGTCCTGTTCGTCATCGGCGCCATCCTCGCCTTCGCGCTGCAGGTGAGCGTCGACTGGATCGACCTTCAGCTGGTCGGCTACATCCTCATGGCCGCCGGCGCGGTCGTCGTCGTCCTCAGCTTGGTGCTGATGGCGCGCCGCCGCCGCACGGTCGCCACCAGTCAGACCTCGATCGACCCGTCGACCGGCAACCGCGTCACGCGCAGCGAGCAGTCGCGCCCCGGTCCCGGGCCCGAGGAGCTCTGACCCACCACGACCGAACGAGCCCGTCCGATGCCGCGATGGCACGGGCGGGCTCGTTCGTGTTCCGGCCTCCGCGCGATCGACTCAGCGCGACGACTCGCCGGTCGCGGGCTGCGGGTTGCGCAGCGTCACCGCGGCGATCACGGCGGCGGCGAGCATGAGCGCCACGCCGATGAGCGAGGTGAGCACGACGCCTCCGTCGAACGCCGCGGCCGCAGATGCGAGGAGCTGGTCGGCGACGCCGGCGGGCAGTTGGTCGGCCACCGCCGTCGTGCCGGCGAGGGTCTCGCGTGCGGCATCCGCCTGGGCCGAAGTCAGCGAGGCCGGCAGCGCGAGCGCACTGCGGTAGTGCGCGGCGAGGATGCTGCCGAGCACCGCGGTGCCGAGCACCGCGCCGAGCTCGTACGCGGTCTCGGAGACCGCGGAGGCGGCGCCGGCCTTGTCGGACGGCGCGCTCGAGAGGATGAGCTCGTTCGACACCGTCTCGGCGGCGCCGATGCCGACGCCGAGCAGCACGAACGCGATCACGATCGGCGCGATCGACTCGGCGTCCGTCATGAGCGCGATCATGAGGTAGCCGAGGCCGGAGAGCCCGAGCGCCGTCGGCACGAGCACGCGCGGGCGCACCCGTCGTGCGATCGGCACGACCACGAGTCCGGCGATGATCATCGCCACGAGCCCGGGCAGCAGCGCGACGCCCGCCTGCACCGGACTCAGCCCGGCGATGAGCTGCAGGTGCTGCGACACGAAGTAGAGGAAGCCGACGAGCGCGATGACGCTGAACAGGTTCACGAGCACGGCGCCGCCGAACGATCCCTTCGCGAACAGGCGCACGTCGAGCATCGGCGTCGCACTGCGCAGCTGACGGCGCACGAACCACGCCGCGCAGAACACGCCGAGCACGATCGCCTGGATGCCGAATCCGCCGAGGCCCTCGGTCGCGATCGACTTGATCCCGAAGACGATCGGCACCATGGCCGCGAGCGAGAGCAGGATGCTCGGCACGTCGATGGCGCCCGGAGCAGGGTCGCGGCTCTCGGGGATCAGCAGCGGGACCAGCACGATGAGGGGCACGAGCACCGGCACCGCGAGGAGGAAGACCGAGCCCCAGGCGAAGTGCTCGAGCAGCACGCCGCCCACGATCGGGCCGAGCGCGCTGCCGGCCGCGAAGCCCGTCGCCCAGATCGCGATCGCCAGTCGGCGCTGCTCGCGGTCGGCGAAGATCGTGCGCAGCAGCGACAGCGTCGAGGGCATGAGCATCGCGCCGAAGAATCCGAGTGCCGCACGGGCCGCGATGAGCGCCTCGGCGGTCGGCGCGAAGGCCGCGCCGACCGACACCACGGCGAAGCCGATCGAGCCGATCAGCAGCATCCGGCGACGGCCGAAGCGGTCTCCGGCGCTGCCCATGGCGACGAGGAGGCCCGCGAGCACCAGCGGGTAGGCGTCGATGATCCAGAGCTGCTGGGCGGCCGTCGGCTCGAGGGCGAGCGCGATCTCGGGCAGCGCGAAGCTCAGCACCGTGTTGTCGACCGAGACCAGCAGCACCGGCAGCATCAGCACCGCGAGCGCGACCCAGGCGCGGCGGGGCGCACGCGGGGCCGCCCCCGATCCAGGGGCGGATGCCGCAGCAGTCGCCTGGGTGGCGATGTTCGTCGTGTTCTCGGTCATGCGTTTCGCTCGTTCTCGTCGGAAGACGGTTACTGTACCGTCCGGTTGGTATAGTAACAGAATGCCGCAGCACCCGCCAACGCCGGAACCCGACCCGATCTCCGCCACAATGGAGTCATGAGCCGACCCCCCGCAGCGCGAGAAGCCGTGCTCGACGCGTTCGAGCGCCTCATCATCGCCGAGGGCGAACGCGGCGCGACCATCGATGCCACGGCCCGGGCCGCCGGCGTCTCGAAGGGCGGTCTGCTCTACCACTTCGGCACCCGCGACGCCCTCATCGCCGGCCTGCTGGCACGGTTGCACCGCCTCATCGACGACGACGTGGCCCTCATCGACGCCGCACCCGAGGGTGCCGTCGCCTACTTCGTGCGGTCATCGGTCGAGCTCGAGACCCCGCTCGACCGCACCTTCATCGCCACCGTTCGACTCGCCCAGGGCGGCGATCACGCCGCGGCGCGGGCCATCGACGACGTGCGCGGCCGCTGGCTCGACGTGCTGGGCCGACACGTCGGCGACCCCACGCTGGCCCTCGCGATCACCCTGATCGGCGACGGCCTCTACTACCACGCAGCCCTTCGCGCCGAGGCCGACGCCCCGAGCGGCCCCGTCGACGGCGAAGCGGCCGCGATCGCGGCATCCGACCCGCTCGGCCCTGCCGAGATGGACGACCTCATCGCACTGCTCGAACGCCTCACGGCCGGCTCCGACGCCGACGCCGACCACCGCCCCTGAGACGACGGATGCCGCGGTCGACCGGAACCCGGTCGGCCGCGGCATCCGCCACAGGTCGT
Source organism: Agromyces sp. Marseille-Q5079 (assembly GCF_051016555.1). NCBI lineage: Bacteria > Bacillati > Actinomycetota > Actinomycetes > Micrococcales > Microbacteriaceae > Agromyces > Agromyces sp. Marseille-Q5079. The sequence continues at coordinate 277,997 of NZ_JBPEJF010000004.1, read as the reverse complement.
CTCGACTACTCGGTGATGTCGATCTCGACGAAGATCTGCGCGTCGATCGCCTCGCGGACCCGGTCGAGGACGTCGGTGGGAACCGGCGAGTCGACCGTGAGCACGCTGAGCGCCGAGCCGCCGGCCTCGCGGCGGGCGATCTGCATGCCCGCGATGTTGATGCCGGCCTCGCCGAACTCCTGGCCGTAGACCGCGACGATGCCGGGGCGGTCGACGTACTCCATGACGATGTGCGTGGTCGCGATCGGCACCTCGAGCTCGTAGCCGTTGATGCCGACGAGCTTCTCGATCTGCTTCGTGCCGGTCAGCGTGCCCGCGACCGAGACCTGCGTGCCGTCGGCCAGGGCGCCGCGCAGCGTGATCACGTTGCGGAACTCGGGGCTGTCGGACTCGGTGATCAGGCGCACCGCGATGCCGCGCTGCTCGGCGAGGAGCGGCGCGTTCACGTACGACACCGTCTCGCTCACCACGTTGGTGAAGACGCCCTTCAGCGCCGCGAGCTTCAGCACGCTCACGTCGTAGTCGACGAGCTCGCCGCGCACCTCGACGTCGAGGCTCGTGAGCGGCCCGTGCGCGAGGCCGGAGAAGAGCTGGCCGAGCTTCTCGACGAGCGGGATGCCCGGACGCACGTACGGGTCGATGACGCCGCCCGCGACGTTGACCGCGTCGGGCACGAGCTCGCCCGCGAGCGCGAGCCGCACGGACTTGGCGACCGAGACGCCCGCCTTCTCCTGGGCGTCGTCGGTCGAGGCGCCGAGGTGCGGCGTGACGATGATGTTCGGGAGGCCGAGCAGCGGCGACTCCTTCGGCGGCTCCTGCACGAAGACGTCGAGCGCGGCACCGGCGATGACGCCGTCGACCAGCGCGTCGTGCAGTGCCTCCTCGTCGATGAGGCCGCCGCGCGCGACGTTCACGACGTAGGCGGTCTTCTTCATCTTCGCGAGCTGCTCGGTGCCGATCATGCCGAGCGTCTCGGGCGTGCGCGGCATGTGGATGGTGACGAAGTCGCTCTGCGCGAGCAGTTCGTCGAGCGAGACGGTCTGCACGCCGAGCTGCTGCGCGCGGGCGGCCGTGATGTAGGGGTCGAACGCGATGACGTTCATGCCGAACGCCTGCAGGCGTGCGGTGATGAGCGCGCCGATGCGGCCGAGGCCGATGATGCCCACGGTCTTCTCGTAGAGCTCGGTGCCGGTGTAGGCCGACCGCTTCCACTGGCCCGCAGCCAGTGAGCTGTGCCCGGCGGGAATGTGGCGCGCGAGGCTCAGGATGTGGCCGATCGTGAGTTCGGCCGCGGAGATGATGTTCGACGTGGGTGCGTTCACGACCATGACGCCGGCGGTCGTGGCCGCCTTGACGTCGACGTTGTCGAGGCCGACGCCGGCACGTGCCACGACCCGGAGCCTCGGCGCCGCCGCGATCGCCTCGGCGTCGACCTGGGTCGCGGACCGGATGAGGATCGCCTCGGCGTCGGAGAGTGCGGACAGCAGCGCCGCACGGTCGGTGCCGTCGACGTTGCGGACGTCGAAGTCGGGCCCGAGGGCGTCGACGGTGGCGGGCGAGAGTTCTTCTGCGATCAGCACGACCGGCTTTGACACGAATGGTTCCTTCGGGTCTTGCGCGCACAGGGCGCTGCAGTGTGTGGGTGGGATGCGCCACACGCCATGGGGGGCGCAACCCGCCCAGCCTACTTCAGGCGCGAGGGCGCGCCGTGCGTGTGACGATGCGCGACGATGCCCGCAGACCGGCTCGCCCGCACCACCGGTCGGTCAGGCGACGACGCCGCCGACTTGCCCGAGCAGCACCGACAGGCTGAGGAACAGCACGGCCGAGACGCAGAGCCCGGTGAAGTAGAGCGCGATGCGCCCGAGCACGCCGGTTCGACGACCGAGTGCGAACGCCGCGACGAAGCAGGCGAGCGGCGCAACCAGGGCCGCGATCATGACCGCCCATCCGCCGGCCGTGAACGAGAGGCCGATGCCGAGCAGCTGCACGATGCTCTCGACGACCTCCCACACGTCGAACGCGTAGAACAGGCCGAACACGACCGCGAGGGCCACTTCGAGCCACAGCGGCACCGGATGGGTCGTGGCGCCTGCTCGGGCACCTGCCGGGTCGGATGCCGCGGGGCCACGCCCGTGATCGGGCGCGATCGGAGCCGTGCTCATGCGGTCACCCCCAGGACGAACGGCAGCGGTGCGAGCACGACCACGCCCGCGATCAGCCAGATGAGACGGCTGCGACGCCCGCGCGAGCGGAGGGCGAGCGCGAACCAGCACGGTGCCGCGAGCACCGCGAGCCAGAGCCCGAGCGAGTACATGAAGTCGCTCACGATGCTGACGCCGGGGCTCGACGTGCGGAGCGCGCTGATCAGCCAGCCGATCGTGTAGAGCAGGTAGACGCCCGCGAGGACGCCGAGCACGACGAGCTCGACCGAGCCGATCTGCGCGGGCGCCGGGGCGGCCTCGTCGACGGCGTCATCGCCTGCGTCGGCGTCGTCGACCTCGCGATGGGATGCCGCGGCGTCGGCCACCGTCGTCGCGTCCGCGTCCGCGTCCACCTTCCCGTCGGTGTCGGGGCCGTCGTCGCCCGACGCGGTCGTCGGTTCGGGACGGGTCGGGACCGGCGAACCGACCGTCTTCCATCCCGGGGCGAGCGTCGGATCGTCGTCGCCCTCCCAGCGCAGGGCGTCGTCGTGGGGATCGGGGTCGCGCATGCCTCCAGCCTAGCCAGCGGCGTCAGCCTTCGACGAGGCAGCGACCCTCGATGCGCGGCTGCGCGACGCCGAAGTCGAACGAGACCCGCGCCGACTCGACCGCGGCGGACGCTTCCGGCCCGGCGTTCGGCTCGGGATCGGCGTCATGCGCCCGTGGGCGGCTCGTTTCTGGGACCCGCTGCCCGCACGGCTGCCGCGACGAGCGATGCGTCCGTCTCGTCGAAGCCGACCTCTCCCCCGCCGGGTCCGCTCACGCCGCCGCGCACGGCCCGGCCTCGTGCCGACAGGTGCACGGCATCGACGCCGACCGCCGCGAGGGCGGAGATGTCGTCGACCTTCACGCCGCCGCCGGCCATGATCTCGAGCGTGCCGGCGACCTCGTCGACCATGCGCGCGAGGGTGGTGAGTCCTGCGCGACAGTCGGCCCCGCCGCCGGAGGTGAGCACGCGACGCACCCCGAGGCCGGCGAGCTGCAGGACCGCGCCGAGCGGGTCGGGCGTCGCGTCGACGACGCGATGCACGGTCACGTCGATGCCCTCGGCGGCCGCGACGAACGCGGCGATCGCGTCCGTGTCGAGTGATCCGGCATCCGTGGCCGCGCCGACGACCACGCCGTGCGCGCCCTGCGATGCGGCCCATCGGATGTCGCGCACGATCGTGTCGATCTCGTCGGCGTCGTAGACGAAGCCGCCACCGCGCGGGCGGACGAGGACGTGCACGAAGCTCGGGGCGGATGCCTCCCCTGCGACTGCGACGGCCGCCTCGACGAGCCCCGCCGAGGGCGTGAGCCCGCCGAGCCCGAGGGCCTGGCAGAGTTCGACGCGTGCGGCCCCCTGCGTGAGGGCGATGCGCACGCCGGCGGCATCCTGGACGGCGATCTCGACGGGAAGGATTCGGGTCACCCCGACACGCTACCGGGTCGGTGCGATGACGAGTTCCCGGCCGCCGAGCTTCGGGGGCTGGACCGCATGCGAAACGGCGGGGCCGACCGGAGTCGACCCCGCCGTCACGGTCGGCCGATCAGAAGACGGGAACCCCGTTTCGCACGAGCCGCCAGTTCTCGACATGGAACTGCGACGGGTCGATCGTGCCCTGCGCCGAGGCGTACGCGACGATCGCCTCGCGGATCGCGACCTGGGCGTTGTAGACGACCGGGGCCGCCGCGATGTGCGGGAATCCGCCGCCGCCCGACTGGCGGTAGTTGTTCACCGCGACCAGGAACCGCTGATCGGCGGCAACCGGGACGCCGTCGTAGGACAGCCCCGTGATGCGCGACCCCACCGGCTTGGAGAGGTCGACCGAGTAGTCCACGCCCGAGAACTGGTCGTAGTTGTAGTCGGGCGTCGTGGGCGAGTCGGCGTTCGGCCACCGGGCGTTGGTCCACGATGCGGGCGCGATCGGGGCGTCCGGTGCGACCTGGATGAAGTACTTCGCCGAGTACTCGAGGTAGTCCTTGATCTGCGCACCCGTGAGCACCGACGCCATGAGCGTGTTGTCGTAGATGTAGAGACCCGCGACGTCCTTGATCGTGACCGGACCGGCCGGGAAGCTCGCGGCCCGGTTGAACGGTGCGGCGATGGAGATGATCGGCAGCGCCGCCTCCGGCGTTCCGGCGACCGCCGCAGCGACCGTCGCCGTCTGCACCTCGTTGACGTAGTCGAGGATGGCGGTGTCCTTCCAGCACGCCTCGGCCGCCGACATCGCCTCGGTCGAGTTCGCGACCGGCGTGTTCATGTAGGTCACGACCGCATCGTGCTGGGATCGCACCAACGCGACGAAGGCCGGGTCGTCGACGACCGTGTTCGTGTTCACCGTGATCGCCTTCGCCGTCGCGACCTGCCAGCTGCCGCGAACGAACTCCAGCTTCAGGTCGAACACGCTCACGCGCTGGCCCCAGTTCTTCGGCTCGCTCATGATGACCTGCTTGCCGGTCTCGACGTTGGTGACGAACCGCTGCGGGATCTCCAGGTGGGCGTGGCCGAACAGGATCGCGTCGATGCCGGACACCTGCGCCGCGACGAGCGCGGCGGCGTTCTCGACGGGCAGGTCGCCCGAGTACGAGGACGTGCCGCTGTCGCCCGAGTGCGCGCTCACCACGACGATGTCGGCTCCCTCGGCGCGCATGCGGGGCACCCAGCGCGCCGCCGCCTCGACGAGGCCCTGCACCTCGACCTTTCCGGAGACGTTCGCCTTGTCCCAGATGACGACCCCGGGGTTCGTGAGGCCGAGCACGCCGATCCGGATCGGCGGACGGCCCTTCACCTTGATCGTCTTGATCGTGTACGGGCGGAACCTCGGCACCTTCGTGCCCGCGTGCACGGCGTTCGCCGCGAGCACGGGCGCGTCCATCTGCTCGATCCAGTGGTCGAGGAACTCGAGACCGTAGTTGAACTCGTGGTTGCCGAGTGCGACGGCGTCATAGCCGAGCGCGTTCATCTGCGCGGCCATCGGGTGGATCGCGCCGGTCTCGGTCACCGGCTCGACCGTGGCGTAGTAGTAGCCGAGCGGCGTGCCCTGAATGGTGTCGCCGGCATCGAACAGGAGTGTGCGCTCGCGACCGCGGTCGGCACGGATCTGCCCGACGACGCTCGCCACGCGAGCGAGGCCGACGGTGTTGCCCGCGCTGTCGCTGTACGTGGCGTCCTTGTAGTAGTCCCAGTTGACGACGTTCGAGTGCAGGTCGGACGTGCCCATGACCGTAATGGTCACGGACTTGTCGTCGGGCGCGGCCTGGGCGGCTCCCGGCCACCCTGCGGCGGCCAGGACGCCGGCGGCGGAGGCGCCGACGAGGACGTTGCGTCGGGACAGCCCCGACCTGGCGGGCTCGACGTCGTCGTCGGGCACGGCGCAGGAGCACCAGCGGGGAACGGGTTCGGAATGGTGATGTGAGAGTTGGCTCATGGCCACACATGCGACCACATCCGAGCCCTCGGGACAAGGGCTCTGGCGGGATTTCTCCGTGCTCATCCGAGCACGCGCGAAACGGCGGGGCCGGCCGAAGCCGACCCCGCCGTCCCAGCAGGTGGTGTGACTCGCGTCAGCGAGCGACCTCGCCGTCGGCGCCGCCGCGTGCGCGGCGCCGCATCAGCGTCGTTGACGGAGAGGTCGGCAGGTCCGCTCGCGTCAGCGAGCGACCTCGCCGTCCACGTAGTCGTCGTCGTCGGACGAGTTCCACGCGAACAGGGCGCGCAGCTCGCGACCGGTCACCTCGATGGGGTGCTGCTCGCCCTTGGCGCGCAGCGCGAGGAACTCGGGGGCTCCGGCGTCCTGGTCGGCAATGAAGCGCGTCGCGAAGGCACCCGACTGGATGTCGTCGAGCACGGCCTTCATGTTCTCCTTGACGCGCGGGTCGATGACGCGCGGGCCCGAGACGTAATCGCCGTATTCGGCCGTGTCGGAGACCGACCAGCGCTGCTTGGCGATGCCGCCCTCCCACATGAGGTCGACGATGAGCTTCAGCTCGTGGAGCACCTCGAAGTAGGCGATCTGCGGCTGGTAGCCGGCCTCGGTGAGGGTCTCGAAGCCGTACTGCACGAGCTGCGAGACGCCGCCGCAGAGCACGGACTGCTCGCCGAACAGGTCGGTCTCGGTCTCTTCGGTGAAGGTCGTCTTGATGACGCCGGCACGCGTGCCGCCGATGGCCTTGGCGTAGGACTTCGCGAGGTCCCAGGCCGAACCCGAGGCGTCCTGCTCGACCGCGATGATGTCGGGGATGCCGCGGCCGGCGACGAACTCGCGACGCACGGTGTGGCCCGGCGCCTTCGGGGCGACGAGGATCACGTCGACGCCCTCGGGCGCCTCGATGTAGCCGAAGCGGATGTTGAAGCCGTGTCCGAAGACCAGCGTCTTGCCCTCGGCGAGGTTGTCCTTGATGGACTCCGCGTAGATGTGGCGCTGGTACTGGTCGGGAGCGAGGATGACGATGACGTCGGCCCAGGCCGCGGCATCCGCCACGTTCTTGACCTCGAAGCCGGCCTCCTCGGCCTTGGCGATGGACTTGGAGCCGTCCTTGAGGCCGATGACGACCTCGACGCCCGAGTCGCGGAGGTTCTGCGCGTGCGCGTGGCCCTGCGAGCCGTAGCCGATGACGGCGACCTTCTTCGCCTGGATGAGCGAGAGGTCCGCGTCCTTGTCGTAATAGATCTCAGCCATGTGCTGTTCTTTCTCCTTGTGATGGGGTTCCGCCGGCGGATGCCGCGACGTGGGGCCGCAGCATCCGGTCGTTCAGTTCTTGAAGACGCGTTCGGTGATGGACTTGCCGCCACGGCCGATCGCGAGCAGGCCCGACTGGGCGATCTCGCGGATGCCGTAGGGCTCGAGCACCTTCAGGAACGCGGTGGTCTTGCCGGAGTCGCCCGTGACCTCGATCACGAGCGCGTCGGTGGCGACGTCGACCACGCGGGCGCGGAAGAGGTTCACCGCCTCGAGCACCTGCGAACGCGTGGTGTTGTCGACGCGGACCTTGATGAGCAGGTGCTCGCGCTGGACGGACTGCGACTGGTCGAGCTCGACGATCTTGATGACGTTGATGAGCTTGTTCAGCTGCTTGGTCACCTGCTCGAGCGGCAACTCGTCGACGTCGACGACGACCGTGATGCGGGACAGGCCCGCGATCTCGGAGTGGCCGACCGCGAGCGACTCGATGTTGAAGCCGCGGCGGGCGAAGAGCCCGGCGACGCGCGTGAGCAGGCCCGGCTTGTCCTCGACGAGGAGGGACAGAACGTGGGTCGACATGCTTAGTCCTCCTCGCTGAAGGCCGGCGAGTGATCGCGGGCGTACTGGATGTAGCTGTTCGAGACGCCCTGCGGCACCATCGGCCACACCATGGCGTCGGCCGAGACGACGAAGTCGATCACGACCGGGCGGTCGTTGGTCTCGAGCGCGAGCTTGATCGCGGCGTCGACCTCCTCCTCCTTCGTGACGCGGATGCCGAGCGCGCCGTACGCCTCGGCCAGCTTCACGAAGTCGGGCACGCGCACGCTGTCGTGGCCCGTGTTCAGGTCGGTGTTGGAGTACCGGCCGTCGTAGAACAGCGTCTGCCACTGGCGCACCATGCCGAGCGAGGAGTTGTTGATGATCGCGACCTTGATCGGGATGTCGTTCAACGTGCAGGTCGCGAGCTCCTGGTTGGTCATCTGGAAGCAGCCGTCGCCGTCGATCGCCCACACGTCGCGGTGAGGCTCGGCGACCTTCGCGCCCATGGCCGCGGGAACCGCGTAGCCCATGGTGCCGGCGCCGCCGGAGTTCAGCCACGAGTTCGGACGCTCGTACTTGATGAACTGCGCCGCCCACATCTGGTGCTGGCCGACTCCGGCCGCGTAGATGCCCTCGGGTCCGGTGAGCTCGCCGATGCGCTGGATCACGTACTGCGGCGCGAGGAGCCCGTCGCTCGGCTGCGAGAAGCCGAGCGGGAACTCCGAGCGGAGTCCGTCGAGCGTGGCCCACCATTCGGCGATGTCGGGCGTGCCGGCGGTGGTCTGCTCGCGGTAGGCCGCGACGAGGTCGCCGAGGACGTCCTTCAGGTCGCCCACGATCGGCACGTCGGCCACGCGGATCTTGGAGATCTCGGCGGGATCGATGTCGACGTGCACGACCTTCGCGTTGGGTGCGAAGAGCGCCGCCTTGCCGGTCACGCGGTCGTCGAACCTGGCGCCGAGCGCGACGAGCAGGTCGGCCTCCTGCAGCGCGATCACGGCCGGGACCGTGCCGTGCATGCCGGGCATGCCGAGGTGCTGCTGGTGCGAGTCGGGGAACGCGCCTCGGGCCATGAGCGTCGTCACGACCGGGACGTTGGTCGTCTCGGCGAGCTCGAGCAGCTCGGCGGACGCATTCGAGCGGATGACGCCGCCGCCGACGTAGAGCACGGGGCGCTTGGCCTCGGCGAGCAGCTGCGCCGCCGCCGTGACCTGCTTGCCGTGCGCCTTCGTGATCGGGCGGTAGCCCGGGAGGTCGATCTTCGGCGGCCACGAGAACGCGAACGAGGCCTGCTGCGCGTCCTTGGTGATGTCCACCAGCACCGGACCGGGACGCCCCGTCGTGGCGATGTGCACGGCGGCGGCGATCGTGGCCGGGATCTCGCTCGGGTCCTTCACGAGGAAGGAGTGCTTGGTGATCGGCATCGTGATGCCGACGATGTCGGCCTCCTGGAACGCGTCGGTTCCCATGAGGTTCGAGAACACCTGACCGGTGATCGCCAGCAGCGGCACCGAGTCCATGTGCGCGTCGGCGATCGCGGTGACGAGGTTGGTCGCGCCGGGGCCCGAGGTCGCGATCGCGACGCCGAGCTTGCCGGTCGACGACGCGTAGCCCTGGGCCGCGTGGCCCGCACCCTGTTCGTGGCGAACGAGGATGTGCCGGAGCTTCTTGCTGTCGAGCAGCGGGTCGTAGACGGGGAGGATCGCGCCGCCCGGCAGTCCGAACACGTCGGTGATGCCGAGCATCTCGAGCGAGCGGACGACCGCCTCGGCACCGGTGATCTCAACCGGTGCGTGCGACGGCACGAGGGCGGGCGATGGCACGGGACTGGATTCCGTGGTCATTCGGTTCCTGTTCTGATGAGCGATGTGTGCGGAGAGTCGCAGCACTCAGCCCGTGGTGGCGCCTTCAGCGGCCGAGCGCACGAGCTTGGAGTACTTCGCGAGGACGCCTCGGGTGTAGCGCGGGGGAAGCGGAGCCCAGCCTTCACGGCGGGCAGCCAGCTCGGCATCATCGACAAGTAGGTCGATGGAACGAGCTGCGATATCGACCCGTATCAGATCACCATCGCGCACGAATGCGATAGGACCTTCGTCCACCGCTTCGGGTGCCAGATGGCCGATGCACAGTCCGGTTGTGCCGCCTGAGAATCGACCGTCCGTCAAGAGTAGTACATCTTTTCCGAGGCCGGCGCCCTTGATGGCCGCCGTGATGGCGAGCATCTCGCGCATGCCGGGGCCGCCCTTGGGTCCCTCGTAACGGATGACGACGACGTCGCCGGCGTTGATCTCTCCGGCCGTGAGGGCGTCCATGGCCGCGCGCTCACGCTCGAAGACGCGCGCGGGCCCCTCGAACGTGGCCGCGTCGAAGCCCGCGGTCTTCACGACCGCACCCTCGGGAGCGAGGGAGCCGTGCAGGATCGTGAGGCCGCCGGTCTCGTGGATCGGGTTGTCGAGCGTGCGCAGCACCTCGCCGTCGAGCGGCGGGAGGTTCAGCTCCTCGAGATTCTCGGCCATGGTCTTGCCGGTGACGGTGAGCACGTCGCCGTGCAGGAGGCCGGCGTCGAGCAGCGCCTTCATGAGCACGGGCACGCCGCCGCGACGGTCGACGTCGTTCATGACGTACTTGCCGAACGGCTTGAGGTCGCCGATGTGCGGCACCTTCGACCCGATGCGGTTGAAGTCGTCGAGCGTGAGGTCGACTTCGGCCTCGCGGGCGATGGCGAGCAGGTGCAGGACGATGTTCGTCGAGCCGCCGAGCGCCATGCCCACCGCGATCGCGTTCTCGAAGGCCTTCTTCGTGAGGATCTGCCGGGCCGTGATGCCGTGCTTCAGCAGGTTCACGACGGCCTCGCCCGAGCGGTGCGCGTAGTAGTCGCGACGACGGTCGGCGGAGGCCGGCGAGGCGGAGCCGGGGAGCGAGAGCCCGAGGGCCTCGGCGACCGACGCCATGGTGTTCGCGGTGTACATGCCGCCGCAGGCCCCCTCGCCCGGCGCGAACGCGCACTCGATGCGGTGGGCGTCCTCGGCGCTCATGGTGCCGGCCTTGACCGCGCCCACGGCCTCGAACGAGTCGATGATGGTGATGTCCTTCTCGGTGCCGTCGGACAGGCGGACCCATCCGGGGGCGATCGAGCCGGCGTAGAGGAAGACGGAGGCCAGGTCGAGGCGTGCCGCGGCCATGAGCATGCCGGGGATCGACTTGTCGCACCCGGCGAGCAGTACCGAGCCGTCGAGGCGCTCGGCCTGCATGACGACCTCGACCGAGTCGGCGATGACCTCGCGCGAGACGAGCGAGAAGTGCATGCCCTCGTGGCCCATCGAGATGCCGTCGGAGACCGACACCGTGCCGAACTGCAGCGGGTACCCGCCGCCGCCGTGCACGCCCTCCTTCGCGGCCTGCGCGAGGCGGGCGAGCGAGAGGTTGCACGGCGTGATCTCGTTCCACGAGCTGGCAATGCCGATCTGGGGCTTGTCCCAATCGGCATCTCCCATGCCGACCGCACGGAGCATGCCCCTGCTGGTCATGGCCTCGATGCCATCGGTGACGGTGCGACTACGCGGTTTTGGATCGAACTCCGACATGCTGTCGAGTCTATTGCCAGCGGGAGGCGCCCTCCGCCGCCGCTTCACGAGCCGTCGCAAGGCGCTCGAGCAGCTCCGCGACGTCGTCGGGATTGCGCACCCGGTAGGGCGCGATGGACTTGCCCTGGCCGACCTTGACCCCGACGTCGCCGTCGTCGAGCGACGCGAACGCGTCTTCGTCGGTGACGTCGTCGCCCACGTAGAGCGCGGCGGTCGCCCGTGCATGCTGACGGAGCCGGATGAAGGACTCCCCCTTGTCGGTGGAGCGCACCGCGAACTCGATCACCGACTTGCCGGTGCGCACCGTCACCCCGCCGAGCTCGGCCGCCACGCGCTCGCGCGCCGCGAGCTGCACGGCGGTCGCGGCGCTGGAGGTGAGCCCGCGCGTGTGGAGCGCGAGGCCGGCCGGCTTGTGCTCGACCCTCGCCCCCTCGGTTTCGGCGGCGACCTGCTCGATGATGCGGCCGAGCTGTGCCAGCTTCGCCAGTTCGGCGTCTCGGAGGTCGAGCGTGATCGCGCCGGTGTCGAGCTTCAGTTCCACGCCGTGCGATCCGCTCAGCAGGACCCCGTCGCCGGGTTCGGCGACGTGCCCGAGGCTCTCGAGCGCCCGCCCGGAGACGAGCGCGACGCGCGTGTCGGGTGCGGCGACGAGGCGCGCCATCGCGGCCCTCGCGCGCTCCGTCGCACGGGCGTCGTCGGGACGGTCGACGAGCGGCGCCAGCGTGCCGTCGAAGTCGAGGGCGACGAGCAGGCGCTCGGTGGATGCCAGCTCCTCGATCGCGCGTTGCAGCGGTTCGGTGATGCCGGCCTTGATGATGCCGGCGCCGGTCAGGGTCTCGAGGAAGCTGGCGGACCACTTGGCCACGTCGTTGTCGATCACGCGGCGCCGCAGGGCGCGCATGCGCCGGGTGCGCTCGCGCCGCGGCATCCGCACGGCCTCGACGATGGCGTCCTTCAGCCCCTCGATGTCGTGGGGGTTCACGAGCACGGCCTGGCGCAGCTCGTCGGACGCCCCGGCGAACTCGCTGAGCACGAGCACGCCGTCGCCGTCGAACCGGCAGGCCACGTACTCCTTGGCGACGAGGTTCATGCCGTCGCGGAGGGCCGTCACGAGCATGACGTCGGCGGCGAGGTAGAGCGCGACCATCTCCTCGCGGGGATAGCCGTGGTGGAGGTAGGCGATGGCCTGGTGGCCGAGCGTCGCGTAGTCGCCGTTGAGGCGCCCGACGGTGAGCTCGATCTCGTCGCGCAGCTGGCGATAGGTCTCGACGCGCTCGCGCGACGGGCTCGCGACCTGCACGAGGGTCACGTCCTCGACGTTCAGGCGGCCGTCGCGCAGCAGCTCGCCGAACGCCTTCATGCGGTGCCGGATGCCCTTGGTGTAGTCGAGCCGGTCGACGCCGAGGATGATCGTCTCGGGGTTCCCGAGGCTCTCGCGAATCTCGGCGGCGCGCGCCTGGACCTCGGGCTGCCGCGCCATCTCCTCGAAGCCCGCGGCGTCGATGGAGATCGGGAAGGCGCGGGCGACGACGCGCCGCACCTCGGCATCCGACGCGGAGCCGGGGTCGGGCACGTCGATGACGGTGCCGTGCGTGCGGTACCCGAACAGGCGCCGCACGGCGCGCGAGAAGTTGCCCGCGTCGGCCGTGCGCTGGAACCCGATGACGTCGGCGCCGAGCAGCCCGTCGATCACCTGGCGACGCCAGGGCAACTGCGAGTAGATGCCGTATGCCGGGAACGGTATGTGGTTGAAGAAGCCGATCACGAGATCGGGTCGCGCCTCGCGCAGCATCTTCGGCACGAGCTGCAACTGGTAGTCCTGGACCCACACGACCGCGCCGTCGGAGGCCGCACGCGCCGCGGCCTCGGCAAAGCGGCGGTTCACCCTCACGTAGGCGTCCCACCACTCGCGATGGAACGACGGCGGCGCGATGACGTCGTGGTAGAGCGGCCAGAGGGTGTCGTTCGAGAACCCCTCGTAGTACTCCTCGAGCTCCGAGTCGCTGAGCGGCACGGGGATGATCGAGATCCCGTCGTGCTCGAACGGGTCGAACTCGCGGTCCGCGACGCCCGCCCATCCGATCCAGGCGCCGTCGGCGGCGCGCATGACGGGCTCGAGCGCCGTCACGAGCCCCCCGGGCGAGCTCTTCCACCCCACACCGCCGTCGGGTTGCTCCTCGTAGTCGACCGGGAGGCGGTTCGACACGACGATCATGTCGTAGGCGTGATCGACGTACAGGTCGGGGTCCTGGTGAACTGGGTTCATGCGACCGGAGTCCCTTCTCGAGTTCCGGTTCAGGCTACCGTGGCCGGGCGCACGCCGTCGGCGGCGATGCCGCCTGAGGCCATCGGCCTCCGATGTCAAGGGTCGGCGGATGTCTCGCACGGGAGCGGTTCCGGACGGTAGCGTGGCTGCATGCGCAAGTACCTCTTCAGCGGAGCCGTCCTCGGTGCGATCATCAGCGGAGTGGGCGTCGTGCGCGCCACCGCCTCCGGGCCGCGCGACTGGCGGCTGCTGCTCATGTGGGTCTCTTGGGCGGCGACGCTCGCCATCGCGATCGGCACCGTCGCCGAGGAGGCTCGCGACGGCGAGCTGACCGAGTAGCATCGGGAAGTCCGCCGTTCGCGGCGTGTTCACCGGCATCCCGAACCCTCATGGGCTGACACTGGATGCAGCTCCGCGCGGCCCGAACCGCACGGGACCGAATTCCCACCGAGAGGGGCCACCGATGTTCCGCCGTTGGCGCAGAGCGAGGCTTGCCGCACAGGCTTCCGCGCACGCCGCCGCCAAGACGCCGCGCCCCACCGCGGCCGACCTGCGCGGCGAACACCTGTTCGAGCTGTTGAACGCGAAGCTGTCCGAGTTCATCGGGCCGAACGGCGCCTGGTCGCTGGTCCGGCGTTCCGACGACGACACCGACCAGATCTTCGATGCGGTCATCACGCACCAGATCTCGGCGGAGCTGACGCGCGCGGTGCTCGACGAGCGCGACGCGGTCGCGGTCGTCGTGCCGGCCGAGGCCGAGCCGCTCGCCCTGAGCTGGGAGCCGGCTCCGCTCGTCGTGTGGGCGGAGCCCACCGCCGACGTCGCGACGACTGATGTCCCGACCGAGGCCTCGATCGAGACGCCGATCTACGCCGAGCACGAGTTCGAGGCGCGCGCGGCCTGATCGGCCGCTCGCGGCCGCGGCCGACACCGTTCCAAAATCCACCCCGGATTCTTGTACGGCGATCCGAGCGGGCGCCGACGTGTCTTCCCTAGCGTGATGGACGAGCCTTCCGGCTCTCCCCCGTCACGACCGAGAGGCACCGATGACCGCCACCGACAACGCCGAACTCGATGCATCACCGCGCCCGAAGCGTCGGAGCACGGCGACCGACCTCGCCCAGATCGCGGTGTTCGCCGCGCTCATCGCCGCGCTCGGCCTGCCCGGCGCGCTCTACCTCGGCTCCGCCGCCGTGCCGATCACGTTCCAGACGCTCGGGGTCATGCTCGCGGGCGCGATCCTCGGCGCCCGCAAGGGCTTCCTCTCGGTGCTCCTGCTCATCGCCCTCGTCGCCGCGGGGCTCCCGCTCCTGTCGGGCGGGCGCGGCGGGCTCGGCGTCTTCGTGGGGCCGTCGGTGGGGTACCTCCTGGGCTGGCTCCTCGGCGTCGTGGTCATCGGCTGGGCGACGGCCCGCCTCCTCCCGAAGTACCCGCTGGTGCCCGCACTCGCGTGGACCGCCCTCGGCGGAATCGTCGCCATCTACCTCGTCGGGGTCCCGGTGTTCGCCGCGATCACGGGCACGCCGCTCGGCATCGCCCTCGCGGGGTCGCTGGTGTTCCTTCCCGGCGACATCGTGAAGGTCGTGATCACCGTGCTCGTCGCGAAGGGCGTGCACCGCGCCTGGCCCGGCCTCATCACCCCGCAGGCCTGGCCGTGGGCGCGCCGGAAGCAGGTCGACGCGTCGGCATGAGCGACTGGCTCAACGGCTCGCCGCACGCGACCGCCCTCGCATTCGAGGGCGGGGCCGTGCGCTACGTCGAGCTCGCGCAGGGCGTCGCCGGCGCCGGGCTTCCGGCCGGTGACGGTCCGGTCGCATGCCCGGCGGGCCTCGACGCCGTGACGCTCGTCATCCGCGTGCTCGCGGCCCTCGATCGCGGGCGACCGGTGCTCGTCGGCGGGACGCAGCGCGAGGCGGACGCCCTCGCCGCATCGCTGCCGGCCGGCACCGAGCTCGCACTGCTCACCTCCGGCTCCTCGGGAGGCGCCCCGCGCGTCGTCGCGCGCACGAGTCGCTCGTGGCTGGCGTCCGCGGGCCCGCTCGCGGAGGTCGCCGGTCTCGGCCGCGACGATCGCATCGCCGTCACCGGCCCGCTGCACGCGTCGATGCACCTCTACGCGGTGCTGCACGCGCTCTGGCTCGGCGCGACGGCGACCGATGCCATCGACGGCGCGTCGGTCGCGCACGCCACGCCGACCCGGCTCGCCCGCATGCTCGACAGCGGGCACTGCCCGCCGTCGGTCGTCGTCGCCGGAGCGGTCCTGGCACCGTCGCTGCGGGCGGTGGCGGAGCACCGCGGCATCCGCCTCACCGAGTACTACGGCGCCGCCGAGCTCTCGTTCGTGCTCGCCGGATGCGGCGGCGACCTGCGACCGTTCCCCGGCGTCGAGGTGCAGTTGCGCCCGAGTGCCGCGACGGATGACGCGACCGAGCTCTGGGCGCGCTCGCCCTACCTCGCCCTCGGGGTGATCGGCGGCGGCATGCTCCGCCGTGACGACGACGCCTTCGCGACGGTGGGCGACCTCGCCGAGCACGTCGCCACAGGAGCCTGGCGCGTGCTCGGACGAGGCGATGCGGCGATCACGACGGCCGGCGCCACGGTGCTCGCCGAGCATGTGGAGTCCCGCCTCGTCGAGGTGCCGGGCGTGCTCGCCGCGGCCGTGCTCGGCGAGCCCCATGACCTGCTCGGCGAACGCGTCGTCGCCGTCGTCGAGCTCGAACCCGGAGCCTCGCTCGACGAGGTCGCCAGGGCCGCCCGCGGCCGCCTGACGGCACCGGAACTGCCGCGGCGATGGTTCGCGGCCCCCGTGCCGCACACCGCGTCGGGCAAGGTCGCACGCCGCGAACTGCGCGACGCCCTCGCCTCCGGCCGGCTCGACGAGTCCGCCGCGCCGACACGGTCGGGCCGGGCATGATGCCGGGCGCGCACGGCGGAGGAACGGTCATCGTCGCCGCCCGCCGCACCGCGATCGGCACCGCGGGGCGGGCGTTCGCGACCCGCACCGTCGACGCCCTCGCCGCCCCGGTGCTCGCCGAGGTCGCGCGCCTGGTCGCTCCGGGCGGCATCCGCATCGACGACGTCGTGCTGGGCAACTGCATGGGCCCCGGTGGCGACGTCGCCAGGGTGAGCGCACTGCGGGCCGGGCTCGGCGACGAGGTGCCCGGGGTCACCGTCGATCGCCAGTGCGGTTCGGGCCTCGATGCGGTGCTCCAGGCCGCCTCGCGTGTGAAGGCCGGCGACGCCGGGCTCGTGCTGGCAGGCGGGGCGGAGTCGGCGTCCACCGCGCCGCATCGCCTGTGGCCCGACTCCGGCGAGCGATTCACGCGCGCCCCCTTCGCCCCGACCGGCCTGCCCGACCCCGACATGGGGCCCGCGGCCGACGCCCTGGCCGCGCTGCGCGGCATCACGAGGGCCCGCCAGGACGCGTGGGCGGCGAGGTCGCACGCCCGCGCGGCATCCGCTCGCGACGCCGGCGCGTTCGACGGCGAGATCGTCGCCGTCGACGGCATCGCCCGCGACGACCGGCCCCGCGCGGGCTTGGACGCCGCTCGACTCGCGAGGTTCTCCCCCGCGTTCTCGTCGGGCGCCGGCGCCACCGTGACGGCCGGCAACTCGTGCGGGTTCTCCGACGGCGCAGCCGCGATGGCCGTGACGAGCGAGCGGATCGCGCGCGAACTCGGACTCCCCGCCCTGCGGATCCGCGCCGCGGCCGTCGCCGGCGGCGACCCCGCCCTGCCGGGGCTCGGCGCCGCGCCGGCGGCCCGTGCCGCACTCGATCGCGCGGGCCTCGGGGTCCGCGACCTCGGGTTCGTCGAGATCACCGAGGCCTTCGCCGCCCAGGTGCTCGCCGTCTCCGACGAGCTCGGGATCGAGGAGGAGCTCATCAGCGGCGACGGCGGCGCCATCGCGCTCGGGCACCCGTGGGGGGCATCCGGTGCCGTGCTGCTCGTCAGGCTCGCCGCGAGGATGGCCGCATCCGACGACCACCGCCCCGGGCTGGCGGCGTGCTCGATCGGCGGCGGGCAGGGCGTGGCGATGATCGTGGAGCGGGTCGCATGAGCGAGAAGGAGCCGGCATGAGCGAGATCGTGTTCGAGGGCGTCAGCCACGACTTCGGCGACGAGCGGGTCGTCGACGACGTGTCGCTCGTGCTGCGCGAACGTCGGGTCGGCATCGTCGGGGCGAACGGCTCCGGCAAGTCGACCCTCGCCCGCATGATCAACGGGCTCGTCTCCCCCACCGTCGGGCGCGTGAGCGTCGACGGACTCGACGTGTCGCGTCGCGGCCGCGACGTGCGTCGTCGCGTCGGCTTCGTGTTCACGAACGCCGACAACCAGATCGTGATGCCCACCGTGCGCGAGGACGTCGCGTTCACGCTCCGCCGTCACCGGCTCGAGAAGGCGGATGCCGCGGCCCGCGTCGACGCGGTGCTCGACCGGTTCGGACTCGTCGAGCTCGCCGACCGTCCGGCGCACCGGCTCTCGGGCGGCCAGAAGCAGTTGCTGGCGCTCGCCTCGGTGCTGGTCGCGGAGCCCGCGATCGTCGTCGCCGATGAGCCGACCACCCTGCTGGACGCGCGGAACGCGCGACGCATCGCCCAGTACTTCACGTCGCTCGACGAGCAGCTCGTCGTCGTCAGCCACCAGCTGGAACTGCTCGAGGACTTCGACCGGGTGATCGTGATGGAGACCGGCCGGGTGGTCGCCGACGACGTGCCGGCGGTCGCCCTCGACGCCTACCGGGCGCTGATCGCATGAGGTCGCGACCGTGATCGGCGTCTTCCACCCCGGAACCTCGCTCCTGCACCGGGTGCCGGCGCTCGTGAAGCTCGCCGTGCTCGCGGCCTTCGTGACCGCTACGGCGCTCATCGGGTCCCTAGTCTGGCTGGGCGCGGCATCCGGGATCGTCCTCCTCCTCTTCCTCCTCTCGCGCGTGCCCGTGCGCACCGCGGTGCGACAGATCGTGCCGATCCTCTGGGTGCTCGCGTTCGCGGTGCCCGTGCAGGTCGTGTTCGGCGGATGGGAGGCGGCCTCGATCATGGCCGTGCGTCTCCTGATCGCCGTCGCGCTGGCCGCGCTCTACACGCTCACGACCCCCGTGAGCGCGACGCTCGACGCGATGCAGGCCCTGCTCCGCCCGTTCCGCCGATGGGTGGACGCCGACCGGGTCGGCCTCGCCCTCGCCCTCACGATCCGGTGCGTGCCGTTGCTCGCCGACCTCGTGCGGGAGGTCATGGAGGCCCGACGGGCCCGCGGCGCCGAGGGCTCGCTGCTGGCCCTCGCGGTGCCCGTGATCGTGCGCGCCCTGCGCACGGCCGAGCACCTCGGCGAGGCGCTGACGGCCCGCGGCTTCGACGACTGACGACGACCCGCCCCGTCGACCGCGATCGGTTCGCGCGATGTCGGCGGCGCCCGGCAGACTGGGCCACGGCCGTTCGGCCGAGCACCGTGCCGATCGGAGGAGCACCACGCCATGACGGGCGCCACGCCATGATGGGCATCACGCACGCGACCAGCGGTGCCGCGACCTGGCTCGTCGTCACCAGCACGATGCCGTTCGTCGGCCTCGGCGTATACCCGCTCGATCCCGTCGGCGTCCTCGCCGGCACTGCCGTCGCAGCCGGGGCGGCGCTCCTGCCCGACGCCGACCACCACAGCGCCACCATCGCGCACTCGGTGCCCGTGCTCGGACGACTCGTGACGAGGGCGATCGGCTCGCTCTCCGGCGGGCATCGCCAGGGGGCGCACTCGGCGATCGCGGTGCTCGTCGTCGCGGTGCTCGCCTGGGCGCTCACGCTCGTCACGTTCGAGGTCGAGGGCGGCGGCACGATCGCGATCGGCGCCGGCATCGGCACCGCCGTCCTGACGTGCTTCGGGCTGAAGGCGCGCGACTACGTGCGTACCTGGCTCACTGCGTGGGTGCTCGGAGCCGCCTTCGGCGCGGCGATCGTGGTCTTCGCACCCGAGCAGGTGGCGTGGTTCCCGCTGGCGGTGACGCTCGGGTTCGTCGCGCATCTGGCGGGTGACTTCCTGACCACCGGGGGCCTGCCGGGCCTCATCTGGCCGCAGGTGTTCCGACCGCCCGAGCGTTGGCGCGACACGCCCGTGGTGAACCGCGTCTGGCTCGCGAGCGGTCACGTCGCGCTGCCGCTGCTGGGCGACACCGGTTCGTTCCGTGAGGCGCTGCTCGGCGCCGCCCTCGGCCTCTATTGCCTCGCCGGCTTCGCCTACGAGAGCCTGCAGCTGATCGGCTTCGAGCGGTTCACGTCACGGTGACCGCCATGCCGCATGTTTCCGTCGCGGCATCCGCTCGCACGGCTCATTCCACCTTCGTGAACGAGCCGAGGTCGTGCGCGTCGAGGGATTCGATCACGAGGGTCCCGCCGTCGAACGTCGCCTGCGAGACGCTGCCGGGCTCCGTGTTCTCGGAGACCGGTTCGAACACGAACACGTCCCCGTCCCAGTGCTCGAGCGGCCAGACGATCGTCCCCGGACCGACGGTCAGCTCGAGCGCGTCGCCGACGACCGAGACGGTCGCGTCCCCGAAGTACTCGTTCGCGTAGACGCCAGCGTAGTCGGCGAGCGCCTTCGCGGGTGCGGGATCGGACGGCGGCGTCTCGCCGACCAGCTCGCCGAACGGCTCGGGTCCGGCGGGGAACTGCTGCTGGGCCAGCGACCACCAGTCCTGGCGCACCTCGCCGAACTGGGCGAGGTCCATGAAGTCGGCCGCGATCGTCTCGGCGATTCCCGTGGGGCTCGCATTGGTCAGCACCACGATGCCGAGCCCGGCGTCGGGCAGCACGCTGAAGGTCGTTCCCGTGCCGAGCGCGAAGGCGCCCGAATGCCCGAGCGACGTCAGGCCGCCCGGACCGACGCTCGTGTTGAACCCGTAGCCGTAGAAGGAGGACCGCTGGTACGCGGTGCGCGAGAGACCCGAGTCGCCCTGCGGCACCAGTGCGGGAGCGAGGGCGGCCGGTGTCAGGACGCCCTCGATCTCCTGGTCGGGGTCGGCACCCGGACCGGATGCCGCGATCAGCAGTTCGAGCCAGACCGCCATGTCGTCGATGCTCGAGCTGACGCCGCCGGCCGGCGACTGCTGGTCGGGATCACGCTGGCTCGGGGTGACGATCCACTCGTCGCCCTCCTGGATGTGCCCGTCCGCATGGTTCTCGTTCGCCTCGAAGTCGGCGAACCTCGAACTCGTGGCGTCCATGCCGAGCGGTGCGTAGAGCACCTCCTCCGACAGGTCCTCCCACGTGGTGCCCGCCGCGCGGGCGACGGACTCCGCGGCGGTCGTCAGGTCGAAGTTGCCGTACGCGTACGAGGTTCGGAACGGCGTGAGGGGCAGGAGGCGCAGGCGCTCGATGACCTCGTCGCGGCCGTAGCCGATGTCCTCGAGGTCGTCGCCGGCGTGCTCCCACAGGCCGGACCGGTGCGCGAACAGGTCGCCGATCGTCACGTGATCGCCCACCCAGGCGTCCGACAGCGCGAAGTCGGGCAGGTTCTCGACGATCGGCGTGTCCCATCTCACCGTGCCCGCGGCGACCTCGTGCGCGACGACGGTCGCGGCCACCGACTTCGACATCGACGCGATCTGGAAGGCGGTGCCCGTGTCGACCGGATCACCCGTGTCGACGTTCCGCTCGCCGAATCCCTCGGCGTAGAGCACCTCGTCACCGGACACGACGGCCACGGCCAGGCCCGGGATCCCGCGCTTGGCCATGGTCGTCTCGACGAGCTCGGGAAGGGCCTCCACCGCCTCGTCGACGCGCTCCTCCGTCACGCTCCCCACGGCGTCGACCCGCGGATCGCCGAACCCCGGGCGATCGGTCGAGAGCGGTTCCGCGGAGTCGGCCGCGTCCATCGTGCATCCCGTCGTGGCCAGCAGCACCGCACTCGCGAGCACACCGATCACCACAGCCCCGTTCCGGCGCATGCGGTTCCCCCAAAGGTCGACGCACCCCCCGTGCGACTCGCACAATCTATCGTCCGGGCGAGAACAGCGCGGCCCCCGGACGGGGGTCGCACCGTCGCTCGCCGCAAGTGTGCGACGGCCGTGCCGTCGTGGTCGACGGTCGTCCGTGGCAGGATCGCCCTGTGACCGAACGCCTGATGCTCCTCGACACCGCCTCGCTCTACTTCCGCGCGTTCTACGGCGTGCCCGACTCGCTCAAGGCGGCCGACGGCACACCCGTGAACGCCGTGCGAGGCCTGCTCGACATCATCTCGCGGCTCGTCACCGACTACGAACCCACGCAGCTCGTGGCCTGCTGGGACGACGACTGGCGCCCCGCGTGGCGCGTCGAGCTCATCCCCAGCTACAAGGCGCACCGGGTCGTCGAGGTCGTCGTCACGGGGCCCGACGTCGAAGAGGCGCCCGACCCGCTCGTCGTGCAGATCCCGCTCATCCGCGAGGTGCTCGGCATCCTCGGCATCCCGATCGTCGGCGCCGCCGAGCACGAGGCCGACGACGTCATCGGCAGCCTCGCGACCCAGGCGAGCGTGCCGGTCGACGTGGTGACCGGCGACCGCGACCTGTTCCAGCTCGTCGACGACGCGAGCGGCGTGCGCGTGATCTACACGGCGCGGGGCATGAGCAAGCTCGAGGTGCTCACCGACGCGTCGGTGGTCGGAAGGTACGGCGTGCTGCCCGAGCAGTACGCCGACTTCGCAGCCCTGCGCGGCGACGCCTCCGACGGACTGCCGGGCGTCAAGGGCATCGGCGAGAAGACGGCCGCGAGCCTCCTGAAGGACTTCGTCGACCTCGACGGCATCCGCGCGGCCGCGGTCGATGCATCCGTACCGCTGTCGGCCACGATGCGCGCCCGCCTCACCGACGCCTCGGCCTACCTCGACGTCGCCCCGAAGGTCGTCGAGGTCGTGCGCGATCTCGAGCTCGGCGAGTTCGACGCGACGATCCGCCCGCTCGAGGGCGACGCGATCGCCGCGTTCGAGCACTTCGCCGAGCGCTGGAACCTCGGCGGTGCGGCGCCGCGGGTGCTCGCCGCACTCGGCAACGTCGGCTGAGCCGAGGGCTCCACCGGGGCGCTCGCTCCCCCACTCGCGACTCCTGGCGGACCGCCCGTCCCACCCCGTGGCGAGGCGGATCTCGACGCGATTCTCGGTGAATGTCGGGCGCCCGCGACACGCCGTCTCGCACCCCCGCAGGTTCTTGGCTGTCAACCCCTTGCGGCAGTACAGTTCAGCCATCGCCACTGCCGGCGATCTAGTCGGTCATCGCTGAACTTTGGGGGTTGCGGTGGACATCTTCCTCGTTATCTTGCAGGGCGCCGTCGTCATCGGTGCGATCGCCATGGGCGTTCGCACCGGAGGCCTCGGCCTCGGACTCTGGGGGGTCGTCGGCACGGTCATCCTGGTGTTCGGGTTCCACCTGCCCCCGGGGGCGATCCCGATCGACGCGTTCTTCATCATCATCGCCGTCATCACCGCGTCGTCCGCGATGCAGGCAGCCGGCGGCATCGACTACCTGGTGTCGATCGCGTCGAAGATCATCCAGCGCAACCCCAAGCGGCTCACCTACGTGGCGCCGATCGTCGCCTTCGTCTTCACGGTCCTCTCGGGCACGTCGAACATCTTCTTCGCCCTCATCCCGGTCATCTACGAGACGTCCTACCGAAACGGGCAGCGACCTGAGCGGGCTCTCTCGGCATCGACCGTGACCTCCGGCCTCGGCATCACCGCCAGCCCGGTGTCGGCGGCGATGGCGGCCTACCTCGTCCTGATGGACGGCACCGGCTTCGGACTGCCGCAGATCCTGCTGATCACACTGCCGGCGGCCCTCGTCGCCTGCGTCGTCACGTCGCTCGTACAGCAGCGCCTCGGCAAGGACCTGGTCGACGACCCGGAGTTCCTCGCGCGGGTGAAGGCCGGCACGGTCGAGGTCCCCGCCTCGCTTCGGGCACGGTACGACGCGAAGGTCGGCGGCGGCGCCGGCACGACGACCACCACGATCACCGGCGGCTCCGGCGACTCGGGCACGAACCGCGCACCGCAGACGCCGATCGAGCACCCCGTTCCCGAGGGCGGTGCGATCTCGGCCTGGATCTTCGTCTCCGGCACCCTGCTCATCGTGCTCTTCGGCCTGTTCCCGAGCCTGCGCCCGGCCTTCCCCGACGAGGAGGGCGAGCTAGTCCCGATCGGCATGTCGACCGTCATCGAGATGATCATGTTCACCGTGGCGCTCGTCATCATCCTCGTGCGCAAGGTCAAGCCGGCCACCGTGGTCGAGCAACCTCTGCTGAAGGCGGGATTCGTCGCGGCGGTCGCACTGTTCGGCATCGCCTGGATGGCCGACACCTTCATCTCGGCGAACGAGGAGACGATCATCGAGCCGCTGGGCGCCATGATCGAGGCGAACCCGCTGCTGCTCGCGGTCGCCCTGTTCATCGTCTGCGGTCTCACGACGAGCCAGTCGGCGACCACGAACACGATGATCCCGATCGCGCTGGCCGCGGGCCTCGCGCCGGGTGTCATCACCGCCATGTGGCCCTCGCTGATCGGTGTCTGGCTGTTCCCCGCGAACGGTTCGCAGATCGCCGCGGTCGAGACCGACCTCACCGGATCGACGAAGCTCACCCAGGTGCCGGTCTGGCACTCGTTCACGATCCCGATGCTGGTCTCGTGGGTCGCGGTCGTCGGGGCCGGTCTCCTGATCCAGCTCGTCATTCCGGTCTGACCCGGTACCCGGACCGCGGCGCGCCCGACGGCGCGTCTGCGGTTCCCGTGCCATCTGCGAAGGAGGAACCATGTCCGACCCAAACGAGTTCTCGGCGGCCGCCGCGGAGCTCATGCCCGAGGTGATCGAGCGGCTCGAGGCGCTCGTGCGCATTCCCTCGGTGGCGTTCCCGGGATTCGACCCCGAACCCGTGCATGCCATGGGCGCCGCCGTCGTCGAACTCTTCGAAGCGGCCGGGGCGAGCGGCGTCACGCTGCTCGACGTGCCCGACGGGTATCCCTGCGTGTACGCGGATCTCCCGGGCCCCGCAGGCTCGCCGACGGTGCTCCTCTACGCGCACTACGACGTGCAGCCCGCGCCGAAGAGCCAGGGGTGGACGAGTGAGCCGTTCGAGCCGGTCACGAAGGACGACGGCCGCATCTACGGCCGCGGCGCCGCCGACGACAAGTCGGGCCTCGTCATCCACTACGGCACGCTGAAGCTCCTCGGCCCCGACCGGCCGTGCAACCTCAAGATCCTCGTCGAGGGCGAGGAGGAGACCATCTCCCACCTCGAGGCGTTCGTGGAGGCCAACCCCGAGCTCTTCGCCGCCGACGCCTACGTGATCGCCGACATCGGCCCGCAGCGGGTCGGTCGCCCCGGACTCACCACGGCGCTTCGCGGCGACGTCGCCTGCACGGTGACCGTGCGGACCCTGGCGAACCCGGTGCACTCCGGCATGTTCGGCGGTGCGGCACCCGATGCGATGACCGCGATGATCCGCATCCTCGACTCGCTGCACGACGAGAACGGCGACACCACGATCCCCGGAGTGGACAGCGGCAGCTGGGGCGGCGCCGACATGGACGAGGAGGTGTACCGCGACGGCTCCTCGATCCTGCCGGGCGTCGAGTTCCTCGGCACCGGTTCGCTCTCGGACCGGATCTGGATGAAGCCCTCGGTCACCGTGCTCGGCATGGACCTGCCGAACACGGCGGAGGCCTCGAACGTGCTGCTGCCCGAGGTCACGGCGAAGCTGTCGATGCGCATCATCCCCGGGTCCGACGGCGATGCGCAGCTCGAGGCCCTCATGTCGCACCTGCGGTCGCAACGGCCGTGGAACTGCGAGGTCGAGGTGGAGAAGGTGAAGGTGGGGCAACCGTTCGCGGTCGACGAGAGCCACCCGGCGATCATCGCGGCGAACGACGCGCTGGCCGCAGCCTACGGCGCGCCCGTCGAGTCGATCGGCAGCGGCGCCTCGATCCCGCTCGTCGCCTCGTTGAAGAAGGTCGCGCCCGAGGGCGCCATCGTGCTGTGGGGCGCGGAGGACACGGCCCAGTCGCGCATCCACGCCTCCGAGGAGTCCGTCGACCCTGGTGAGATCGAGCGGATGATCGCGGCGCAGACGCTGTTCATCGTCGAACTCGCGGCATCCGGCACGAAATGACGACGAGCACCTGCTCGCCACGAACTCCGACGGACGCCGTCCGCCGGCCATCGATACAGGAACGGAGAAGACCATGAGTGATGTCAAGGGATCAACGGGATGGGTGGGGTGGGTCGGCTTCGCGGCCATCATCCTCATCCTCAACGGCGTGTTCAGCCTCGTGCAGGGGTTCATCGCGCTGGTCGGATCCGACTACTACTACGTCGTCACGAGCGGGAGCCTGATCCTGTTCGACCTGACCGGGTGGGGGTGGTGGAACGTCATCCTCGGCGCCGGCCTCCTGCTCACCGGCCTGGCACTGTTCTCGGGCGCGGGCTGGGCGCGGGTCGTGGCCGTGATCGTGGCGGGCCTCAGCGCGGTCGGCCAGCTGTTCCTGATCCCGGCGCAGCCGTGGTGGTCGCTGATCGTGATCGCGATCGACGTGCTGGTCATCTACGCGATCACCGTGCACGGACGCGAGCTGCGCTCGTCGGACGACTGACGGATCACGCCCGGCGGGACGCAAGGTCTCGCCACCCGGCATGAGAAAAGCCCCGAACCTGGCGAGAGGTTCGGGGCTTATCCGTGCACCCCCTCGGACTTGAACCGAGAACCCACTGATTGAGAATCGGCATTTCATGGCCTAACTGGCGGCTACAAAACACCCGGTTAGTAGCGATTTGCAAGCTACGGACGCGCCCAGTAGCGAGCGGTAATCTCGACGAAAAGAGTGGGTAAAAGGTGGGCAACGCGCCCATTCGGGCCGCTCACTGCCCGGGGGGGGGGGCGGATTCACGCTCGAAAGTCTGGATAGCGCGAGGCACGCCCGCCGCCGGGCGCGTGGGCAGCAATGAATGTCCAGTGGAGTCGCTCGCACGTGCTCCGCAGCGTCAATCCGTAACCGATGAGTTCACCACGGAACTCGGCCCGGTACCGCGGTTCTCCGTCCAACCTCACTAGTCGGATGACGCCATACTCATGGTCGAACGCGTCGATCATCCGCCAGACACCGACTGGCCCTTCGACGGCCGCCAGCAGCGGATGCCACTTCGGTTCATCACGGGGCATCGAGCAGCAGCATCCCCACCACGATCAGGTCGCACCCACGACACAGGTACTCGCCCTCGGGGCGCGGCACGCACCGGGTGCCGCAGGACGGGCAATCCGGCTCTGTTGCAAATAGCGTGTCAGCAGTCACGGCATGCTCGGTCAGCGCTCGAGGTCGTCGCCCTGTGCAGCGCTCGGAGCATCCACGGAATCGTCGCCCTGCACGACCACGCGAAGCGGGTTCGCGCTCACAATCGATACGCCCGTCGTGCTGCTCGTGACGTGCGCACGCAGCGCCGAGAGCACGGCCCCACGGATCACGAAGTAGAGCGCAGTCAGCACGATCGCGAGGCCGACTACGTAAACGAGGATCACTGTGAAGCCCATGCACGGAGGCTAGCAGCACGAGCCAAGGCGTCGAACCGAACCGGCTTTCAGCTACCAGAAGAGGCGGGTCTGACCTGTTTGGAGAGAGGACCACTCAGTCGCGCCATACTCGCTTCGCGCTCGGCTACCTCTAGTTCCTCCATTTCCTTGATTGCGCGGCGTCCCGCCTCAATGGACGGAAACTCTACTTTGCCGACGAAGACCGCCTGGTAAATCGCATCGTTGCTCTCGACCTGTTTCTTGTAGCCCTCGAAAATGAGAACGATGGCGACGATGAGGCCCAAGCCAATGCAGATCACGTAGCCCCACCATTCGACGCCGAGCCTCCACGGGACGAGAACGCTGACGACCAGAATCGGGAGGGAGATGCTGTAACGAAAGGCTGCTTCGGCGTCTGCGCGATCGTAGCGGTCGAATAGCTCACGGTTATCGGCCAAGAGGCGCGTGGCAACGAGCGGTATGTCCCTTTGCATCCGCTTGCGGAGCGTTCGGCTGATGTACTCACGTTGACGAGGCCCGTCTGTTGCAGGGTCATCCTCATCACCAGGAAATCGTCCTACGAAAGAGCCGTCGTACTCATCCTCGGGAGCATAGGGGAGATATACCTTCGCACGGATCAACTCGTTTGCCGTGCGGAGCGAGAGTTGCCGAGCCGCGAGGTCGGAAGATGGGGAAAGTGCGGGTTCGGGACTCCACCCCCGTAGCAGTCGCAAGAGGGCTCGAAGCGCAGCGGACCACGGACGGACCAACAGAATGCCGATGACGTAGGCGACAAAGCCTGCGACGGTGACCAGGGCTGCAGGCCCGAATGCGCCGAGCGTCCGATACACCTCGGCAGCAAAGCCGACGGCCTCTTGCTGGGTCGGAATCGACGGATAGAACAGCAACCACAACACGACGAGCCAGAGGAACCCGGTTGCGAGCGGTACGCGCAGATCACGGAGACCAGGTAGGAGACTCGTCAACATGCGCTTACACTAGCCGCTCGCTTGCGGTCGGATGCATGTTGACGGGGCCAAGCGCCACAGGCGCGAGCTCCGCGGAGAATGGCGAAGGAGATTCCGCCATCACGCCGTCGCTCGCAACTCTGCGGCGATGGTGTCGGCGGCTTCGCCTCGGGTTCGACCGTCGGGGAGGATGCCAGCGCGCGCGAGCGCTGCCGCGAGGGTTGGAGCACAGGCCGGGCACGCTACGACACGGTGCGTTTCGCTGGGTCGCGGCCATCCGCGGGCGTCGGCCTCGAGGCCGCAGACCCGGCATATGCCCCAGTATCGGGCGCGATCCTTGGCGATGGTGGCGCGCATTCGGGCGGCTGCTTCGGCGAGGCGGATCCGGCGACTGTATGCCCACGACTCAAACGGAACCGGCGCGGTCGACGAGATGGAAACGAAACCGTCGCGATTGCGGGTCGGGGGTCGTACGGTGTGTCGGAGCGGTGTGTCCCGGGCATACTCGGTGCGATCGACGTCCGCGGCCACGTAGTCGGCGCGCAGCGCTTCGGCGACGTAGAAGGGTTGCCCGGGTTCATCGACCCATTCCGTGTGTGGGTAGTCGATCGGCGGGTTGGGGGTGATGGGCTTCTGCGCGCTCATGTCGTCAGGCTCCCCCGGATCGCGAGGATCTGAGCGTCTGGGTATGCGGGCTCATCGACGAGTGAGACGTGATCTAATCGTGCAGATTGGATGTTCCGTACGCCCCTGATGTTGGTTTCTGAGACCGCGATGAATCCGACTGATAGGCCGCCATATGTGCCGGCCACGACGTTCTCAAACGCTGCTCGGCCTTCGGGTGTCCGGTAGAGGCGAAACCGACCCCAGAGGCCTTCGGGCGTCTCGTGGAGTTCGACGGCGACGCCAACGGGGCGGGTGTTCTTGGAGTGGTTGTTGTCTTGCAGGCGCACTGACGATGGGGCCGCGACTGCGGCGGCGAATGCGCCGGAAAGGATGACTTCAGGTGTGCCGCCGGGGGCGCGATCGGTTCGGCGGCCGTAGGGGACGCATATCCCCTCGAGGTAGTGATCCTGTGTCGGGTCTACGGACGGTGCGGCGATGAGGGCGCCTGTCGCGATCCGCCGTGGTGCTGGCCGCGGAGCCGCCGGGACGGCTACCGCGGTGGCACTGTGTGAGGTGACGGAGGTGCTGGCCTCACTGGATCCCCCGCCGCGGCCGGTTCGTTCGGGTCGTACGAGGGTGAGGGAGGTTCGAAACTCTGCCGTCTCGACGGGGCGATCGGTGGCGGGAGCGATATCGGGAAGCGGGGAGAGATCGAACGTCGCGGGTGCGATCCCGTCCGCCAGGCTGGCCTCAGGGTCGAGCGTGCTCGTTGCCTGATTATCGAGCGCGTCGTCAAGGTGGCGAGGCCCGGGAGATCGCTTGAAGACGCCCGATGCGTTTCGCATCAGAATGTCGGTCGGCGTGACGATGCCGTAGACCAGAGCCTCGGGATGGGCGGGGTCCGTGACTAGGGACACTTCGATGATGGAACCGGTGATGCCGTCGGTCACGATGACCGATGGATCGGTGTCGGCGACGTCGATCAGACCGACCGAGAATCCGGCGCCCTCGGCGATGAGGGCGCCCGCTTCGCCCAGACCGTCGGGGAAGATTTCGAACACGGCGAACACCCCTGAGGGCGTATCGCGAATGTGCCGCGTTGCCCCGAGCACGTTTCCGTCGGGCAGGTGGGCGCTGCGGAGCCAGAACCCACGGGGCGCCCAGTTGAGGCCGCGTCCGATGATCGGCCGCCGCCCATCGGATGCTGCGATGTCGTATGGCGCGACGATGCCGAAGACGTAGGTTCGGCCGTCCATTGCACCGATCGCGAGATCAACAGATTCGAGAGCGTCCAGCGCGCCGGGCGCGGCGGCGTTCACGCGGAGATTCGTCCAGGGCTGCTCGGTGGGCATCTCGGGTTCCTCATTTCGTCACGATCCGTAAGCGCGGAACATCTGCGGTTGTTCCAGGTCTGGTCACGGTAGTCCCGGCAATGAAACGAACGCAAGCGTTTCGCCGAACCCGCGAACGTGATTGAGCGATGAATCTCCCGTAATGTGCAATAACTCAACAGGAGGCCGGATTCCTGTGACGCAATCCACAGCGGATTTGTTGGGCACCCCGAGTGAAAACGGGAAAGGGCGGGGTGTCCCTCTCGATGTCTGTGGCAAAAAAACGCAACGCAATACCGGGCGAACCGCGTGATCGTTCTGCATTTCGCTTGTGAATCGCGTCTTATCCACAGGTGCCACGTAACGTACTCGCTCGAGCCGGGGACTGATGTTCATTCGTACGTTGCGACTCGTGCTGCGGCTCGCGCACTCGTTAATAGAAGGAGCGCGACAACGATTTGTTGTCGCCGCGACAACGATCTGTTGTCACCGCGACAACGATTGGTTGTTGCACTCCCGAAGTCTGGGCAACGAATCGTTGCCCAGACTCACAAGCCCTGCGTCGGCGTCGGGTCATACAGCAGGCGCAGCGCCGTCGTTCGCTCAGCCCGGTCGACGATCACCGCGTATCCGCCCAGCGGAGGGGTGTGTCGGCGCAGGAGCCCGGCCGAAATGGCGTGGTCGCGCCAACGACGGGCGACGACGAGATCGGACCGCGTGGGTGCTTCTCCGGGCGCGGTGATCCTGGTCAGCATCGCGATCGCAGTATCGTCAAGCAGGGTCCGGGCGGGTATCCCGGGCTGGTCGTCGTCGAGTGTGTGAAACGCCGCCCTCAGGTAGCGCAACCCAACCGCCGGTGGGAGCACGACGTCGACGACATCGACGAGACTGAGCGCGAGCAGGAGGCTATTACGGCCCATACTCGCTCTCCATTCCAGGCAGGGGCGTCGCGCCGTGGAGCCGGGCGTCGCGCCAACGAGCGGATTGTCGGTGGTGTGGAATGCAGACCGGCAAGTAATGCCACGAGTTGAGCGAATATGGGTAGTGACCCGCCAGGGTGCACCCGCTCGGCTCGCGCCGGTCGTCGAACGCCCACTCACTCGAGGGGCCTCCACAGATCCAGCAGCGGCCGGGCTCGCCGCGCACTTTGCGAACTTGGCTATGCGCCTGGCGATACACACCCGGTCGCCGGCCATTCACCGACGGGTGATTGCCGCAGAAGAGCTCGCCGTCTTCGAACACGTTACGCTCGTCAACTTCGAGCAAGCGGCCGCACTCACACTGAGCGAGGAACCGGTGGCCGCCGAAATGCGCAACGATCGTGAGATCTGAGACGGCGAGCCCGAGGAAGGATCGGCGCACCCCGGGCCACTCGCCCCGACTCAACGGTTGTCCTCGCGCGGCGTTACGGTCGGCTTCGATTTCGATCCCGGGACGTCCAGAGCGAGCCGAAGGCTGTCCGCCTCAATCCGCCGCTCTGGGTTTGCCGCGGCGGGGTCAATCGTGGCTTGCGCGTCGATAAAGGCACGCACGTCTTGCGAACGGTAATAGACGCGACGCCCGATCTTTAGGTATGGCGGGCCGCCGCCGCGATGTCGCCAGACGGTCATGGCTTCGGGTGTCTTATCGAATACCTCGGCCACCTCGGCCGAACTGTTGAGTTCGTTGTCTCGGGTCATCGCCCGTATCCTTTCGATGGACTACGTGAGCGTGAAACACGTGCGGTTGTTCCACGTGCGGTCACGGTAGCCCCGGATATGAAACGAGCGCAAGAGTTTCTTGGAACATTCGCGCGGGTTCCGCTACGCTGGCGAACATGACATTACAAAGCAACGAGCGCGAGGTGCGGGCGCGTCGCATCGGGCGCCGGGCTGGCCGGGTCGAGTTGGTCGGGTTGCTTCCGCAGAATCCGATGATCGTGACGCTCTCGGGCACGCCGCTAGAGCTTGCCGAGTTGGCGGTGCGGGCGGCGCCGGGGCATCCGGTGACGTCGACGACGCTTCGGGGCATCATTCCGGATGATGCGTTTCGTCTCGCGGCGCGTTATCTCGCCCTAGCGGGCGAGGGCGACCGGCCAGAAATCACGCTTCGCGTGCGCGTGGCCGCCAGCGGCCGTCTGATCCACGATGAGGGCAGCGCCGCCGTTCCCGGCGTTGAGGCTCAGAGTAGACCCGAGTTCGTGCCTCGATACCTTCCGGGCCACCTCCGAGAACTCGAGGCGGGCGCGCCGTATCCGGCGCCGCCGTCGGATGAATGGCGGGCGAAGGTCATGGGGGCTTCGCCGACCTCGAAGGAGTCGATGCAGGCGGTGGCCGATCTCTGGCTGCTGGCCCGCTCGCGGGGCGTGCCGCCGCATTCGTTCGTGCAATGGGCGCTCGGGACTTCCAAGGCGACCGCTTCGCGGCGGATCCATGCCGTTGCCGAGAACTCGGCGCTCATCGAGCTGCCCGAGCGAAAGCCGCGAAGGGGGAAGGGAGATGCCTAGGCCGCCGCTACCCGTCGGAACGTGGGGCAAGGTCACGCGCGCGCAGATCGAGCCGAAGAAATGGCGGGCGCGGGCGAAGCTTCGTGATTTCACCGGGCGAACGATCGTCATTGAGGCGTCCGGCAAATCTGGCGCCGACGCGCAGCGCCGCCTAGAGTCACGGCTTCGCGAGCGCGTCGCCACGGCGGGCGAGTTCGTGACCGGCGAGACATCGCTTCGTGTGCTCGGAGATCTCTGGCTAGCTGAGCGCGAGTCCAGCGAGGATCTTTCGCCGCAGTCTCTCGCCCAGTATCGATGGGCGTTCGATCGCGTGATCTGCCCCGGCGCCGGTCAGCTTCGCGTACGCGAGGCGACTACTTCGGCGCTGGATCGATTCTTGAAAGAGGTTTCCGCGCGCACCCCGTCGCAGGCGAGGGTGGCGAAGGTCGTCCTCTCGGGGATGCTGGCGTTGGCCGTTCGCCACGACGCGATTCAGGCGAATCCTGTTCGTGAGGTCGCTCCGCTTCGGCGGGTGAGCAAAGAGGTCCGCGCGCTCAGTGTCGCGGACGTGCACGCGCTCCGGGTGGGCGTTCGGGCTTGGCAGAGCGCGCCGGATCAAAACGGCCAGCGCCGAAGCGCCGACATCCCCGATGTCGTGGATGTGTTGCTGGCGACGGGCGCGCGAATCGGCGAACTATGCGCGCTCCGCTGGGCGGATGTTTCGTTCGCAGGAGATCGCGCCACGGTCACGATTTCCGGGACGGTGGTTCGCCTGAAAGGTCAGGGGCTGATCCGTCAGCCGCATCCGAAATCCGATGCCGGGTTCCGCACCGTGACACTCCCCCGGTTCGCGGTCGAGACGCTTCGGCGGCGCAGGGCCGATGCGCCGCTAGGTACCGAACTGATTTTCCCGTCTCGAACGGGCACACTCCGAGAACCGGCGAACGTGCGCCGGGCTTGGCGGGATGCTCGCGATGCGGCCGGGTTCGATTGGGTCGTGCCGCACACCTTTCGAAAGACGGTGGCGACCCTCATCGATCAAGAGGCGTCGACCGCCTCAGCGGCCTCGCAACTCGGGCACGCGCGCGAGGGTGTGACGGTCAAGCACTATGTGCAGCGCGCCGCGATCGCTCCCGACGTGTCGGAGGTGTTGCAGCGCTTCGAGGCGACCGCATAACGGCGGTTCGACTCCCGACCAATGGTGAACGATGAGCTACGCCGGAACATCGGTGAGTGGAAGGATCCCGTCTGCGGACTGCGGGAACGCGGCTTTTAGCCACTCTTGGATCATCTCCAGCTCGCTCCGGTCCCTCGACGGGTCGTCCAATGCATTCGCAGCGATCGCCAGGACGAACACTTCCGCGTGGATTGTCTCGACCCGTCGAGTCTTGATGTCGTTCAGTTCCAGGAACAGCAGCGTGCTGAGCCACGCTGTTCGTTTGTTTCCGTCTCCGAAGTACTGCGTCCGCGAAAACGCGGATAGAAGCACTGCCGCTTTGGACCAGACATCCGGGAACAGATCGGCACCGCCAAACCCGGATGTTAGCCGCCCGAGGTTTGCGCGGATGCCGCCCTCATTGATGACGCTGCCGCCAGTATGCTCATCGTTGATCCCAACGATGTCCTCATATTCGAGGTACTCGAACACTGACTAAGCGAGGCGACGAAGCAATTCGGCGTCGCGCTGAGCGATCCAACGCACGATCTCGCGCCGCTCCTCGCGCGTGTGAACACGCGACTCACCATCAACATTTTGGGTCGCGTTGCAGACGGTGACAACGCGAAGAGTGCTGCGCGTGTCCGGCCGTCGCTCCGAGCCTGTGATGGGAACCATGGAGAAAGGATACCCCGGTTCGCCTGACAACCACCAGAGTCCCGGCCCCGTGCCGGGAGGCTCTTTCGCGAAACCAAAAGGGTGAGTAAAAGGTGGATGACGGGAAACGCGTCATGCCGGAGCATCGACCCTGAGAGTGAAAAAACCCCGGAAACTGGCGAGAGTTTCCGGGGTTGATCCGTGCACCCCCTCGGACTTGAACCGAGAACCCACTGATTAAGAGTCAGTTGCTCTGCCAATTGAGCTAGAGGTGCGTGACCCGGCGTGATTTTCATCACCTCGGGCCGAGAGACAACGTTAGCAGGAGAGTTCGAGTTGCGCGAATCGAGGCTCTCAACGGCATGTCGCCCGCTCGGACGATAGCCTGAAACGCGTGACCGCAGACCCGACGCCTGTCGATTCCACCCTCCAGGATTCCCCGCTCCGAGACGACCTCGAGCTCGCGCTCGAACTCGCCGACCTGGCCGACCGCATCGCGCTCGACCGGTTCCGTTCGGCGGACCTCGAGATCGCGACGAAGCCCGACCGCACGTTCGTGACCGAGTCCGACCTCGCCGTCGAACGTGCGCTGCGCGCGCGACTCGCCGAGGCACGGCCTGCCGACGGCATCCTCGGCGAGGAGTACGGGCGCGACGACCGCGGCTCGCGCCAGTGGATCATCGACCCCATCGACGGCACCTCGAACTTCCTGCGCGGCGTCCCCGTGTGGGGTGCCCTCATCGCCCTCGCGATCGACGGCGTGCCCGTCGTCGGCGTCGCGTCCATGCCGACGTTCGACCGACGCTGGTGGGCCGCGCGCGGTCAGGGCGCCTGGACGAACCTCCCCGATGCCGCGGCTGCGCCTTCGGCCGACGCCGCTCCGGCCGAGGGAGCTCCTGCACGGCGCATCCGGGTCTCGGGCGTCTCCGACCTCGCCGACGCCTCGCTCAGCTTCCAGAGCATCGCGCAGTGGCGCGACGCGGGCCGCCTGCCGGCCCTGCTCGCACTCGGCGAGGCCGTCTGGCGCGACCGGGCCTACGGCGACCTCTGGTCGTACATGCTGCTCGCCGAGGGGCTCGTCGACATCGTCGGCGAGTTCGACGTGAAGGAGTACGACCTCGCCGCGCTCGTGCCGATCGTCGAGGAGGCCGGCGGCCGGTTCACCTCGATCGACGGCGAGCCCGGCCACGCGCACGGGTCGGCGCTGGCGACGAACGCCCTGCTGCACGATCGCGTGCTCGGCGCGATCGCCGCGGCATCCGACCTCTCGAAGCAGGCCGGCGCATGACCGGCACGGCAGCCCGTCGATCGTTCGAGGTCTGCCTCTTCACCGAGCCGCAGCAGGGCGCGAGCTATGACGACCAGCTCGCCCACGCGTCGGCGGCCGAGCGGCTCGGGTTCGACGGCTGGTTCCGCTCCGACCACTACCTCCGCATGGGCGACGGCGACCCGCAACCGGGCCCCACGGATGCCTGGACCACCCTCGCGGGCCTCGCACGGGAGACCCGTCGCATCCGCCTCGGCACGCTCGTGTCCTCAGTCACCTATCGCGTGCCCGGCATCCTGGCGATCCAGGTCGCGCAGGTCGACCGGATGTCGGGCGGGCGGGTCGAGCTCGGTCTCGGCACGGGCTGGTTCGCCGAGGAGCATCGCGCGTACGGCATCCCGTTCCCCGAGAAGCGCTTCGACCTGCTCGAGGAGCAGTTGGCGATCGTCACCGGGCTCTGGGCGACGCCCGACGGTGCGACGTTCGACTTCTCGGGCGAGCACTACTCGCTCGAGGGCTCGCCGGCGCTCCCGCGGCCCGCGCAGCAGCGGGTGCCCGTGATCGTCGGCGGCGGCGGCCCGAAGCGCACCCCGGCCCTGGCCGCGCGGTTCGCGACCGAGTTCAACCTGGGGTTCCGGGGCGAAGACGAGATCGCCGAGAAGTTCGACGGCGTGCGGCGTGCGTGCGAGGCGATCGACCGCGACCCGGCGACCCTCAAGCTCTCGGTGGCCCTGCCCACCGTGGTGGCGACGGATGACGCCACCTACCTGCGTCGTCTCGCGGCGATCGACGAGGACCCCGAGACCTTCGCCGACGTCAACGTCGCCGGCACGCCCGACGCCGCGATCGAGAAGATCGAGCGCCTCCGCGAGCTCGGCGCCGACCGCGTGTACCTCCAGACCGTCGACCTGCGCGACCTCGATCACGCCGAGCTGCTCGGCACCGCCGTGCTCCCCCACCTCGGCGGGCGCGCATGACGGCGTCCGAGCCGTCGGCGACCGCGCCCGACGCGCCGACCGACGCCACGGCCGACATCTTGCCGGGGCTGTACGAGCACTACAAGGGCCACCCCTACGAGGTGCTCGAGCTGGCCAGGCACTCCGAGACCGAGGAGTGGTTCGTCGTCTACCGCGCGCTCTACGGCGAGCGGGGTGTCTGGATCCGTCCGCTCGACATGTTCGCCGAACGGGTGGTGGTCGACGGCGTCGAGGCGCCGCGGTTCCGCCGGATCACCGACTCCTGAGTCGGGCACCGGGCCGACCGGAGCCGTCGGCTCGCGGCATCCGGCTCACGACCGCTTGGGCCTCGCCGACCGCCGGCTGACGGCGACGCCGACGAGGCAGAGCGCGCCGCCGATCATGCCGAGCAGCGTGGGGAGCTCGCCGAGCAGCAGCCACGAGAGCAGGACGACGATCGCGGGCACCGCGAGCGTCGCCGAGGCCGTGACGCCGGCAGGACTCCGCTTCAGCACGTACGCCCAGAGCAGGAACGCGACCGCCGACGGGAAGACGCCGAGGTAGACCATCGCCCAGACGGCCGGTGCCGGCGCCGCGGCCACCTCGCCCACGGCCTGGGGCAGGAAGGGCAGCAGTACGGCGGCACCGACCGCGCACCCGATCCAGGTCGCGCTCAGCGCGTCCGCGGTGCGGAGCGCGACCTTCTGCACGAGCACGCCGAGCGCGTACAGGACCGCCGCGAGGATGCCGAGCGCGATGCCGAGCGGATCGCTGTGGGCGCCGAGACCGCCGGTGGCGATGATCACGACGCCGACGAACGCGACGACCATGCCGATCATGAGCGAGCGCGGGAAGCCCTCGTGGAGGAACGCCCCGGCCGCGAGCGCGACGAGCAGCGGCGCGATGTTCACGAGCATGGCGGCGGTGCCGGCGTCGAGGTGGCGTTCGGCGAGGTTCAGCACGAGCGTGTAGCCGGCGAACCAGAGCACCCCGTACAGGGCGATGAGGGCGAGCGTGCGGCCGCGCGGTAGCGGTGGCCGACGGATCAGGGCGACGGCGACCAGCACGGTCGTGCCGACGAGTTGTCGTCCGAGGGCCAGCGGCCCGGGCGAGATGGCGTCGCCGACGAACCTGATCGCGATGAACGCGGAGGCCCAGAGCACGAGCACGACCGCCATCGCCGACAGCACCCGCCATCCGGCGGACGCCTTCGGAGAGCCGGTCGGGTCGAGGTCGGCAGCGGTCGCGGCGGTCGTCGTCATGCGATCAAGCCTGACGCGTGACTCACAACAGCACAAGCGAACGATCATTGGGGTTGCATAAGCAAGACTGTATGATCGCGACATGGTCGATCCTCAACGGCTCCAGGTCTTCCGCGCGGTCGTCCAGGCCGGCTCGATCAACCAGGCCGCCGTGCGGCTCGGCTACACGGCGTCGGCGGTGAGCCAGCAGGTCAGCGCGCTGCAGCGCGAGACCGGCCTGACCCTCGTCGAGCGTCGCGGCCGCGGCATCGTCGCGACCGCCGCCGGCATCGCGGTCGCCGAGCGGGCCACGCGCGTGCTCGACCACCTCGCGGACTTCGACGGCGCCGTCGACGACCTGCGCACGGGCCGCACGGGCACGCTGCGCATCGGCACGTTCATGTCGGCCAACCGGGCGTGGATGCCGCAGGTCGTGGCCGCGCTCGCGCGCGACTTCCCGCAGCTGCGGCTCGAGCTCTCGATGGTCGAGCTGCGCGGCCAGCTCACGGGCGATCCCGACCTCGAGCTCTACGTGGCCGAATCCGTCCGGGGCGATCGCGACCCGACGGCAGCCGCCGGCGCGAGCGACGCGTACGACCTCGAGGAGCTTCGCACCGAGGGCTACGTCGTGGTGCTGCCCACGGGGCATCCGCTCGCCGACCGCGAGTCGATCGCCCTCGCCGAGCTCGCGTCCGAACCCTGGATCGACAACGACCACAGCCGCGGTCCGTGCCGGGAGATCGTCATGTCCGGGTGCGCCGCCGCCGGCTTCGTGCCGCGATTCCGCATCCAGGCGCCCGACTACACGAGCGCCTTCGACTTCGTCGCGCACGGGGTCGGCGTCACGGTGCTCCCCCGCCTCGGCGCGATCGGACTGCCGCCCGGCACCGCGATGGTGCCGATCCGCGACGCCGGCGTGCGCCGTCGCATCATGCTGCGCGTGAAGCGCTCGATGCAGGCGAACCCGGCCGCGCAGCGCGCGAGAGGACTGCTGCTCGCGGCATCCGCGCCCCCGGCCTGAGCCACGTGCCACGAGCTGCGCGGCCGCGCGAGGCACGACCCCGGAAACGACGAGAGGCCGTCCCGAAGGACGGCCTCTCGATCGAGAACCCACAACGTGCGACAACGGCCGATGGTGGAGATGGGGGGAATTGAACCCCCGTCCATCGCTGAGTTTCCACGCCTTCTCCGGGCGCATCCTGTGCAAGCGTTCTCCTCGGCCCCGACCTTTGCCACAGGCACCTAAGTCGACAGGCCCAGCCTGAGTAAAGTCCCGCACGGCGCTCAGGCGACGACGTACAGCGAGTTCCCTAGATGACGCCAGCGACCGGGTCGGGAACACACCCGGGCTGACGGACTATCGAGCTCGCTTAAGCAGCGAGGGCGAAGTCAGACTGCGTCTTATTGGCAGTTATCTTTTTCCAGAGATCGTTTACGAGATAACCCTGGATCCTCGGCCCGCTTCTCGTGGGTACACAGACGATGTCGAAACCGATCATCCCCATGTCGCACCGCCCGGTCGTACCGGTTCGGCGAGCCGTTGTCACACGCTGTTGAGTTTCCAATCCGCGCGATCCTGAGGAACACGCGGCCCTACAGACTACAACAGCGAACGCGCGCTGTCATTCCCGATCCGACGAAGATCCCCTCCCCGCGCACCCGAGCGGATGCCGCCGGTCGCCGCCTCGGTCCGCCCGCCATCGTTCATCCGCCCGTAACCCACGGCGAGCGCCGAACACGTAACGTCCCCACATGAGCACGATGTCCGCGACCGGCAGCCGGAGACCCCGGCGGCTGTTCGGTGCGCGGCAGGGGACGGCCGCGTGAACCGGCGCGTCGATCCGTTCATCGGCACCGAGGTCACCGACCTGCCCTCGCCCACGGGACTCGCCGCCACGTGGTGGTGGCCGAAGCCGCAGGTGGGCAACACGCACCCGGGCGCGACGTATCCCCTCGGCATGGTCTCGGCCTGCGCCTATTCGGGCGCCTACCCCACCGGGTACGGCCGATACGACCTCAGCACCGAGGGCGTGCCCCCGAGCATCCACGACCGGCCCGTGGCATCCGGATTCACGCATTTCCAGCAGTCGGGCACCGGCGCCATCCGCAAGTACTACAACTACTTCCGCGTGACGCCCATGATCGAGCCGCTCGACGAACTCGGCCGGCAGTGGGAGATCGGCGAGGAGGCGGCCGAGCCGGGCTTCTACGCGGCGACGCTGGAGAACGGCATCCGCGCCGAGCTCACCGTCGGTCCCAAGTCGGCGGTGCACCGGTACACGTTCCCCCGGCATCACAGCGCGCGCATCGTCATCGACTTCTCGCTCGGGGGTCTCGGCATCCCCTACGGCGAGACGATCCCGCTACGCGCCAGGCTCGAGTCGATCGGACCCGGCGTGGCGCAGGGCGAGATCGTCGTCGAGGGCACGCCCCTCGCCGTGTACATCGAGTGCGATGCGAGGTCGTGGCGGCAGATGCTCTGGTACGACCGCCGACTCATGCCCGGCGGCACGAGGCTCGCGTTCGACCACATCCGTCCCACCACGCTGCGACCGTTCGGGCTCATGTGGGCGGGGCCCAGCGAACCCGGCGAGTCGGTCGAGGTGCGCATCGGGTTCTCGTTGCGCGGTGTCGAGCAGGCCAAGGCGAACCTGCGCGCCGACTGCGGCGACGGCGCGGCGAGGTTCTCGCCCCGGCGCGACCGCACGCGCAAGGCGTGGCGCCGGCAGCTGAAGGCGATCACGGTCGACGCCCCGAGCGCCGAGCAGGAGACCGTCTTCTCGACCGCGCTCTACCACTCGCTGATCAAGCCGTGCCTCGCACCCGATGAGAGTCCGTTCTGGCCGTCCGACGGTCCGTTCGTCTTCGACCTGTCGACGATGTGGGACATCTACCGCACGCAGCTTCCGCTGATCACCGCACTCATGCCCGAACGCGCGGTCGAGCTCGGGTCCGCCCTGCTCACGATCTGCGAGGAGGAGGGCAACTTCCCGATCGGCTACCGGATGGCGCGAGGCAGCGACCGGTTCTCGCGGCAGGGCAGCGCGCTCGCCCAGACCTTCCTCGCCGATCTCTGCCAGCTCGGACTGCCGGGCATCGACTGGGACTGGGCCCTCGTGAACATGCACACCGACCTCAGGCGCACGTACGGCGAGGACTTCCTGCTCCGCGGGGTCGCGCATCCGA
Source organism: Agromyces sp. Marseille-Q5079 (assembly GCF_051016555.1). Lineage (NCBI taxonomy): Bacteria > Bacillati > Actinomycetota > Actinomycetes > Micrococcales > Microbacteriaceae > Agromyces > Agromyces sp. Marseille-Q5079. The sequence continues at coordinate 237,395 of NZ_JBPEJF010000004.1, read as the reverse complement.
TCAGCCACACCCTCGATCTCGCCTACGGCTACTGGTGCACCGCGAAGGTCGCCGAGCGGGTCGGCGACCGAGCGCTCGTCCAGCAGTTCGGCGAGCTGTCGACCAGGTGGCGCAACGCGTTCGACGATGCGACCGGCCTGCTGCACGACTCGACGTTCTACGAGGGCAGCCGGTACAACTACTCGTTCCGCCTGCTGCACGACATGCGCGGGCGCATCGACCTCGCGGGCGGCGACGACCGGTTCAACGACATGCTCGACGCGTTCTTCGGCTACGGCGCCGAGCCGGTGCGGCAGCCCGGCATCCGCCCCGGCATCGAGGAGATCGCCGCCGGCTACGCGCTCGGCCGCTTCGAGGGGCTGAACAACGAGCCCGACATGGAGGCCCCGTGGGCGTACCACTACACGGGCCGCCCCGATCGCACGGCCGAGATCGTGCATGCGGCCGTGCACCAGCAGTTCGGCGTCGGGCGAGGCGGGCTCCCCGGCAACGACGACTCGGGCGGACTCAGCTCCTGGTACGTGTGGGCCTCGCTCGGCCTGTTCCCCGTCGCGGGTCAGAACCTGTTCCTCGTGAACGCGCCGGCCTTCGCCGAGAGCGCGGTGCGCATGGGCGACGGCGAACTCGAGATCGCGACGAGGGGATTCGTGGAGCCCAGGCCGGGCGGACCGGCGCAGTACGTGCAGTCGGCCACGCTCAACGGCGAGCCGCTCGATCGCACCTGGCTCCGCGGCGGCGAGCTGCACCGCGGCGGCCGACTGCTCGTCGAACTCGGGCCCGAACCCGGCGACTGGGGTCGCAGCGCCCGACCGCCCTCGTCGGCGCCCGACGGCTGACGGCTGACGACCGAGAACCGAACCGTACGAACTCGAGGACCGCACGAACCGAGGAGGCATCATGACCAGGACACCGCGAAACCGACTCGTGATCGTCAATCGCGCCGACCCCGTCATCTGCGGGCACTCCGTCGAGGGACGCAACCTCGCCGAAGCCGCCAGGCGGCGGGGCTTCGACGAGGTGCGCATCATCACGTGGCCGATCGAACGACTGGAGGCCACCGGTCTCCCCCTGAAGCCGCTGGACACGATGCTGCCCTACAGCGAGGGGATCGTCGTCGAGCGTCCCGACCCGGTGGGCGACTACAAGGTGCCCGACGGACGATACCTCGCGGGCATCACCGGCCGGCTCATCGAGCTGTTCACCGACGGCGTGCCGACGGTCTGCCTCTCGCTCTACCTCAGCCCGCACACGATCGCCGTCGCCGACGCCGTGCGGGCGGCCTGGAACACCGGGCTCCCGGTCAACGTGACGACCATCGCCGAGGCGGTGGGGTCGGATGTCACGAACGTGGTGCGCTCGTGCGTCGAGGAGGGCAGGTTCGGCGCCGCCGCGCACGTGCTCTCGAGCTACCTCTCGCAGGACCACTGCGTCGCGGTCTCGGAGTACACGCGAGACCTCATCGTGTCCTCGGCCGCCGAGATCGATGCCGTGCACGGCACGCAGTTCGCCGAGCAGTGCCGCGCCCGCATCGCCATCTCGTACCCCGCCATCGACACATCGGCGTACCTCGACCTCGATCCGGCCGTGATCGAGGCGACCCTGGCCGTGCGCGGGCTGCAGCGCGACGGCTACGTGCTCTTCCTGTCGAGGCTGACGAACGCGAAGGGGGTCGACGACCTCATCGCGGGCTACGAGCGTTCCGAGGCCCGGCACGCCCTCGACCTCGTGATCGTCGGACGCGGACCCGAGGAGCGGGCGCTGCGCGAGCTCGCGGCCCGGTCGCCCCTCGCCGACCGCATCCGGTTCTTCGACGACGTCGACGACGCCGAGAAGCCGTACCTGATGGCCGGCTGCGCGGCCTACGTGCTGCCGAGCAAGCCGCGGCCCGAGTTCGTGGAGACGTTCGGCATCGCCCTGGCGGAGCAGATGCTCGCGGGCGGCGGCGCCGTCATCACCACCGACACGGGCGGCATCATCGAAGCGGTCGGCGACCATGCGACCATCGTCCCGGTCGAGGACCCGCAGGCCATCGCCATCGCGATCGACGAGGCGATCGCCAGGCCGCCGGCCGAGCGGGCCGAGCGTGCGGCGGCAGCGCGCGCGTACGCCATGCAGTTCGACCGGGGCATCGTCTTCGAGCGGCTCTTCGACGGTGCAGGGGTGCTTCCGGCGCGCATGCCCGCCTGAGTACCACGGCGGCCCGGCTCTCGGCCGGGCCGCCTAGGCTGGCCCCGGCCGCGCGCGAGCACGGCCGCGGGCCCGGCCGGGCCCGCCGACCAGCGTCGAGAGGGCCAGACATGCCGACCACCATCTCCGTCAGCGGCCGCGCCGAACTCCGCGTGGCGCCCGAACTCGCAGCCGTCACGCTGTCGATCGGCGACTCCGGAGCCGATCGTGAGGGCGTCGCCGAGCGCACCGCCGCCGCGCACACGCGCCTGCTCGACGCGATCCGTGAGCTCGAGGCATCCGGTGTCCTCGAAGCCTGGTCGGCCGACCAGGTGCGCGTGTGGTCCTTCCGGCCGTGGAACGACCAGGGCGCGCAACTCCCCCTCGTGCACCAGTCGAGCGCCGAGGTCGAGGTCGTGTTCCGCGACCTCGTGCGCGTCGGCGAATGGCTCGGCGAGGCCGCCCCGACCGAGGCGCTCACGATCGGCGGCATCGACTGGCGGCTGACCGATCAGACCCTGGCCACGACGCAGGAGGCCGCCCAGCGCGCCGCGGTGACCGACGCCGTCGCCAAGGCCGCGGTCTACGCCTCCGCGCTCGGACTCGGCACCCCGGTCGTGGTCGAGCTCGCCGACCACGGCATGCTGTCGGCGGTGCCCGCGGCGATGCCCGGGGTCATGGCCATGCGCGGCGACAAGGCCAGTGGCGGGCCCACGGAGTTCTCACCGCAGGACCTCGTGATCACGGCCGCCGTCGACGCGCGGTTCTCCGCCGACGCCGCCTGACACGGGCTGCCGCAGGCTCGCGCGTCCGCGGGTCGAGGTTCGCGCGCTGTCGCAGTTCGCGCGCCGCTGGTCATGCCGTCGCGAGACGAGCACGGCGGGCCGCAGGAGCGGGTCAGTCGGCCTGCACGAGCAGCGTCTCGAGCGCCGCGAGATCGGCGAGCGTCAGCCCCGAGGCGAGCAGGTACTCCCTGGTCGACCCGTGTGCGCGCTCGATCGTCTCGATGACGCCTTCGATCGCGTCGCGGGGGCTTCCGCCCATGAGGGTGCGCAGCGCAGGGGTGTCGGGCACGCCGTAGCGGCCGATGAGCTCGATCATCTCCTCGAGCCACTCGCCCGCGAGGTTCGCCTCGGTTCGCGCGTAGTCGTCGATGACGGCCTCCCGGTCGACGCCGACCGCGAGCAGGGCGAGCGCGACGACGACGCCCGTGCGATCCTTGCCGGCCGTGCAGTGCACGACGACGGCTCGATCGCCGGCGCTCGAGATCTCGCGAAGGGCGCTGACGACGACGGATGCGTGCATCGTGACGATGCGGTCATAGAGCGCCTCGAGGGAGATGCCGGCGGCGCCCTGCGAGGCGCCGGAGCCCTCGAAGACGGGCAGTCGCAGCACCTCGAGCCCGAGCCCGTCGATGTCGTCGGGCATGCGCTCGGCCTCCTGCTCGTCACGCAGGTCGATGACGATGCCGATGCCGAGTTGCTTCAGCATCTCGCGGCCCTCGGCGCCGATGCGGTAGAGGCCGTCGGACCGGTAGAGCACGCCGTCGCGCACCGTGCCGGTGCTCGCGCGCAGGCCGCCGACGTCGCGGAAGTTGTAGGTGCCGGGAACCGGAATGCGCGTCGAGGTCTCCATCGGGTCGAGCCTACCTCGCACCCGCGAACCGGCGGCTGGGAGCCCGCCCCGAACTGCCCACGGGACCGGCGAGGCGGGCGAACGTCCGTTCGGTCCTCGCGAGCAACGTCTCGCGCTCGGCCGCGGATCGCTCGGCGACCCGGTCGAAGTTCGTCCACGACAGGTTGCGCACGCCGATCTTGCCGAAGGTCCCCTTGAACATGATCTTGATGACGGGGTTGCCGAACCACCAGCGGTAGGCGGCGTGCGGCGTGGTCATGATCGTGAGCACGCTCACGCCAGTCAGCCGTGTCATGAGGTTCGTGAACGGGTTGCCCTTGGCGGCCGGATCCTCGCTGAAGACGACGCCCTTGGTGAGCACCTTGTCGAGGAACCCCTTGGTCGCGGCCGGCATCGCCTCCCACCAGATCGGGAAGACGAAGACCAGGTGGTCGGCGGCGAGGACCCGTCGCTGGTAGTCGCTCGCGAGCGGATCTGCCGTCGACGTCGACCGCCACGCGAGGAGGTCCTCCCGGCGCATGACCGGGTCGAACCCGTCGGCCACGAGATCCATCACGTCGACCTCGTGGCCGGCGGACTCGAGGCCGCGGATGGCGGCTGCCGCGACGGCGGCGGTGAAGCTGCGCCGATGCGGCTCGTTCTCGCTCGAGGCGAGCGTATAGGGGTGGTCGACGACGAGCGCGACACGCATGTGATCCTCCAAAGGTTTGATATACAACGGTTGCATGCGCAACGGTTGGATGTCAAACGTTTTGCTAGGATCATCCCGTGGACGTCACCGACGCGGAGATCGCGAACTTCTGGTTCCTCGTGCGCAAGAGCGCCGCGCTCATGGATCGAGGCGGAGAGGAGCTCTTCCGCGAGGGCATCGGCATCTCGCTCTCGCAGTTCATGGTGCTGAGCGTCATCGACGCCCGCCCCGGCGCGTTCAACCAGCAGACCGTCGCCGACTATCTCGGTCTCACCAAGGGCACCGTCAGCCGGCAGATCGAGAATGCCGAGGCTGCGGGACTCCTGACCACCTCGGTCTCCCCCGTCTCACGGCGCGAGAAGGTCGCCCGACTCACCGCCGAGGGGACCGAGACTGTGCGCCGCGGCGACGAACTGCTGGCGCAGTCGCAGTTCGCCGCATTCTCGGGGCTCGACGCCGATGACCTGCGTGCCACCATCCGCACCCTCAGCCGCTTCGCCGAAGGCCTGCACGGGACTGCCGTCACCACGTACGACGGCGCGACCGCCGGACCGGCGCTCGAAGACCCGACGACCGGCGCGCGCTAGTCGCCGAGGTTGCGACGGCTCGAGATCGCCCGATCGGCCTCGCGCTTGTCCTGCTTCTCGCGCAACGCCTGGCGCTTGTCGTACTCGCGCTTGCCCTTGGCGACCGCGATCTCGACCTTCGCCCGACCGTCGGCGAAGTAGATCTGCAGCGGCACGAGCGTGTAGCCGCCCTGCGACGTGCGATGGCTGATCTTCACGATCTCGTGCTTGTGCAGCAGGAGCTTGCGCTTGCGCCGCGGCGCGTGGTTGTTCCACGTGCCCTCGGTGTACTCGGGGATGTGCACCGCATCGAGCCACATCTCGCCGCCGTCGATGAACGCATACCCGTCGACGAGCGACGCACGCCCCTCGCGCAGCGACTTCACCTCGGTGCCCGTGAGCACGATGCCCGCCTCGTAGGTGTCCTCGATCGTGTAGTCGTGGCGCGCCTTGCGGTTGGTCGCCACCACCTTCTGACCGCGTTCCCTGGGCACGGCGCACTCCTTCTCATCGGCTGATCGACCACGTGCCGATCTTCGGACGCCCCGGGGCATCCGGAGCAGCCTTTCACTCTAGTGCACGCGGGGCGACCCGCGGCGCCGACGTCAGACGCGGAGGTATCTCGTGATCGCGATGCCCGCGGAGACCGCCGCGAGCAGCACGCCCACCACGATGAGCAGCGGCACCACCAGGAGCGCGTCGCCGATGTCGACGAAGGTGAACGAGAGCCGTTCGGACAGGTAGCCCTGCACGAAGAAGTGCACGATCCCGACGACCGCGCCGCCGGCGAGCAGGGACCCGATGAGGCCCGCGAACACCCCCTCGAGCACGAACGGCGTCTGGATGAACCGGTTGGATGCCCCGACCAGGCGCATGATGCCGAGTTCACGCCTCCGCGAGAACGCCGACAGCCGAATGGTCGTGGCGATCAGCAGCGCGGCGGCCACGAGCATGATGGCGGCCACCGCGATGGCCGTGTAGCTCGCGGCGTTCAGCACGTCGAAGATCTGGTCGAGGTAGCGGCGCTGGTCGACGACCCCCTCCACGCCGGGCAGTCCCGCGAGGGACTCCACGAGCACGTCGGACTGCGACGGGTCGACGAGGTTCACCCAGAACGTCTCGTTCAGCACCTCGGGCGTCACGTAGTCGGCCGCGGGAGTGCCGGCGAACTGCTTCTGGAAGTTCGCGTACGCCTGGTCGTGGTCCTCGAAGTAGTACTCGTCGATGAACGGCGAGAGCGTGTCGGAGGTCAGCTGCGCCTCGATCGCGTCCTTCTGCTCGGGCGTCGCCTCGCCGTCGACGCAGCCGGCCGCCGTCGAGACGGAGGTGCAGAGGTAGACCGCCACCTGGGCGCGGTCGTACCAGTAGTTCTTCATCTGGCCGATCTGCAGTTGCAGCAGTGCGGCGGTGCCGACGAAGGTCAGCGAGATGAACGTCACGAGCACGACGGAGACGACCATCGTGACGTTGCGGCGAAGGCCGTTGCCCGCCTCGGCGAGCACGAGTCCGAACCTCATTTCGTCGGGCCCACTTCCTGGTCGTCGTCGCCTTCGCGGGGTCCGCCCGGCGCACGCAGCCCCAGTCGTTCGGCGAGGGTGAGGTGCGCTTTCACGTCGGTCGCGGCATCCGTCGGCGCATCGGCCTTCGCCGCCTCGTCGGCGGCGGTCTCCGCGTCGTCGGCGCCCTCGGCGCCCGAACCCCGCGGGATCTCGATCGACGCCGTCGCGGCGGCGGTGATCTCGGCGGCGGCATCCGTCACCTCGTCGGATGCCTCGGGCTCGACGTAGAGCGGCTGGCTGTGCGCCATCATCTCGGGCGTGACCTTCGGCGCGGCCGCCGTGATCGTCTCGCCGCGCTTCGGCTTCTGCTTCGCCTTGGACTCGCGCTTCGCCTTCGCGGATGCGGCGGCCGTCGCGGTCGCGGCGGCGGCCACGTCGCCACCGTCGGACTGCACGACGTCGGACTGTTCGGCACTGGCTTCGGCCGCGGCCTCGACGTCCTCGTCAGCCGGCAGGGAACCGGTGACCGTCCCGTATCCCGCGGCGCGCTCGTCGCGCACGACGTCGCCCGCGGAGAGCTCGATGACGCGCTTGCGCATCTCGTCGACGATGCCGGCCTCGTGGGTCGCCATGACGACGGTCGTGCCGCCGGCGTTGATGCGCTCGAGCAGCGTCATGATGCCGGCGCTCGTGACGGGGTCGAGGTTTCCGGTGGGCTCGTCGGCGAGCAGGATCTGCGGCTTGTTCACGATGGCGCGCGCGATCGCGACGCGCTGCTGCTCACCGCCCGACAGCTCGTGCGGCATGCGCTTGGCCTTGCCGTCGAGCCCGACGAGCTTGAGCGTCTCGGGCACGGCGGAGTGGATGTATCCGCGGGACTTGCCGATCACGCGCAGCGTGAACGCCACGTTCTCGTAGACCGTCTTGTCGTTCAGGAGGCGGAAGTCCTGGAACACGACGCCGAGGTCGCGGCGGAAGTAGGGCACCTTGCGACTGGAGATCTGGCCGAGGTTCTGCCCGAGCACGTGGATCGTGCCCTTCGAGGGCTTCTCCTCCTTGAGGATCAGTCGGAGGAAGCTGGACTTCCCGGAGCCCGAGGCCCCGACGAGGAACACGAACTCGCCGCGGAGGATTTCCACGCCGATGTCGTTCAGCGCGGGCTTCGCCTGCCCGGGGTAGGTCTTGGTGACGGAGTCGAAGCGGATCATCGCGTTCGAGCCTAAGCAGGCCGAACGCAAATGCGGGCAGCGACACCGGGAATCGGCGTCGCCGCCCGCGGATCGGGACGCGCGGCTCGCGAGATCAGAGTCCGAGGAACCCGACGACCAGGTAGAGCACGAGCGACAGGGCGGCGGCGATGCCCGCATAGGGCAGGATCGCCGTCATCAGGTTGAGCGGCTTGATGCCGGTCGAGCGCGAGGCGAGGATGATCCCGTCGCCATAGAGGCAGGTCGTCGACCCGAGCGCCGCGCCCGAGAACACGGCCGCTCCGGCGATGATCGGGTTCACGTCCATGGCGAAGGCGAGCGGGATCACGATCGGCGTGATGACCGCCGCGAGGTCCCAGAACGAGCCGGTGGCGTAGGCGTAGACGCCGCAGACGAGGAAGACCATCGCGGGCAGCAGCGCGCCGTTCATGACGGGCTGGGTCGCGTCGATCACCCAGTCGGCCAGGTGCAGGTCGATGTTCATGTGCTGCACCATGAAGGCCAGTGCGGTGAGCACGATGACGAACAGCATGCTGCCGACGCCGTCGAAGGCAGCCTCGAACACGGCCTTGACCTTCAGGCGCCGCTGCACGGTGTACATCACGATCGCGACGATGAGCGCGGCCACCGTGCCCTTCAGCACGTCGACCTCGGTGAAGATCGTCACGGCGATCATGACGGCGATGGGCACGAGGAAGTTCCACGGGCGCGGCTTGGCGTACTCGGGCTCACGCGTCGCCACGGCCGTCGCCGCGGGCGCCGTCTCGGGAGCGGATGCCACGGCTCGCGCTCCCCCGTCGCCGGATGCCGCGAACTCGCCGACCTCGGCGTGCAGGGGCAGGCCGCCCTCGGCCTCGCGCTCCTCGGCGGTCGTGCCGACGGGGAACACGTCGCCCGTGGCATCCGCTCGCGCGATGTCCTTCTTCAGGGCGCCGAGCCGCGGGAACCAGCCGAACGCGACGAGCGCGGCGATGGCGATCGCGATCCAGCCGAAGAAGATGAACGGGATGGCCTGGAGGTAGGCGCCGAAGCCGGAGCCGTTCGCCGTGACGCCCTGCGCCTCGAGGAGGCCGGCGAAGAAGAGCGCCCACGTCGAGAACGGCACGATGACCGCGATCGGCGCCGCCGTCAGCTTCATGATCGTGCCGAGCTCCGTGCGGGGCACCTTGTAGCGGTCGGTCACGGCCTTCATCGAGGTGCCGACGGTGAGCACGTTGAGGTAGTCGTCGACGAAGAGCACGATGCTGAGCAGGAAGCTCAGGATCGTCGACTTGCGCCGCGAGTTCACGAAGCGCTCGGCCCAGGCAGCGAACTCGCTCACCGCGCCCGAGCGCTCGAAGAGCGTGATCAGGATGCCGAAGAGCACGACGACGAGCATGAGCCACTGCAGGGTCTCGTCGGCCATGGCGGTGCCGAAGTACCCGATCCAGGAGTCGAAGAACTCCCAGCCGCCAAGGAGCACGGCGCCGACGAGCGTGCCGCAGAGCATGGCGAAGAGCGTGCGCCGCGTGAACACGGCCACGACGAGGATGGTGACGACGGGAAGGAGCGCGAGCGCGCCGACGTCTTGCATGGTTGCCTCTTGATTCGAAGGGGTCAGGCGGCGGATGCCGCGGTCACGGGTTGCCCGTCGACGATCGTCGTCAGCACGGGGAGGTGCAGCAGGTCGTCCGCGCCGACGTCGAGCGGGCTGTCTTCCCAGACGACGAGGTCGGCGCGGTACCCCGGCGCGATGACGCCGAGGTCGTGGTCGCCCTGGGCCTGCGCGGCCCAGACGGTGTAGCCCTGGAGGGCCTCGTACGGCGTGAGCACCTGGTGGGGCTCGAACACCGGGGCGTCGGGGTTGCCGGGTTCTCGGCGGAGTCGTGCCCAGGCCAGGCCGATGCGCGCGTCGGTCTGCGCCACGGGCCAGTCGGAGCCGAGCGCGACGGGCGCGCCGGCGTCGATCATGTCGCGCACGCGCCAGCCGAGGGCGGCCCGCTCGGGCCCGAGACGCTCAGCCCAGAAGTCGCTGCCGTCGGCCTTGCGCCACTGCATGTGCAGCGGCTGCACCGAGGCCGTGATGCCGAACTGGGCGAGCCGCACGAGGTCGCGGTCGGCGAGCAGCTCGAGGTGCTCGATGCGGTGGGGCGCGCCGCGGCGGGAGTGCACGCCGGCCTTGAGGTAGGCGTCGATCGTGGTGCCGATCGCGCGGTCGCCGATCGCGTGGGTGGCGATCTGGAACCCGGCGTCGGCGTAGCGGGCGACGACGCGTTCGAACTCGTCGGGGTCGGCCCAGAACGAGACGTTGCCGTCGCCGTGGGTGTCGGGTTCGTAGAGCCAGCCCGTGCCGGTGTCGATGACGCCGTCGTTGAACAGCTTGACGAGGCCGCCCCGCCAGCGCGCGCCGCGGCGATCGCGCTGCGCGAGGTGGTGCTGCGTGCGCTCCTCGTCGTAGCCGGGGTTGTGCGCCATCGCGGAGACGATGCGCACGGGGAGCCCGCTCGCGCTGCCGTGGGCGGATGCCGCGCCGTCGAGCTCGTCGAGCAGGTCGAGGGTTCCGGGGTTGCCGTCCATGATGCATCCGCCGGTGATGCCCGACGCGGCGAGCCCGCCGAGGATGCCGCGCACCCGGTCGAGCGTCTCCTCGCGCGTGTACTCGGGCGCCGTGCGCAGCACGATGTCGAACGCGGAGTCCTCGCGGAGGCATCCGGTGGGCACGCCTCGGTCGTCGACGATGATCTCGGACGTGTCGCCGAAGGTGCGCGCACCCGTGATGCCGGAGCGGCGCAGGGCCTCGGTGTTCGCAAGCGCGGTGTGCCCGTCGAAGCACATGAGGAAGGCGGGCGCCGGTGCCGTCGCGGCGTCGATCGCGGCGGCCGTCATGGGCATCGTCGAGAACACGTCGTAGTCGACGTTCCAGCCGCGCACCCAGCCGCCGGCCGCACCGTCGGCGACCCGGTCGGCCTCGGCGCGCAGCATGGCGAGGAGGACCTCGGGGTCGCGCACTCCCCCGAAGTCGATGCCGACCGCGAGTTCGATGCCCTGGATGGGGTGCATGTGCGCGTCGATGAGCCCGGGCGTGACGACGGCGCCGTGCAGGTCGGCCTGGTCGGTGTCGGGCCCGCGCAATTCGCGCATGGTCGCCGCATCGCCGACCGCGATGATGCGGCCGTCGCGGATGGCGACGGCCTCGGCGTGCGGCTGGCGCGGATTCATCGTGATCACGCGGGCACCGACGAGAATGGTGTCGGCGAAGACCTGGTGCATGCGAGTGCCCTTCCGGCGCCACCGCATCGGGTCGCCGCATAATTGAATGATCGTAAATAAATCGGGCACAGGCTACGCCTCGCCTCCGCCCGCCGCAAATCGACGAGGAGACCCGTGGCCGAGACCCCGACGAAGCGCACCGCCGGACGCCCGCGCACGCGCGTGCTGAGCGGCGACCAGATCGTCGACGCAGCCTTCGACCTCGCCCGCACGGCCGGCCCCGACGGCTTCTCCATGGCGGCCCTGGCCCGCTCGCTCTCGGTTCAGCCGCCCGCGCTCTACCACTACTTCGGCGGCAAGGACGAGGTGATCCGGGCGATGCGCGGGCGACTCGCCGACCGCATCGACACCACCGGGTTCGCCGACATCGACCTGCCGCTCGCCGAGGCCGTCGTGCGCTGGAGCCGCAGCTACCGCGATGTGTTCGCCGCGTTCCCGTCGGGCATCACGCTGCTGGCCACCACCCCGGTCGACGGCCAGCAGCGCTCGGTCGACAACTACGAGATCATCACCACGCGGCTGCTCGCCGAGGGATGGGCCGAGCACGACGTGGTCGACACGATCGTGGCCTTCGAGTCGTTCTTCATCGGGTCCGCGCTCGACGCGCTCGCCCCGGCCGACATCATGTCGCCCGGTTCGGCCGCGGCGACCGCGCCGAACTTCGCCGCCGCCGAGGCCCGACGCGGCGAGGATGCGGCAGCCCGCGGCATCCGCCCCACCGACCGCAGCTTCGAACTGGGCGTGCGCGGACTGCTCGCAGGGCTCAGCCCAGCGGCATCCGACCGCGACTGATCAGTCTTCGATCTTGCGCTTGCGCCACTTGATGCCGGCGGCGATGAAGCCGTCGAGCTCGCCGTCGAAGACCTTCGAGGGGTTGCCCTCCTCGTAGTCGGTGCGCAGGTCCTTGACCATCTGGTACGGCGCGAGCACGTAGGAGCGCATCTGGTCGCCCCAGCTCGCGGTGATGTTTCCCGCGAGTTCCTTCTTCTGCGCCGCTTCCTGCTCCTTCTGGAGCAGCAGCAGGCGAGCCTGGAGCACGCGCATGGCGGCGGCGCGGTTCTGGATCTGCGACTTCTCGTTCTGCATCGACACGACGAGGCCGGTCGGGAGGTGGGTCAGGCGCACCGCGGAGTCGGTCGTGTTGACCGACTGGCCGCCGGGGCCCGACGAGCGGAAGACGTCGACGCGGATGTCGTTCTCGGGGATCTCGACCGCCTGCGCCTCCTCCATGAGCGGGATGACCTCGACGGCCGCGAAGCTCGTCTGGCGCTTGCCGGCCGCGCCGAACGGGCTCATGCGCACCAGGCGGTGCGTGCCCGCCTCGACGCTGAGCGTGCCGAACGCGTAGGGCGCGTCGATCTCGAAGGTGGCCGACTTGATGCCCGCCTCTTCGGCGTAGCTCGTGTCCATGACCGTGGCCTTGTAGTTGTGCTGCTCGGCCCAGCGCAGGTACATGCGCATGAGCATCTCGGCGAAGTCGGCGGCGTCGACGCCGCCGGCGCCGGCACGGATCGTGATGACCGCGGGGCGGTCGTCCCACTCGCCGTCGAGCAGGATCTGCACCTCGAGGTCGCCGATCGTCTTCTGCAGCGCGATGAGCTCGGTGCGCGCCTCGGCGGCGCTGTCTTCGTCGCCCATCTCGTTGGCGAGCTCGATGAGCACCTCGAGGTCGTCGAGGCGCGAGTCGATGCTGCGCACCCGGGCGAGCTCGGACTGGCGGTGGCTGAGCGCGCTCGTCACCTTCTGCGCGTTGGCGGTGTCGTCCCAGAGGTCGGGCTTGCCCGCCTCCTCGGAGAGACGAGTGATGTCGGCCTCGAGGGCTTCGACGTCGACGACGGCGCTGATGTCGCGGAAGGTGGAGCGCAGCGCGGCGATCTCCTGCGTGAGGTCAAGATCCAACATGGCTCCCCCAGCCTACCCGGGCGGGCATCCCGCCGTCGCCGTGGTCTTCGGTGCCGATCCGCCCGTCGGCGGTGCCCGTCGTGGTTGCCGGTCGCCGCCCGTCGCCGCTGCCCGTCGCCGCTCGCCGCCGCCCGTCGGCAGGCGCAGGTGTAGCGTCGAAGGCGATGACCTTCACCACGCCCTCGTTCACCTGGCGCTCGATCGTCCTCCCGGCCTACCTGCCGACCCTGCTCTTCTCCATCGGCGAGGGCGCGATCATCCCGGTCATCCCCGTCGTCGCCACCGAGCGCGGCGCCTCGATCGCACTGGCCGGGCTGATTGCCGCGATGATCATGGTCGGCGAGCTCATCGGCGACCTTCCCGCCGGGTGGCTCGTGGCCCGCATCGGCGAACGCGCCTCGATGATCGGCGCATCCGCCCTCGCCGTGGTCGGCGTGCTCATCGCGCTCGTCTCGCCGACGTTGCCCGCGCTCGGCATCGGCATCCTCCTCGTGGGGCTCGCGACCGCGGTGTTCGGGCTCGCCCGCCACGCGTTCCTCACGAGCTACGTGCCCGAGCGGGTGCGGGCCCGCGCCCTCTCGACGCTCGCGGGCGTGTTCCGCGGCGGCTGGGCGATCGGCCCGTTCATCGCCGCCGCACTGCTCGCCGCCACTGGCTCGAGCGAGACGGTCTTCTGGGTGCTCGTCATCGCGTGCCTCGCCGTCGTGGTCGTGCTGCTCGTGCTGCCCGATCCCGAGCGCGTGTTCGGCACGGTGCAGCAGACCCGGGCGGCAGCGTCGGATGCCGCGGCCCGCCGTTCGGCCGAGGCCGAGGCCGAGGCCGAGGCCGAGGCCGACGATGCTGCAGTCGACGAGACATCCGCCTCGATGCCGGCTACGTCCTCTGGCCCGACCGTGGGCTCCGATTCGCCGGGTCGTCGTGAAGCGGATGCCGCGTCGCACGGCGTCTTCCGTGCGATCAGGACGCACCGCGCGGTGCTCGCCCGCATCGGCACCGGCGTCGGACTGCTCGCGGCACTTCGTGCGAGCCGCATGGTGATCCTGCCGCTCTGGGCCGTCTCGATCGGCATGGCGCCCGAGGCTGCCGCAGTCGTGATCGGCGTCTCGGCGACGATCGACTTCGCGCTCTTCTACGTGAGCGGCCAGGTCATGGACCGGTTCGGGCGACTCTGGAGCGCCATCCCGGGCCTGCTCGGACTCGGCATCGGCCACCTCGTGCTGGCCTTCACGCACGACGCACCGGGTGCCGAGGCCTGGTTCGCGGCCATCGCCGTGCTCTTCGGCATCGCGAACGGACTGTCGAGCGGCGTGATCCTCACGCTCGGCGCCGACCTCGCCCCGAAGGCGAATCCGGCGCCGTTCCTCGGCGCCTTCCGCACGATCGCGGATGCCGGCCAAGCCGGGGCTCCCCTCGCGATCGCGGCGATCACCTCGGCGTTCTCGATCATGGCGGCGAGCGCGGCGATGGGCGTGCTCGGCTTCGTCGGGGCCGCGATCCTCTGGCGCTACGTGCCGAAGTACGTGCCGCACGCGGGCGCGCGCCCGAAGGAACTCGACCCGTCCTCGTCACCGCACCGAGCATCGCAGCCTGACTGACGACGAGCGCCCCATGAGGCTTTCGACGAGCGACACCTCCCGGTTCCGATGGGCGACCGCGTTGCATCCCCGGTCTCGCGGGAATGCCGAGCACTGCACGTTGCGGATCGATGCCGTGTGAGCCGGTCGCAGACTCTCGTCGCACGCTGCTGTCCGCCCAGACGGTGCGCGCTGCTAGGGTCGGACTCGTTCGGTCTTCTGGGGGGAAATCATGAACGGATCATTCGCGCGCGGAACACTCGCATTCGCAGCGCTCATGCTGCTCGGCACCGGTCTCTCCGGATGCGGATCGAACTCGAACTCCGAATCGTCGGAGCCGGCGGCCGCATCTGAGGAGGCCGAGGCACCCGTCGAGGCCCCTGCCGACCTGATCGGCGAATGGGTACAGACGGACTCGGGCGCCGAGGACACCTACCAGTCGGCAACGATCACCGCCGACACGATCGAGGTCTACTGGGTCAATGAGGCGGAGAGCACGACCGCCCTGTATTGGGCGGGGACGTTCGAGGCGCCCACTGAGGCTGGTGCGTACAGCTGGGACTCCTTGAACGACGTGGAGAAGACCGGCACGTCGATACTCGCCTCGGGCGACCCGACCAAGACGTTCTCATATGACGACGACGCGATCAGCTACGACGTCACGGCGCTCGGCGTCACGAAGACCGTGCAGTTGGAGCGCAAGTAGACACCCACGCTACGGCCGCGCCGGACCGTTGTGGAGCGGCACCACGTGCCGCTCGCGAACGAGCGCGTCCCAGCGCGACCTCAACCGGCCAATGTCGCCGACCAGAGGATCGCGGCCTGACCGAGGAACACGAACACGCCGAGGGCGATCGCGATGAGCGAGACCCAGCGCGGGCCGGTCGATGGATCCTTTCGCAACTGGCGCCGGCCGATGACCCCGCACACGATCGCGCCGGCCGAGACCACCAGCGCACCGACCGCAGGAAGCAGCATCGACGCGACGGCGAGCACCGCGCCGGTGATCGCGACTCGCGAGGTTCGGCGGCTGAATCCGACGGCCCCCCGTTGTGGTCCTGCGCTCATCGCAGACCGCTCGTCGGAGGTCGATGACGGAGTGTGGGCTGAGACGTCATGCCACCAGTCAATCGCATCTTCGCGCCATCTTCAGCGGGCTCAGTGGAAGACCGAGCGCGCGGTCGACGTGACCTCGACCGGCACGGTCACCGGCACCAGGTCGGTCGAGATCGGCGCGTGCCACACGCTTCGGAGGGTCACGGTCGCACTCCGGCCGTCGCGCGAGGTCGCCTCGACGAGTGCGACGGTCTCAGCCGACGAACCGGCATCGCCGAGATACTCGGCCACCGCCGCGCGCACCGCCTCCGACTGCAGGTCGAGATCGAGCGCGTCGCCGTCGAGTGCGACCGAGTCGAGGCTCCATGCCTCCGCGCCCGCGAGTGCGGCACTGTCGGCCAGCGTGAAGAGGCGCTTGCGCTCGAGGTAGAGCGATGACGCGGACACCACGACGAGCACGATGAGGATCGCGAGCGCCGAGAGGAGGATCGTGATGAGCAGGGTCGAGCCCCGCTCGTCTCGGGGCTCGGCCGACGGATCGCGGGTCATCCGGCGCCCGCGAATCGCGACACGGTCGCTGTCGCCGTCGCTTCGACCGGAAGACTCGTCGCGGACTCCGGTCCGAGCACCGCCGGCGTGAGGGGAAGCGCGATCCGGGCGCGCACCGAGACCTCGACGCGCTCACCGGCCTGATCGCACGCCGGCGTCTCGCACGCGACCGTGACGGCGGCGGAATCGGCGTCGATGCCGTAGTCGTCGAGGATGACCCGCACGACCCGGTCGATCGAGCCCGCATCCGTCGACGATCGTGCGCCGTCGGCGACGATGCGGGCCACGTGACGGGCCGCGCCCTCGACGCCGAACGCCCCGGCCTGGATCGCGGCGACGCTCAGGACGAGGTAGACGATCGGGACGAGCAGCAGGAGCCCGACCGTGAGGAACTCCAACGACGCGGATCCCGTCTCCGCCGTCAGTCGCCCGACCGGCTTGGCCCGCGACGCTGATTCGCGCGCCGCCGACGCTGACGGTGACGGTGTCGAGTCAGTCGATGGCCTCGATCGGCGCATGCCCTTCGACCTCCAATCCGTTCGGGACTCCGATGAGTCCGATCACGGGGAGCGTGGCCCGAACGGTGATCTCGACGGTGTCGACTCCGGCGAGCGTGACCCGCGACGCCGAGACGTCGTCGGCGTACGAGGACGCGATGGCCGCGTCGATGAGGTCGCGCGTGCGCTCGACTCCCTCGGCCGGCGACGAGCCGGCGAGCGAGGCGAATCTCGCTCCCTCAGCTGCGGCGTCCAGCAGCGTGTTGCGCACGTGCAGCGAGAGCGCCAACTGCACGACCGCGAGCGCGAGTGCGACGAGGAGCACTCCCACGAGCGTGAACTCCGCGACGGCGGATCCTCGTTCGTCGCCGAGCGAGACGCCGATTCGGGGAGAGGGGCCTCGACTCAGAACCCCGTGACTCGATCGATCGCCTGCTGGAAGACGCCCTCGAGCGCCGGTCCGGCGAGCCCCCAGATCACGATGACGAGACCTGCCGTCATCAAGGTGATGAGGACCCAGCCGGGGACGTCCCCTCGTTCGTCGCCGAGGCGGTGGAGCATCGTTCGGAGCGTGCGCATGGGTGTTCCTTTCGTGGGCGCTCGAGGAGCGCGGGGCTGGGTGCATCCGAACCGCGGGCATCAGAACCCCGTCTGGAGGACGAGGTACCCGGGCAGCAGGGCGAATGCGATCGTGATCGGCAGGATGAGGAAGACGAGTGGGACGAGCATCGCGATCTCCTTGCGTCCGGCGAGCTCGATGATGGTGCGCTTGGCCTGGTCGCGGGCGTCGCCGGCCTGTGACGCGAGCACCGACGCGAGTGGGGCGCCACGGTCGAGCGCGCCGAGGACCTGATCGAGGGCTCGCGAGAGCGCCGCATGGTCGAGGTCGTCACGAAGGCTCCTGATCGCGACCGAGAGCGGTACGCCGGTGCCGACGGCCGAGATGACGCCGGCGAACTCCTGGGAGAGCTCACCGGAGCCGATGCGTGCCACCCGACGGATGGCCTCGAGCATGCTCTCGCCGGCCGTCAGGCTGAGTGTCAGGAACTCGAGAACGGTCGGCAGCTCGTCGGAGATGCGAGCCAGGCGCTGACCTGCGCTGCGCTGCAGCATCCACTCGCGCGCGACGACCCCGCCCGCAGCAGCGAGCAGGGGCACCGCGACCCGCACCGCCGCGGGCATCGTCGCGAATCCCGGTGCCCAGATGGCGAGGCCTGCCGCGATGGCGAACGCCGTCGCACCCCACGCGAGCTGCTCGGCCCGGAACCGCTCGACGCCGATGGAGGAGCCGGCCTGACGCAAGCGCTTCGCGACCAGCTCGCCTCCGCCCGACCACCGCGTGATCGATGCGCGGACCCGACGCGACACTGGGCCGAGAACGACGCCGAACACCGGGGCGGGGTCGGCGGGTCGGCGGGCGAGCAGCTCGCGCGCCGGCTCCGAGAAGTCGGCGACGTAGGGTGCGACCCGCTCGGCGAGGCTCGGCCGCCCGATCCGCGGGATGGCGCTCACCACGAGCCACGCCCCGAGCCCGAGCAGGACGCCCATGAGCAGCGAGATCGCGAGCGTCGCGTTCAGCGGAACCATCGGCGCTCCTCGGGTAGCCGGCCGAGTGCGGTCATCGCCTGGTAGGCGACCACGGTGACGATGACGCCGACCACGATGAGCGCCGCACCGGCAGGCGAGTTGTACGCTGTGAGCGTCTCGGCGCGCGAGGAGAGCACCACGAGCAGCAGCCACGGCGCCGCCACGCCGAGGCGAGCGGCATTGCGGATCCAGGACTGCCGGGCGACGACCTCGGACCGGAGCGCGGCGTCTTCGCGCAGATACCCCGAGAGGCTCCTGAGGACCGCGGTCAACTCGCTGCCGCCGACCTCGCGCGCCATGCGCAGCGTCTCGAGGATGCGATCGGCCACCGGGTCGGCGAGCGTCGCCTTGAGCGCGTCGAGGCAGGCTCCGAAATTACCCGTGCGGTGGTAGTCCGCGTCGAATCTCGCGAATGCCGGCCGAGTCACTGCCGGGCCGAGCACCGCGAGCGCGCCGACGCTCTCGGGCAACGGCATGCCCGACCGCACGGAGGCGACGAGGTGGTCGACCACGTCGGGCCAGACCGAGCGGTTCCGCGCACGGCGGCGATCGGCTCGCGAACGGACGGCGAGTGGGACGGTTGCCGCGCCGAGCAGCGTTGCGACGATCGTGATGGTCGGCACCTGCATGACGGCCTGCGCGACAGCGCCGAGCATCACCGCGATCACGACGCACACGATCACGACGACCGCGATCGGCACGTCGCCGATGCCCGCCAGCGCGAGGTCGTCCCGAATGCGCCGCATCGCCATCGATTGCACGGCCGGCTTCGCATCGGCCCTCGCCGGCCAGAGGAGCGGTGCGAATACGAGGAGGATCCCGACGCCGAGCATCACCCCGACCACGAGGCTCACGCGAGGTCCTCGCTGAACAGGGCATCGATCGGATGCCCGGCGGCGGAGAACTTCTCGAGCCGGCGCGGACGGGTGCCGGTCGGACGGAGGACCCCGTCGACGGTCGCGAAGAGGAGCTCGCCGTCGACTGCGCCCGCCGAGGTCCCGCCGGTCGGGGCGAGGATCTCGACGACGCTGCGCCGACCGAGCGAGTCGATGCCGAGGTGCACGACGAGGTCGATGCAGGCGGCCACGGTCGGCACGACGAACGCCGCGTCGATGTTGCGGCCGGCGAGCAGCGGCAGCGTGCACAGCTTCGCGAGCGCATCGCGGGCGGAGTTCGCATGGATCGTGCACATGCCCGGCAGGCCGGAGTTCAACGCGATGAGCAGATCGAGACTCTCGGCCTCGCGAACCTCGCCGACGATGAGCCGGTCGGGTCGCATGCGCAGCGACTCCTTGATCAGGCGCCGGAGCGAGATCTCGCCCGTGCCCTCGAGGCTGGGCTGCCGGCACTGCAGCGATACGAGGTCGCGCACGTCGAGATCGAGTTCGAAGGTCTCCTCGATCGTGATCACGCGCTCGTCGATGCGTGCGGCTGACATCAGCGCGTTCAGCATCGTGGTCTTGCCCGTGTGAGTTGCTCCCGAGACGAGCAGGTTGGCGCCGGCGACCACGGCGGCTCGAAGGAAGGAGGCGGCCGCCGGCGTGAGCGACCCGAGTACGACCAGGGCATCGAGGCTGCGGATGCGCCGCTGGAACTTGCGGATGTTCACGGCCCAGTGGGCGCGGGCGACGTCGGGGATCGCGACGTGGAGGCGGGAGCCGTCGGGCAGCGATGCATCGACGAACGGCGAACTCAGGTCGACGCGACGACCGCTGTGCTGCAGCATCCGCTCGACGAGTTCGCGCACCTCTCGGTCGCTCAGCACGACGGTGGTGAGTTCGGCCACGCCGTCGCGTGCGACGAACACGCGCGTCGGACCGTTGATCCAGATCTCCTCGATCTCGGGATCGTCGAAGTACGGCTGCAGCGGGCCGTATCCCGTGATCGCGGCCTCGACGTCGCGCACGGTCGCGAGCTCGTCGATCGGGTGCACCTGAGTGCCGGCGAGGGCGCGCTCGCTGTAGCGGCGCACCTCTTCGCGCGTGAAGCGCGCCGCCGCGTTCGGGTCGCGCGCGAGGTCGACGCCCTCGCGCAGCACGCGGGTGCGCACCCGATCGGTGATGGTGCGCACGGCGTCGGTCATGTCCCCCATCTTGGGGTCAGCCCGCGCGAGCGCCGTGAAGTTATCCACAGAGGTCGGCGCGGGGCATCCGCTCGCGTTCGACAGGCCGCGGTGGCACCTCGCCACCGGGCGAACCTGGTCGGGCCCAGTGGCGTGGGAGGGGCCCGCCCTTGCTTCGCGGGATGCCGAAGCTCGGAGCGGGTCAGTCCCGGAGCACGACGAGGCGAATCGAAACAGGCCCTTGAGTCGAGGCATCCGTTCACCCTAGGATACCCGAGAAAGCGCTTTCTCGGAGCGGACGCCGAGAGGGCCTTTGGTCGAATTCGACCATGAAGGGCGCGCCATCGCTCGCCCGGACTCGAGGTACGAGTGCTCCACTCAACGATGAGAAGGATCGAAAGCATGAGACGCAACACCGTCCGCAGAATCATCGCGACCGCATCAGCGGGGGCCGTCGTCGCGGCGCTGGGGGTGATGGGCGTCGCGCTCCCCGCCGCGAATGCCGCCACCGGCAGCGCCACCGGATTCGCCACCCAGAACGGCGGCACCACCGGCGGTGCCGGGGGTGCCACGGTGCGGGCCACGACCGGCACCCAGATCCACGCCGCGCTGTGCGGCCGGGCATCCGCCACGACCCCGATCACGATCCAAGTCGAGGGCACCATCACGCACGCGAACACGGCGAAGGTCTCGGGCGCGAGCTGCAACACCGCCGACGGCGTGATCGAGCTGAAGCAGGTCGGCAACGTCACGATCGTCGGCGTCGGCGCCGGCGCGACGTTCGACCAGGTCGGCATCCACATCCGCGAGGCGAGCAACGTCATCATCCAGAACGTGCACGTCAAGAACGTCAAGAAGTCGGGGTCGCCGACCTCGAACGGCGGCGACGCGATCAGCATGGAGTCGAGCGTTCGCAACGTCTGGGTCGACCACTCGACCCTCGAGGCATCCGGCGGCGAGAGCGAGGGCTACGACGGCCTGTTCGACATGAAGGCGGACACGAAGTACGTGACCCTGTCGTACAGCATCCTCAAGAACTCCGGCCGAGGCGGGCTCATCGGCTCCAGCGAGAGCGACGTGTCGAACGGGTTCGTGACCTTCCACCACAACCTGTACGAGAACATCGACTCCCGAGCACCCTTGCTGCGCGGCGGCATCGCCCACATCTACAACAACCACTACGTGAGCCTCAACGAGTCGGGCATCAACTCGCGCGCCGGGGCGAAGGCGAAGGTCGACAACAACTACTTCGAGGACTCGAAGGACGTGCTCGGCACCTTCTACACGGACGCCGCGGGCACGTGGCAGGTCAGCGGCAACATCTTCGACAACGTCACCTGGTCGGCGCGCAGCGGGGACAACAACCCCGCCGGACCGAACCCGGTCTCGACCACGACCGTCTCGATCCCCTACTCGTTCAGCCTCGACACCGCGTCGTGCGTGCCCGGCGTCGTCGCCGCGACCGCGGGCGCGAACAAGGGTCTCAAGGTGTCGGATGGCTCGTGCACGCCGCAGAACCCGGACCCCACGACGCCTCCGACCACGCCGCCCACCACGCCGCCAACGACCCCGCCCACCGGCAGCAACCTCAGCCTCGGCGCCGGGGCTGATGGCTCGAGCAAGGCGAGCGGCACCGGGTTCGGCAATGTCATCGACGGCTCGACGAGCACCTACTGGTCGCCCGCGAGCGCGACCGGCCGGATCTCGGTCAAGTGGGGCTCCGCCAAGACCGTCTCGTCGGTGGTCATCCGCGAGGCATCCGGAGCCGTCGGCAACATCACCGCGTGGCGTGTCGTGAACAACGACACCGGTGCGGTGCTCGCCACGGGCACGGTCGCCGGCACGATCACGTTCGCGACGACCACCCTCTCGAAGATCAACTTCGAGATCACGGCCTCCAAGGCCACCCCGCGGATCGCCGAGTTCGAGACCTACGCCGGCTGATCCCGATCCCACCGACTCGCACCCCTCCGGTCCGCACGTCCGCCGGGGCGGAGGGGTGCGACCCATCTCACCGCACGCGGCATCCGCTCGTCATCGATGGCATCGCGGATGCCGCGGCGCGGCGCCCGAACATGCGACGGGGCGCCGCGACATCCGATGTGTCTGCGACGCCCCATGCGTCTCTGCGGTCGCCGGGCACCTGAGCCGGCGGGCGACCTGGCCAGCTCAGTCGAGCGTGACCATGACCTTGTCGGCCGCGCCGGGCGTGGCCGCGAGCTCGAGCGCCTGCTGAACGTTGGACGCGGTCGCTCCCCAGCTGGACGTAGGATCGGCCCACCATGCGCGACAGATTCACGAGGACCAAGCGGTCGTACGACTACCGACTTCCCCCAGCCAGGCAATTCGGTGAACGTCCGCTCGACTTCTCCGGCCAGCTCGCTCCCCGCGTGCCCGAGCTCGGTGTGCACACCATCAGAAACGCCACCGTCGTCGGCCCGGGATGGGTACTAGACCGTGATCGGTCAGTGGTTCCGTCGATCAGCTGGCACGGCGTCGCCGAAAAGGGCCCGGACCGAATCCGTGAGACACACGAGCTCGGCGGCACCGCCATCACCCTCGGGACTACGTGGGGGAACCACTACGGACACATGGTCCCGGACGGGCTATCCCGCCTCGGGCTCATCCCTGACCGATTCCTGCGTCGCGCAGATAGGATCCTCGTGCCCCACACGCGCGAGGCACCACAAGCCCGACTGCTTCTCCATCGCATGGGCATCGACACCCGAGTCGTCGAGATGGAATGGAGCCACGCCTACAAGGTGGACCGGCTGTACGCGCCCACGTTCCCGGGCCTACGGCGCCAATACGACGCCGTAGTTCCAGACACGCTCCGCGGTGCCATGCCCGAGCCCGTCGAAACGCGCAAACTGTTCGTCACCCGTCGCGGTTACAGCCGCAACCCATCACAGGTTGCGGAAGTCGAGAGCATGGCTGCCGAAATCGGGTATGAGATCTACGACCCGATGCAGTCCGGCGATCAGGCTCTCGACTTCCGCAACGCGATCGCCGTTGCCGGGGTCTCAGGGTCCGGATTGACGGGCATCGGGTATATGCGCCCCGGCGCGCGCGTATTCGAGATGTTCTCTGATGCGCACCTCTTCGCCTACTACGCGTCGCTCAGCGCGGCCGGAGACCTCGTCTACGGCTACGCGATCGGCCAGTCACCTGACAATCAGAAGGTGTCGGGAGCTTCAACGGCCGATTTCGAGGTCGATCTCGCCGCCGTTGCCGCCGGGTTGCACTGGGCAGCAGGTCGCTGATCTTCGATATAGATGACCTAGTCCAGGTCGTTGGCTTCGCGGATGCCGCGGCGCGGCGTCGGAACATGGGTTGGGGCGCCGCGACATCCGTAGTGTCTGCGACGCCCCGTGCGTCTCTGCGGTCGCCGGGCACCTGAGCCGGCGGGCGACCTGGCCAGCTCAGTCGAGCGTGACCATGACCTTGTCGGCCGCGCCGGGCGTGGCCGCGAGTTCGAGCGCCTGCTGCACGTCGTCGACGGTGAAGCGGTCGCTGATGATGAGCTGGTACTTCTCCCAGTTGGCGATGATGTCGTCGGTGACCTCGAAGATCTCGGTCGGGTAGCCCATCGACATGATGATCGAGATCTCGGTGGTGAGCAGGCTGCCGAAGTCGACCTCGACGGGCTTCTTGTGCACCGCGGGAATCACGAGGCGGGCGCCCTGCTTGACGAGGCCGAAGACGGTCGTGGGCACGACGGGGGCGCCGGCGGCGTCGAGGTAGACGTCGGTCGCGGGGCGTGCGTCGCGCGCGCCGATGACCGCGGGCGCCTGGCCGTGCAGCTCGATGAGGCGCGCCTTGACATCTTCGGTCGCAGAGTTGATGACCGCGTCGGCGCCGACGGCGAGTGCCTTCTCGAGGCGCGTGGGCAGGATGTCGATGACGACGACGTGCTCGACGCCCTTCGCCTTGAGGCTGAGCAGCGCGCCGAGGCCGATGGGGCCGGCGCCGAAGACGACGGCCTGCTCGCCGGGCTTCGCACCGGAGCGGTTGACGGCGTGGCGGGCGACGGCCATGGGCTCGTTGAGCGCGGCGACCTCGAACGGGATCTCGTTCGGGATGACGCGGAAGTGCGTGCCGGCGACGGCGTCGAACAGCACCACGAACGGCGAGAACGCACCCTGCGCGCCGCCCGAGCCGATGATGCCGTCGCTCGCGGCCATGGGGTTGATGACGACGTGGTCGCCGACCTGCGCGCCCTGCACCTCGTCGCCGACGAACACGATCTCGCCGGCGGGCTCGTGGCCGAGCGGCGTCGCGCCCTGCCGCGGCGGGATGCCGCCGTACACCGTGTACATGTGGTCGCTGCCGCAGATGCCGCACGCGCGGATGCGCACGAGCACGTCGCGGGGGCCCGCGACGGGCTGCTCGACCTCCACGATCGCGGTGGTGCCGGGACCGGTGACCATGACCGACTTCATCGTTCGCAATTCCTCTCTCGCCGTGCGCATCGGATTCGCGGCACGGTCACTAAATCGAATAAGTGCAGTCTACGCTGGGAACACGGCGACGCCAGGTCGCCGACGCGACTCACAGCGAATGCGCCGGAAGGAGGCCCCGTGAAGTCCACCCGAGTGACCATGAAGGACGTCTCGGTCGCCGCCGGCGTCTCCCCCGCGACCGTGAGCTTCGTGCTGAACGACAAGCCGACCGAGACGATCTCGCCCGAGACCCGCGAGCGCGTGCGCCGCGCCGCCGCCGAGCTCGGCTACGTGCCGAACGGCGCCGCACGCGCCCTCCGCGAGGGCACCTCGCGCATCGTCATCCTGAACGTGGCCAGGCTCCCGCACGGCGGCACCGGCCTCGCGGCCTTCATCGACGCCCTCGATGGCGAGCTCGAGCGCCTCGACCACATGCTGCTCGTGCGCTACCGGCCGGGCTCCGCCGACATCGAGCGGATGACGGCGATGGTCGCCCCGCGCGCGGTGCTCGACCTCGACCGCATCTACAACTCCCCCGACGCCGAGACCGCCGACGGCGGGTGGACCGAGGGCCTGGCCGCACACACGGCCGTGCAGTTCCGGTACCTCGTCGACCTCGGGCACACGCGCATCGCCATGGCCCTCCCCACCGACAGGTCGGAGCTCGACCGACTCGCGGCGCTGCGGCTCGACTACGCCGCTCGCATCCTCGCCGCGGTCGACCTCGAGGCGCCGCTCCCCCTCGTGATGGGCCGCGACCTCGACGAGGACCGGCGCGCGCTGTCCGACTTCCTCGACGGGCACCCCGAGGTCACCGCCGTTGCCGGGCTCGACGACGACACCGCGCTCCGCGTGCTCGCCGCCGCGCGGACCCTCGACATCGCGGTGCCCCAGCGCCTCGCCGTGATCGGCTTCGACGACGCGGGCGCCGGCGAGCTCGTCTCCCCCGCGCTCACGACCGTGCGCATCGACACGGCCGGCTTCGGTCGACGCCTCGCCCGCGAGGTGCTCGACCTTCCCGCCGACGACAGCGCAGCCGCACCGACGCCGGCCACCGTCATCCGCCGCCAGTCGGCCTGATCGAGCGAGACCTCGCCCTCCGGTACCGACTGCCGCAATATAGGCCTTCTGATTCAGTAGTTGATCTGATAAAGTACCTGTCATGACCAAGGACACAGCATCCGGCTCCGCGCCGGACGACGCCTTCGCAGCCGACCTGCTGCGCGGTCACACCGACACCATCGTGCTCGGCGTGCTCCGCAGGCACGACAGCTACGGCTTCGAGATCTACAAGCTCATCCGCGACGCCACCGGCGGCGCGTACGAGATCAAGGAGGCGACCCTCTACGCGAGCTACCGGCGCCTCCTCCGCGACGGACTCGCCGAGGCGTACTGGGGTGACGAGTCGCAGGGCGGCCGTCGCAAGTACTACCGCATCACCGACGCCGGTCGGGCCGCGTTCACGCAGAACGTCGCCGCCTGGGTCGCCACCCGCACCATCATCGACTCCCTGCTGGGCACGCCCACCGCGCCCACGGCCAAGAAGGGCTCCTGACATGAACGACCACCGCTCCTCAGGCGGCGACCTGCACCGACTGCTCGACGAGGCCTTCGCCGGCATCGAGGTCACCCCCGAGATCCAAGACCTCAAGGAGGAGATCCGCGGCAACCTGCTCGCCCGCATGGCCGAGCTCGAGGCATCCGGACTCCCCCAGGCGGATGCCGCGCGCCGGGCCGTCGCCGAACTCGGCGACGTGCACGAGCTCATCGAGGCCGACGGCACGACGGATGCCGCAGGCACCGGCGCCTCTTCGCCGTCGACCGCCCGCTCGGCACGCGCCGCCCGCGTCGAGTCCGCCGGCGCGGCGGCCCTCCGCAACCGCGTGCGCCCGAAGCCCGCCTTCGTCGTGCGCACCGTCGTGCTCGCGATCATCGCCGCGGCCGCGCTCGTGCTGCTCGTGCTCGGCCTCACCCCGTTGCTGCCGCTCGCCGTCGGTGCCCTCATCGCCCTCGCCGCCGTCTTCGGCCTGGCACTCGGCACGGTCACGGGCGACGCCCTCAGCCAGGAGACGACGACCAACCATCGCATGCCTGCGGGGCGCGCGCTCGGGTACGGCGCCGCGACCGGCCTGCTGCTGGCCGGCCTCGCGTTCACGCCCATCGTGATCCTGCACCTCGACCTCGGGTGGCTCGTGCTCGCCGGCGCCGCCGTCGTCGCGGCCATCGGCGAGCTGAGCTACCTCGGCGCGACCCAGACCAACCGGCACAAGCCGTGGGTCGTGCAGCAGCATCGCGACGCGGCATCCATCGGCACCCGCTTCGAGGACGACCCCGCCGCCGGCGCCCGCTTCGGCATCTACTCGGCCGTGATCTGGATCCTCGCGTTCGTGGCGATCCCCATCATCGGCTTCACCGCCGGCTGGATCTGGGCGCCGCTCGCGTTCATCGGCGGCTTCGTGGCCATGATGCTCGTGCTCGCGCGCATGCTCTTCGGCGAGAAGGCCGGCACGGCCGAGAAGGCCGAGAAGGCCGACTGAGCCCTGCTCATCGCGCGACGCGACATCCGTTCACCCTCGAGGCGGGCGGATGCCGCATCGCGTCGTCCGAAGGCCATCGTGCGCGCAGCCCGTGCGCACCGCGCGCCTAGACTGTACGGGCACTCGCGGGAGTGGTGGAATCGGCAGACACGCAGGATTTAGGTTCCTGTGCCTTCGGGCGTGAGGGTTCAAGTCCCTCCTTCCGCACTGACACTGACTGACTGACTGACGTCTGTCCGATCGATGCCGTATGGCGACGCCGGCGCGCGTCCTCTCACATCGGCATCCGCTGTCACTCGATGATCGGCGGATGCGGCGCCGTCGGGCTCGAGGCGAGCCAGCCCACCTGGGCGCCGCGTTCGAAGAAGTGGCGGAAGGCGTAGACGATCGGATTCCAGATCGTCGGATCGATGTGCTCGCCGCTCGGATCGAGGATCGCGGGGTCGGCGTGCACGCGCAGCACCTCGGCCTCGACCATGAGGTAGCTCCCGTCGAGCCCGGGCGTCGCCCGCCGCACGCGCGCCTCGAACTGCAGCCGGCACTCGAGCACGCGCGGCGCCGAGACGAGATCGGACGGATGCGGGGTGAGCCCCGCCGCCCGGAACTTGTCGGGCTCGAATCGGTATCGGCGCCGCTTGTCGTCGGGCACGGGGTCGCGGCCCGTGAGCGTGGACAGGCGCACGAGGGCGCGCCACAGGTCGCCCGACGGGAAGTTGACCGTGATGTCGGGTCGCTCGAGCAGGTTCGCCGCGGTCTGCCCGTCGACCTCGATGCCGAGCACGAGCATGCGGCCGAGCGCCCAGTACGACGAGGCCGGTGCGAGGTTCGGGGAGCCGTCGGCGTTCTCGGTGGCGATCAGGTACGCGGGGGTGCCCACGTAGAGCACGCTCGGTTCGACGACGACATGGCGTTCTGGGTTCACCCGCTGAGACTATTCGGGCATGGCGAGTCAAGACCCGAATGTGACGTCGCCCCGCGATGGCCGAGCCGACGTGGCCGGCGACGACCGCCCCGGCGTCGATGGCGACCGCTTCGACGGCGGCGACGCCGTCTGCTGGCTCTCGCGGGTCTGCGACGAGTGCGGCGCCCTCGTCGAGGGCGTCGGCGCAACGCCGTGCTGGCGCTGCGGCGCCGTGCTCGTGCGCGACTGACGGCGGCTGCTCGTGCACGACTGACGGCGGGTGGCGCCCGCCTCAGACCGAGGGCGGCCCGGCCTCGATGCGAGCCCGAGCCTTGGCCTCGACCTGCTCGGCGGGCACGCTCCAGTCGGCCTCGAGCCACCACGTCACCCCGGCCTCGGCCCACGGCCTGACGACCTCGGCGGCGGCTGCGGCATCGGTGGTGCTCGTGGTGCCTTCCTGCGTGATCGCGTAGGGGCGGTCGGCGAGCCCCGCCGCCTCGCGTTGGCGCCGGATCCAGTTGATCGCCTCGGCGGCGACCTCGGGAGTGTAGCCGGGTGCCTCGGGCGTGATCGCGGTGCCGGGCGGGGCGAAGTTGGGGATCCACCCGTCGGCGAGCGCCGCCCGGCGCATGGACTTCGGTCGCGGCCACACGCCGACCACCCAGGTCGGGATGCGCGGCTGCTGCACGGCAGGCGGAGGCAGCATCTGATCGGCCTTCGAGACACGGTAGTGCGCACCCTCGTACTCGAACGGCTCGCCCCGCCAGAGATGCTCGAGCAGCTCGAGCGATTCGTCGAGCCGCTCGGCGCGCTCGCGCCGGCCCGGATCGGACTCGAAGATCCAGAACCTCGGCTCGACCGACTCGGGCACGCCGAGACCTGCGGAGAGGATGACCCGGCCGTGCGAGAGGCGGTCGACCGTCATGGTCTGCCCGGCGAGCTCCCACGGCCTGCGCCGCGGCACGGGCGTGAGCATCGTGCCGAGGCGGATGGTCGACGTCGTCACGGCCGCCGCGGCGAGCGTCGCCCACGGGTCGGTCGCCCAGATGCCCTCCCACACGAAGAAGCCGTGCCAGCCGTGCGTCTCGGCGAGGCTCGCCAGTCGGACCGCGATCTCTGGATCGCTGCCCGTGTAGATGAAGCCGTACTCCATGCGCCGAAGGTATCGCCGGCCGCCGACATCCGCACTCGCATCCCGACTCATCGATGCCGGATTCGACACGGCATCCGCAGCTAGTAAGGTTAGGCTTACTTTATCTCGCATCGACCGAAGGACGCGCCCGATGACCATCGCTCCCCCCGCCGAGGCCGTGGCCGCCACCGAGCCCCTCGACGTCGCCGCCCTCGTGCGCGCCGCGACCGCCGAGGACCACCGCAACGCCGAGACCCGCGGATTCATCACGCGCCTGATGGGCGGCGAGCTCACGCTCGACGACTACACCCGCTACCTCGCCCAGTTCGCGTGGGTATACGAGGCGCTCGAGGCGCGCGGCAGCCGCGACGGCGACCCCGAGGTCTTCGATCCGAGCCTTGCGCGCCTGGCGGCCATCGAATCCGACCTCGCGGCTCTCGGCGCCGGCGACTGGCGCGAGACCCACCCCGCGCTGCCCGCCACCGCGGCCTACGCGGCGCACCTGCGCGCGATCTCCGACGACGACGTGCGCTACCTGGCCCATCACTACACGCGCTACCTCGGCGACCTGTCGGGCGGCCAGGCCATCGCGGCGCTCGTCGGCCGCCACTACGGCGCGACGCCCGACCAGTTGAGCTTCTACGACTTCGACCTCGGCGACGAGGGCCCGGTGCGCTACAAGCGCCGCTACCGCGAGGCGATGAACGCCCTCGCGCTCGAACCGGGGCAGGTCGACGTGCTCATCGACGAGGCGAAGGCCTCGTTCCGCCTCAACGGAGCGATCTTCGAGGCCCTCGCCGGCTGAGCCCTGCATCACGGCGGCGCCGCCGCATCCGTCCACAGGTGCGGATGCCGCGGCGCCGCCGTCATACCCGGGGATGATTTCAGGGTTGCCACCCAGTCGGCGGGCCCACCGGCTCGGTAGACTGCATCGACACCCACGCCGCCTGTGATCCGGCCTTCGCCGTGTCCGCCGTCAGGAGCACGATCCCGTGATCAACACCGCACTCATCCCCTGGCTCGACCCCGAGACCATCATCGGCGGCGCCGGTCCATGGGCGCTGCTCGTCGTCTGCGGCATCATCTTCGCCGAGACCGGCCTGCTCATCGGGTTCCTGCTCCCCGGCGACACGCTGCTGGTCATCTCGGGCCTCCTCTCGCACCCGCTCGACGGCGCGCCGAACGGCGTCTTCGGCATCTCCGTGTGGTGGGTCTCGCTCCTCATCGGGCTCGCGGCCTTCCTCGGCGGGGAGGTCGGGTACTACATCGGGCACAAGGCCGGCCCCACGATCTTCGAGCGCAAGGAGTCCGGCCTCTTCAGCGTCAAGAACGTCGAACGCACGAACGCGTTCTTCGAGCGGTTCGGCGCACTGGCCGTCATCCTCGCCCGCTTCGTGCCGATCGTCCGCACGTTCACGCCGGTCGCCGCGGGCGTCGGCCACATGGGCAAGGGCAAGTACACGCTGTACAACCTCATCGGGGCGATCCTCTGGGGCTTCGGCCTCACGATGTTCGGCTACGCGATCGGCTTCATCCCGCCCGTCGCGAACTTCGTCAAGGAGTACATCGACCTCATCCTGCTCGCCGCGGTCGGCGGCACGGCGATCGTCACGCTGTGGCACTACCTCCGCGAGCGCTCGAAGGCGAAGAAGGCGGCGGCGGCAGGCGAAGACGTCATCACGGACGAAGACGAGGCCGAGGCGCTCGTGCTCGACCCCGAGGTCTTCGAACGCGGTCCCGAAGACCCGCACGCGCGCTGAGCCAACCGGCTCCGTCCCGCGTCGCCCGGCCGCGCTGCGACACCGAACGGCGGATGCCGCGGCTCAGCGGTGCGAGCCCTGCTCCTGCTCCGCGCGGCCGGCGGGTTCGAGCTGGAACGTCGAGTGCTCGACGTCGAAGTGCGCGGCGAGGCATCCGCCCAGCTCGTCGAGCAGCGCCCCGGTGCGGCCCGAGGCGAACACCTCGGGCTCGACCTCGACGTGCGCCGAGAACACCGGCTGCCCCGAGGTGATCTGCCACACGTGCACGTCGTGCACGGCCACCACACCGCGCGTGCCGAGCAGGTGCTCGCGGATCTCGGCGACATCGGTGTCGGCGGGCGCCGACTCGAAGAGCACGTGCACCACGTCGCGGAGCAGCGAGATCGCCCGCGGCACGATGAGCACGGCGATACCGATCGAGGCGATGGGGTCGGCCGCGTCGAATCCGGTCAGGACGATGACGAGCGCGGCGACGATCACGAGCACCGAGCCGATGAGGTCGCCGAGCACCTCGAGGTATGCACCGCGGAGGTTGATCGAGTCCTTCGCTCCCCCGCGCAGCACGAGCATCGCCGCGACGTTGGCGACCAGGCCGGCGATGCCCACGATGAGCATTCCGCCGCCCGCCACCTCGTGCGCCTCCCCCGACACGCCCTCGACGAGTCGCGAGATCGCCGAGACGGCGACCGTGACGGCGACGACCGTGAGGATCACGCCGTTCACGAGCGCGCCGAGCACCTCCGCGCGCCGATAGCCGTAGGTCTGCCGGTCGGTGGCCGGTCGGGCCGCGACGACCGCCGCGATGAGCGCCACCACGAGTCCGATGAGGTCGCTCGACATGTGGCCCGCGTCGGCGAGCAGCGCGAGCGAGCCGGTGAGCAGCGCGCCGACCACCTGCACGAGCAGGAACACGCCGATGATGGCGATCGCGATCCAGAGCCTGGTGCGATTCGCCGCGCCGTGCGCGTGGTCGTGATCGTGCGAGTGTCCCATCACCTCCAGCGTAGGCGCGGAACGCGCGGCGCGCCCGTGATGGGAATGAGTCGCGTTCTCAGGCCGATCAGGCCCCGGCTGCGTCGACCAGGCTCGCGATGCGCTCCAGCTCGGGCAGCAACTCGACGAAGGCGAGCGCGCGATGGCTCCGCGCGTTCTTCTCCTCGGGCAGCAGCTCGGCGGCCGTGACCTCGAGCCCTTCGGGCTCGAAGATCGGGTCGTAGCCGAACCCGTGCGACCCGCGCGGCTCGTAGGCGAGCGACCCGCGCCACCGACCCTCGGCGACGAACTCCGACCCGCCCTCGATCAGCGACTCGGGGACGACCAGTGCGATGGTGCACCGGAACTCCGCACCGCGGTTCGGACGCGCGATGTCGGAAAGCTGGTCGAGCAGCAGCATCCGGTTCGCCTCATCGCCCGCCGCGTGCCCGGCCCAGCGCGCCGAGAGGATGCCGGGGGCCTCCCCCAGCAGGTCGACCACGATGCCCGAGTCGTCGGCGAGCGCGATGCGACCCGTGTGCGCCGCGGCGGTGCGCGCCTTGATGAGCGCGTTGGCGGCGAAGCTCACGCCGTCTTCGACGGGCTCGGGGCCGTCGTACGAGACGACGACGGCCTGCGGCATCCGCTCGCCGATGATGCGCTGGAACTCCGCGACCTTGTGCTGGTTGTGGGTCGCCAGGACGAACTCGAGGCTCACGCGCCCGCCTTCGCCTCGGCGAGCACGGCCTTCTGGATGTCGGTGAGCGACGCGGTGCCGCCGAGCGCGAGGTCGAGCAGGGCGTCGAGCTCGCGGCGGTCGAACGGGGCGCCCTCGGCGGTGCCCTGCACCTCGACGAAGAGGCCGCGGCCCGTGGCGACGACGTTCATGTCGGTCTCGGCGCGCACGTCCTCGACGTAGGCGAGGTCGAGCATGGGCGTGCCGTCGATGATGCCGACCGACACGGCCGCGACGGTGTCGATGAGCGGCGTGGCCTTCTGGGCGATGAACTTCTTGCCGCGCGCCCACTCGATCGCGTCGGCGAGGGCCACGTACGCGCCCGTGATGGCGGCGGTGCGGGTGCCGCCGTCGGCCTGCAGCACGTCGCAGTCGATCTGGATCGTGTTCTCGCCGAGCGCCTTCATGTCGACCACGGCGCGGAGGCTGCGGCCGATGAGCCGGCTGATCTCGTGCGTGCGGCCGCCGATGCGGCCCTTCACGGCCTCGCGGTCGTTGCGCGTGTTCGTGGCCCGCGGCAGCATGGCGTACTCGGCGGTGACCCAGCCCTTGCCGCTGCCCTGCATCCACCGGGGAACGCCGTTGGTGAAGCTCGCCGTGCAGAGCACCTTCGTGCGACCGAACGAGATGAGCGCGCTGCCCTCGGCGTGCTCGCTCCACCCTCGCTCGATGCGCACCTCGCGGAGGTCGTCGGGTGCGCGGCCGTCGGCGCGGACGATGGTGGCGGATGCCTCGGTCATGCGTTCTCCTGTCGAAGTCGTACCTGGTCGGGAATGGTGACCGCGCCCGTCTCGACGAGCTCGACGCTCGGGATCTCGGGGGCGATGAGTCGGTGCGCGAGGTCGAGGAACGCGCTCGTGGAACCGCCGGTCGCCTCGTAGCGGTAGGTGGGGGGCATGGCCGAGCGACGCTCCATGCCGGTGCCCACGAGCACCCGGTAGACGTCGTTCGCGGTCTCGACGTCGCTCGAGACGAGCGAGACGCGCTCGCCCATGACGTACGAGATGGCGCCCTTGAGGAACGGGTAGTGCGTGCACCCGAGCACGAGCGTGTCGACGTCGGCGGCCCGCAGCGGCGCGAGGTACTCCTCGGCGACGGCGAGCAGTTCGTCGCCGCTCGTGACGCCGGCCTCGACGAACTCGACGAATCGCGGGCACGCGACCGTGTGCAGGTCGAGATGCGGTGCCGCGGCGAACGCGTCGTCGTACGCTCGCGACGAGATCGTGCCGGCCGTGCCGATGACGCCGACGCGCCCGTTGCGGGTCGTGGCCACCGCACGGCGCACCGCCGGCTGGATCACCTCGACCACGGGCACGTCATAGCGTTCCCGGGCGTCGCGCAGCATGGCCGCGGACGCCGTGTTGCACGCGATGACGAGCATCTTCACGCCCTGCGCGACGAGGTCGTCGAGCACCGCGAGCGCGTAGCCGCGGACGTCGGCGATGCGCTTCGGCCCGTAGGGCGAGTGCTCGAGGTCGCCGATGTAGAGGATGGACTCGTTCGGCAGCTGGTCCTTCACGGCACGCGCCACCGTGAGCCCGCCCA
This sequence comes from Agromyces sp. Marseille-Q5079, assembly GCF_051016555.1. Classification (NCBI taxonomy): domain Bacteria; kingdom Bacillati; phylum Actinomycetota; class Actinomycetes; order Micrococcales; family Microbacteriaceae; genus Agromyces; species Agromyces sp. Marseille-Q5079. The sequence continues at coordinate 203,129 of NZ_JBPEJF010000004.1, read as the reverse complement.
CGCCGGAGTCGAAGATCCCGATCGGTGCATCCGTCACAACAGACCAGCTTAGGCGAGGCCGCGGTCGCACCGGCCACCGGGCAAGTAGGCTGACCAGGTGACCGGGTCTGCTGCGTTGTTCACCGATCGATACGAGCTCACGATGGTGGATGCCGCCCTCCAGGACGGCACCGCGCATCGCGAGAGCCTCTTCGAGGCGTTCGCGCGCCGCCTCCCCGACGGACGGCGTTACGGCGTCGTCGCGGGCACGGGCCGCCTGCTCGAGCTCATCGACCGGTTCCGGTTCGAGGATGCCGAGCTCGACTGGCTGCGCGAGAACCAGGTCGTGCGCTCCGAGACCGTCGACTGGCTCGCCGACTACCGCTTCCGCGGCGACATCTGGGGCTACCGCGAGGGCGAGGTCTACTTCCCGGGCTCCCCTCTGCTGAGCATCCAGGCGAGCTTCGCCGAGGCGGTCGTGCTCGAGACCCTCGTGCTCTCGACCCTCAACTTCGACTCGTCGGTGGCGAGCGCGGCCGCCCGCATGGTCTCCGTGGCGCTCGGACGGCCGATCGCCGAGATGGGCTCACGGCGCACGAACGAGGGCTCGGCGGTCGCCGCGGCCCGTGCCGCGTACATCGCCGGCTTCGACGCGACCTCGAATCTCGAGGCCGGTCGCACGTGGGGTCTCCCGACGATGGGCACGGCGGCACACGCGTTCACCCTGCTCCACGATTCCGAGGAGGACGCCTTCCGCGCCCAGGTGCGGGCGTTCGGGCCGAAGACCACGTTGCTCGTCGACACCTACGACATCCGCACCGGCGTCGAGCTGGCGGTCCGGGTCGCGGGCCCCGAACTCGGCGCGGTCCGCATCGACTCCGGCGACCTGCCGACGGTCGTGGCCGCCGTGCGCGAGCAGCTCGACGAGCTCGGCGCGGTGAGCACGAAGATCACCGTGACGAGCGACCTCGACGAGTTCACGATCGCCGGCCTGTCGGGCGCCCCCGTGGACTCCTACGGCGTGGGCACCTCGGTGGTCACCGGTTCCGGGTCCCCCGCCGCCGGCATGGTCTACAAGCTCGTGGCGCGACGCGACGACGCCGGCGACTGGGTGGCCGTCGCCAAGTCATCGCTCTCGAAGGCCAGCGTCGGCGGGCGCAAGAACGCGGCGCGCCGGCTCGACTCCACGCGCACGGCGCGCGAGGAGATCGTGTTCGTCGGCGACGGCCCGGGCGGCGACGCGGAGTTCGAGCAGGGTTCGCAACTGCGACCGCTCATGGTCCCGTTCATGACCGAGGGCGTCGCGGATGCCGCGCACCTGGGCGCCGCCGGCACGGCGGCCGCGCGGGCGCATCGCGCCGAGGCGATGCAGGAGCTGCCGATCGAGGCGTTCCGCCTCGGACGCGGCGAGGCCGCCATCCCGACGACCTACCGCTGAGTCGCGGCGGGGCTCCGGCCGGACGAATGTCTCAGCACAACCCGCGATCCGTGGGTTGCGCCGCGGCTCAGCCCTGCTTCATGCGCTCGTAGATCTCCTTGCAGGTCGGGCACACCGGGAACTTCTCGGGATCACGACCTGGGGTCCACTTCTTGCCGCAGAGCGCCTTGACCGGCTTGCCGGTCATCGCGGACTCGAGGATCTTGTCCTTCTTGACATAGTGCGAGAAGCGTTCGTGATCGCCGGGCTCGATGGCCTCGTCCTGCAGGAGCTTCTCGAGCTCGCGGTCGAGGACCGAGGTGCCGCCACCTGGGGTGTCGGGGTCGGCGATGCTGGCGGTGACGGGCACGATCATGGTCCCGATTCTACGTGCTCGGGAGCGGGGCCGGGCCGATGCGCTCAGGCTCGAAGTGCGGCGCCGAGGATCTCGGGCCCGCGCCGATCGAAGATGCGGCCGCCGGCGAGGATGCCGACGACGAGGACGATCACGCCCGCCGCGGTGCCCACGACGAACGAGATGGCGTGCCAGCGCGGGTCATCCGTGAGCCCGAGGTAGGCGAACCAGATCGCCGGTGCCGCCACGAGCGCCGAGCCGAGCATCGTCATCGTCTGCACGAGCGCCGCGATCGTGCCCGTCGACTGCGGCTGCTGGAACGGCGAGTCGCCTGGCTTCACGGCCGGGTACGGCAGCCAGGCCGATCCGATGGATCCGATGCCGAGTCCGCCGAGCAGCAGTGCCGTGCTCACGCCGATGAGCGAGGGCAGCACGGTGTCGTCGTCGAGTGCGATGAGGGTGAGGGCGGAACCCGCGCCGATCACGAGGATGCCGCCGAGCAGGACCGGCACGAGCCGGCCCAGCCGATCGGCCGTGCCCCGGACGCCCGACACCACGTGCAGCCAGATGGCGGTGCTGTCGTACGCGGTGTCGTTGTGCAGGGTCCAGCCGAGCAGCAGGCAGATCAGGGGAACGGGAATCAGCGCAGTCACGCCGAGCGGGAATCCCGCCAGCGTCAGTGGTACGAGCACGAGCAGCGGGACGAGCGGGAGCATCACGAGCGAGACCCAGTAGCGCGCGTCGCGACCCCAGTAGGTGAAGCTGCGCGCGGCGATGACGCCGGCGGGCGTGTGCGGCATGCGATCGAACCATCCGAGGCCGCGGTAGTGCTTGGCGGATGCCTCGCGGCCGGGGGTCACGAGCATGCGCGCCACGAGGGCGCGCCACCCGAGCCACAGCGCCCAGAGCGTCGCCGCGGCGATGAGCAGTTTCAGGATCGCGGCACCCCACGCGCCGGCGGCCGCATCGCCGGGCACGGCGAACGCGGCCCCGAGCGGCGTCCAGCCGAGGATGTCGGCGGCATCCTCGAGCAGCAGGAGTCCGCTCGCGGCCCAGTCGAGGCTCACCAGCACGACGATCACCGGCAGCAGCAGCACGATGGCGACGACGCCGAGCACGCCGCCGACCTCCTTCGCCCTCCTGCTGGACAGCAGGAGCGAGGCGATGGAGGTCGCGACCCGCGCGACCAGCAGGCACGTGGCGAAGGCGAGCGCCGCACCGAGGATCGCGAGGAACGTCTCGCCGACGCCCCTGGACCAGGTCACCACCGTGCCGAGCAGCACGATGCCGAGCACCGTGGCCGGGATGCCGATCGCGGCGGCGAGCGCGAGCCCGAGGGCGAGCGTGCGGTCGGGCACGCCGAACAAGGCGAACCGCCGCGGGTCCATGGTGTCGTCGACGCCGAAGAGCAGTGGCAGCACGATGAATCCGACGACCACCAGGCTGCCGGCGACGATGATCCCGTCACGGATGAGCGCGACGTCCTCGACCGTGCGCAGTCCGACGAGCCCGACGAACAGCAGCGCCGCGATGCCGAACCCATAGATCAGTCCGAGCGAGAGGCCCACGACCTGCCATGGGCTGCGCTGGAAGATGTTGCCGAGGAGTCGCAGTTTCAGTCGGAGAAACTGTGCAACCATTCCATGCCTTCCGCTGCCTTGCGCCCGCCGGCGAGCTCGACGAATCGGTCTTCGAGGGTCTTCCCTGCGCGGACCTCGTCGAGGGTTCCGGATGCCAGGACCCGGCCTCCGACGATGATCGCCGCCGAGTCGCACACCCGCTCGATGAGGTCCATGCCGTGGCTGGACAGCACGACCGTGCCGCCGCCCGCGACGAAGCGCTCGAGGATGTCGGTGAGGTTCGCCGCGGAGACCGGGTCGACCGACTCGAACGGCTCGTCGAGCACGAGCAGGCGAGGCGCGTGGATCATCGCGCACGCCAGGGCGATCTTCTTCGTCATGCCCGCCGAGTAGTCGGCGACGAGGCGGTCGACGGCGTCGTCGAGCCCGAAGGCCGCGATGAGGTCGGCACTGCGCTCGCGCACCGTTCGATTGTCGAGGCCGCGGAGACTGCCGGAGTACGAGAGCAGCTGGGCGCCCGTGAGCCGGTCGAAGAGCCGGAGGCGGTCGGGCAGCACGCCAGTGGCGCGCTTGGCGGCGAGCGGGTCGGCCCAGGCGTCGATGCCGTTGATGTGCACGCTGCCGGCATCGGGACGCAGGAGCCCCGTGACCATCGAGAGCGTCGTGGTCTTGCCCGCGCCGTTGGGTCCGACGATGCCGTAGAACGAGCCGGCGCGCACCTCGAGCGAGATGCTGTCGACGGCGGTGTTGCCGCCGAACTGCTTGACCAGTCCCTCGATCGCGAGCACGCGGGGTGCATCGGACGGGGGCGCTGCCCGGGCGACCCGGAGCGTGCGCTTCTTGCGCGGCGTCGACTTCGGCGCGGCGGGGATCACGGCGACCGCGACATCCTGCGAGATCGGCGCGGCGGGCTCGGCCTCGGGCTCCGGTTCCGGCTCGGCCGTCGGCGACGGCGGGGCGTCGAGGACGGAAGCCGCGACCACGGCGGCGGCCACCGTCCGCGCGGGCCGTTCGGGTTCGGGCTCGGGCGCGACCACGGGCGCGGATTCGACGACCGGCTCCGCCTCGACGACCGGCACGGTCTCCACCACCGGCTCGGGCTCGACGACCGGCTCCGGCTCGACGACCGGCACGGCCTCGACGACCGGCTCCGGCTCGACGACCGGCACGGCCTCGGCGACCGGCTCGGGCACGGCAACCGGCTCGGCCGGAGCGCTCACGGGCGCGTCGTCGGGTCGTGCTGCGGCCGTCGCGGCTGCCGCGTCGGTCTGGGGCTCGTCGGGCTGCGCAGCCGTCGTCTTCCGGGGTGCGCGCTCGGCCGCCGTGGTGTCCGTGGTGAGGGACGCGGCGACCCGCTGGGTCTGCCGCTTCTTCGCGGCGTCGGATGCGGCGCGGCTTCGAGCGCTCGGAGCGTCGCCCTTGGCGGTCGTGCGCGTGGTGCGCGAGGACTTCGCCGCGGTGCTGCGCGCCGACGCCGCGCCGGCCGACGCCTGTCGCGACGCCGGGGTGCGCTTGGAGGCCACGGGCTCGGACTCGGCGGCCGCGGCGGCGTCGCTCGGCGCGGCCTCGGCGGGCCGCTTGGCAGCAGGCCGCTTCGCCGCGGGAGCCTTCGACGTGGCCGCAGGAGCCTTCGACGCTGCCGCAGGGGTCTTCGCCTTCGATGCCGCAGAGGAAGACGCCGGGGTGGTGGCCGAGGATGCGGGCTGCTCGCTCTCGGCGGCATCCGCCGGGGTCTTGGGGGCCGCCTTGGATGTCGCCGCCTTCGCGGCCGGACGACGGGCGGGAGCGCGCTTGGCCGGCGATGCCGATGCTCGTGCGCCGGTCGCGGGCGCCGAGCCGGAGCCGGAGCCGGAGCGCGCGTCGGACGCGCCCCCCTCGGCAGACACCCCCGTGCCCGTGCCTCCGGGAGTTTCGTCGTCGTGTTCGGAGCGCGAAACGGAAGTCACCCAGACAACCTACCAACCTCCGTGGTTCCGGCGCTCCCGACGACGTCATGGCGCGCCCCGCACGCCTGTGCATTTCCTGTGTGCCGGATCACGATCCGACTACGACCTCGGCCGCGTTCAGCGTTGCGTAACCCCCGCCCGCTACGCTGATGAACGGCATAACGGTGTGTCTTCAACAGATCTTCCGGATGAACCGCACGTAAATTCTCGAATCGAGGTTTCGCGGCATCCGAACCATCGAAGGAGCAGCAATGACCACCCAGATCGTGATTCTGGCAGCCGGCATGGGGAGCCGGCTCGGACGATCCCTCCCCAAGCCGCTCACCGAACTCAGCGACGGCCGCACCATCATGCGCCAGCAGTTCGACAACGTCGAGCACGCGTTCGGCGCCAACGCCAGCGTGACGATCGTGGTCGGCTACAAGCTCGAGCACATCATCGAGGCGTTCCCGCAGGCGTCCTTCGTCTACAACGAGGAGTACGACCAGACGAACACGTCGAAGTCGCTCATGCGCGCGCTGCAGGCGTCGCAGTCGGGCGGCGTGCTCTGGATGAACGGCGACGTCGTGTTCGACCCGCGCATCCTCGACCGCGCCCTGCCGTACATCGCGCGCGACCAGTCGTTCGTCACGGTCAACCACGCGAAGGTCTCCGACGAGGAGGTCAAGTACACGATCAGCGCCGAGGGCTACGTCAAGGAACTGTCGAAGACGGTCAAGGGCGGCCTCGGCGAGGCCGTCGGCATCAACTACATCTCCTCGCGCGACAAGGCGGCGTTCCTCGCCCACCTTCGCCGCGTCGACGACCAGGACTACTTCGAGCGGGGCCTCGAGCTCGCGATCGAGAACAACGGCCTGCTCATCGAGCCCATGGACATCTCCGACCTCTACGCGGTCGAGATCGACTTCGCCGAAGACCTCGAGCGGGCGAACCACTTCGTGTGATCACAACCCCACAGCAGTGAAGAGCGGATGCCACGAGGCATCCGCTCTTCGCATGTCGGGGCTCGTCGACGCCGGCCCGACCGATCACCGGCCGGCCCTGTGCATTCGCTGCGAGCGACGGGTCAGGGCGCGTCGGCGCCGGCCTGCGCGACACCCGCACGGGCGAGCCGCGCGGCGATCAGTCGGCCGATCCACGTGAACAGCACGGGGCTGAGGACCCAGAGCGGCAGGGCGATCGCCCAGGCCAGCGGCGTGTAGTGCTCGGCCCCGAGGGCGAAGAACACGCCGACGGCCAGCACCGCCCCTGAGAACACGGCCGCGATGTAGAACATCCACGGCTGCCAGCGGCGGTACGCGGTGATGAGGAACGGCAGCTCGACGAGCACGCCCACGAGGAGGCCCGTGCCGACGAAGCGGCCGATCCACCACGGGGCGAAGACGGCGCCGACGAGACCGGCGATCACGCCCGCGAGCACCGCCGTGCCGGGACGCTTCAGGAGCGCCAGCGCCACGATGCTCGGCAGGAAGTGCGCACCGACGGTCACGCCGTAGAACAGCGGGCCGAACGCCGCGAACGCCGCGGCGAGGTAGCCGGACGCGCCCGCGACGAGACCGCCGCCGACGCCGATGGCCGCACAACTCAACAGGACCCGGGTCGTTGTACGCCGCACGACGCTCCTCTCAGATGACGCCGCAGACGACGCCGCTACAAATCTACCGGTGCGCGGCATCTACGATGAGATCGTGATGAGCACCACCTCGGTCGCGTACGGCGACACCCATCCACTGCAGCGCACCCGGTGGTCGCGGTACCGGCACGCGCTGTGGCTGCTCACCACGCGCGACCTGAAGGTGCGCTACTCGACGTCCGCGCTCGGGTACGTCTGGTCGGTGCTCGACCCGCTCGTCATGGCGGGCATCTACTGGTTCGTGTTCACCCAGGTCTTCCAGAAGCCCGTCGGCACCGAGCCCTACATCGTGTTCCTGCTCTCGGCCCTGTTGCCGTGGATGTGGTTCAACGGCGCCGTCTCCGACTCCACGCGCGCGTTCCTGAAGGATGCGAAGCTCGTGCGGTCCACGATGATCCCCCGCACGATCTGGGTGAATCGCATCGTGCTCTCGAAGGGCATCGAGTTCGTCCTCGCGATCCCCGTGCTGGCGCTCTTCGCGCTCCTCGCGCAGGCGACGGTCTCATGGCAGCTCGTCCTCTTCCCGCTCGCCATCCTCATCCAGGCCGTGCTGACCGCGGGCGTGGCACTCATCGTCGCGCCGCTCGTCGTCTTCTTCCGCGACCTCGAACGCGCGGCCAAGCTCGTGCTCCGCTTCCTCTTCTACGCGTCGCCGATCATCTACGGCACGACGGACCTGCCCGAGGGGCTGCAGTTCTGGGCGGCGTTCAATCCGCTGACCGGCATCTTCGGCCTGTACCGGGCCGGCTTCTTCCCAGACCAGCTCATCTGGTTCGAGGTGGCCGTGAGCGCGGTCATGTCGATCGCATTCCTCGTGGTCGGGCTGCTCGTCTTCCGCGGCAGCGTGCGCCAGGTGCTGAAGGAGATCTGATGGCCGAAACCTATGCGATCCGCACCGAGGGACTCGGCATCCGGTTCCGGCGCAACCGCCGCGGGCGCCGTTCGTTCAAGGACCTGCTCTCCGGACGTCGTCGCCGCACGCGTCCCGACGAGTTCTGGGCGCTCCGCGACGTGTCCATCACGGTGCGCCCCGGCGAGGCCATCGGCGTCGTCGGCCGCAACGGCCAGGGAAAGTCGACCCTGCTGAAGCTCGTCGCGGGCGTCATGATCGCCGACGAGGGCACGGTCGAGGTGACGGGCGGGGTCGCCCCGCTCATCGAGATCACGGGCGGGTTCGTCGACGACCTCACGGTTCGCGACAACGTCTACCTGACCGCCGGGCTGCACGGCATGACCAATTCGCAGATCGACGCGAAGTTCGACGAGATCGTCGACTTCTCCGGCGTCGGCGCCTTCCTCGACACGCCCTACAAGCACCTCTCGAGCGGAATGAAGGTGCGCATCGCCTTCGCTGTCATCTCCCAACTCGAGGAGCCGATCCTGCTCGTCGACGAGGTGCTCGCCGTCGGCGACAAGGCCTTCCGCGAGAAGTGCTACGCGCGCATCGAGGAGCTCCTCTCGGGCGGGCGCACGATGTTCTTCGTCTCGCACAACGAGCGCGACCTCCGCCGGTTCTGCAGCCGCGGCCTCTACCTCGACAAGGGCGCCCTCCAGCTCGACGGCCCCATCGACGAGGTGCTCGACCGCTACAACGCCGACCACGGCACGGCCTAGCACGCATCCCCCGACCTGTCCACGGGGGCGGTGCGGACGGCTTCGCCCCATCACGGTCACGTATCATCGCCGCATGCCCGAGCGCGTGCACAAGATCACCTCGATGGGCGGCTCCGCGCCGAACGAGCCGCCGATCGAGGGTGAGCCCACTCCTGACGCTCCCGCCCGGGGAGCCGGCCTCGATCGCGGCATCGACGCCGTGCTGTCCATCCAGCGGCCGGTCGTCGTCGCCCATATCCGCAGCATCCGCCGGCGGGTCCCGGATGCCTCGACCGAGCGCCTCGTGCGGATCCTCGAGCAACGCTACCTGGCCGCCGTCACCACCGGCGGCGCCGCCGTCGGTGCGACCGCGGTGATCCCCGGCATCGGCACGGGCGTGACGCTCGCCCTCTCGGGGCTCGAGACCGCTGGCTTCCTCGAGGCGACGGCGCTGTTCGCCCAGTCGGTCGCCGAGGTGCACGGCATCGCGATCGAGAACCCCGAGCGGGCCAGGGCCCTGGTGATGACGCTCATGCTCGGCCGGGAGGGCGTGGACCTCGTGCGCCAGTTCGCCGGGCAGGCGGGCGGCACCGGCGTCGCCCGCGACGTGTACTGGGGCGAGCTCATCACGAACGGCATCCCCCGCGCACTCGTGGGTCCGGTCGCCGATCGCCTCCGGTCCGTGTTCATCAAGCAGTTCGCCGTCAAGGGCGGCGCCGGCATCATCGGCAAGGCGCTCCCGTTCGGCATCGGCGCCGCCATCGGAGGCACCGGCAACCACCTCCTCGGTCGCAGGGTCCTCCAGCAGTCGCGGGTCGCGTTCGGCCGACCTCCGGCCCTGCTGCCCGCCGAGCTGGAATCGGGCGACACCCCGACGCTCGTGTCCGCGGCCACGGCGCGGATCACGCGCGCGGGTGCGGCGGTCGGCTCGGTGGCCGTCTCGACGAGTCGCGGGCTCCGCACCGTGGCGTCCCGCCTCGGCAGCCGCGGCGCGTCGTCCGGCGAGGAGCCGGTCGTCGGCATCGACGGTGCGGATGGCGCGGGCGACGTGGCCGACGAGGGCGAGGCCGCTGGGGCCCCGGAGACCGGCGACGAGGGTCGCTGAGCCCTACTCGACCTCGAGCTCGTCGTCGACGTCGGCCTCGACGTCGTGCTCGTCGATCTCGCCGTCTGCCGCGTGGAGGGCCGCGAACCGCTCCCACTCGGCCATCAGGTGGTCGACCGTGGCGTGGAAGCGCTCGGTCGTCGCGCCCGGCGTCGTGTCGCCGAAGTACCGGGTGACCCAGCGCTCGAGCCGCTCGAGCGCGGCCTCGTCGTGGGCGACCTGGTCGACGCGCGCGACGAGCGCCGCGGCATCCGACGCCTCGAGCCACTCGCAGGCCTGCAGGTAGCCGGCCAGGTCGATCTGCGCCGCCGGGTTCACCGGGCGGGTGATGAGCAGCGGCTTGCCCGCCGCGAGCCGGTCGTAGACCATCGCCGAGATGTCCACGATCGCGACATCCGCCGCCGCGAGCTGCCAGCCGAGCTTCGGGCCGTCGTCGAAGACGTGCTGCGCCGACGGATCGGCCGCGTTAGCCGCCGCGATGGCCGCGATGATCGCCTGGTTCGCCGCACCGTACTCGTGGTCGACGACGCCCGAACGCGGGTGCGGCCGGTAGATGACCCGGTGCCGCCCCGTCGCGAGCAGGCCCTGCACGAGGCCGACGCCGTGCGTGGCGATCGAGCCGTAGGCCGCGGCGGCGCGGTCGCCCTCCCACGTGGGCGCGTAGAGCACGACCTCGCGCTCGTCGGGCGTGTACGGCAGCGTCGTGCCGTCGAGGTAGTGGTCGGCCTGCGGGCGCCCGATCGGGATGGCCCGCTTGTCGAAGTCGTAGTCCCAGAGCACCTTCTCGAGCCGCGCGCGGGCGGCGTCGCCGGCGATGAGGGCGTAGTCGTAGGCCTTGAACTGGTTCGTCGTCATGTACATCTTGTCGGACTCGCCGTGGTTGATGAACACATGCCAGCGGCGGCCGTAGCGCATCATCTGGAAGTTCTTCGCGTTCTGGTTCACGTAGAAGATGACGTGCAGGTCCTGCTCGTGCACCACGCGCTCGAGGTCGGCGACCCGGCGCACGTAGGCGACCGGCAGCGGCGACTCGTCGAGCAGCTTCAGCGCGGCACCCGAGGCGCGGCTGAGGACCAGCACCGGATGCCGCTCTGCCAGCGTCGCGAGCGGCGCGTACCACTGGCGCAGCTGGTACAGGTTGACCTTGCCGTCGGCGAAGTACACGCCGACCCGGAACCGGTGGGGTTCGAGCGGCGCCTGGTCGGCCAGCTTCGCGACGAGCGCCCGCTGTGCGCGCCGCGACCACATGATCTCCTTGGCCAGCTTGACGGCTCGACGTGCATCTCTTCGCAATCCCACCGTCCAAGGGTAGCGACGCAGGGCTGGGCGGATGCCACGGAGCGGCCGCGGCGCGGGGACCGAGAGCCGATCGTTACCGGCCGGTGGCCGACCGCGTCAGACGATCGGCGGGCGGCCGGCGCGCGTCATCCGCCACACCGTGCGCCAACTCATCGGCCGCCGCTCCCCCGGGTGTTCGCGCCAGCCGGCGCGCCATCCGCCGAACCACGCCTTCAGCGCCGCCGGGCGCCGCGCCCAGCGGAGCACCTGGATGCCGGTCCAGGACGCGACGTAGAACGGCACGAGCACGTACGGCAGGTTGCGACGCGCGAGCCAGACGCGGTTGCGCGCATTCAGGCGGTAGTAGTACGCGTGCCGCGCCGGGTCGATGACCGGATGCCCCGCCTCGAGGTCGCCCGCGTACCAGGCGACGTGCCCGGTGTTCCACACCCGCCAGGCCAGCTCGATGCCCTCGTGGGCGTAGAAGAACGGGTCGGCCCAGCCGCCCGCGGCCTCGAAGACCCGCCGCGGGAGCAGCACCGCCCCCTCCCAGCAGGAGAACACCGCGCTGGAATGCGCCGCGTCGCCCTTGCGGATGCGCGGGATCCACCGACGCGGCGAGACGAGCCCCGTGGGGTCGACGACGCGCGGCTGGATCAGGCCGATCTCGGGGCGATCGGCCAGCATGCGGCATCCGTCGCTCAGGAAGGTGCCGCTCGGCAGGAACGCGTCGTCGTCGAGGAAGAAGAGCACGTCGCCGGCGACCTCGGGCACGCCGCGGTTGCGACCGGCCGGGATGCCCAGGTTCTCGGGCAGGTGCAGGGTCTTCACGCCGGCCGGGAGGGGCGGGTCTGCTGTAGCCGGGTCCCAGCCGTTGCCGACGCACACCACGTCGACCACGACGCCCTGCTGGTCGAGCACACTGCGGATGCCGCGGGCGAGGTCGTCGGGACGCGTGCCCATGGTGAGCACGACGACGCCGACCCGCGGCGGGACGGCCGTGACGGACCCGGTCGGCGCGGGTCGCGGGTCGGGACGCGCGGCGTCAGGACCGGACACGACGGGACGCCATGATCGCCACGAAGTGCCCGATCACGGCGAGGATCGCGAGCGGCAGCAGCGCGGCGAGCACGATGCGGTCGACGAGCGGCTGCCCGAACACGAGCCCGACGAGTGCGGCCGCGAACACGATGAGCGTGAGTTCGACCGAGTGGTAGAGGCGGTGGAACGGGAGGAACCTGGCGGCCTTGCGCAGCTTGGCGACGAGGCCCCCGCGCGGGGCGCTCTCGCCGTGGGTGTCGGCGAGCTTGGAGAGGCCCGCGTTGGCCCGCGCCACGTGCACCATGTCGTTGAGCGCCTTGTTGAGCACGATCACGAGCGCGAGCAGCGCCGCGAGCGTGGTCCAGAGGAAGTCGGCCGGGAACTCCAGCGGGTACGCGGCCGCCCGGATGCCGAGCGCCAGCGGGATGAGCGCCTCGGTCGTGTAGTGGCCGACCTTGTCGAGGAACACGCCCGCGGGCGACGAGGTGCGGCGCCATCTGGCGACCTCGCCGTCGCAGCAGTCGACCAGCATCTGCAGCTGGCCGAGCACGACGGCGAGCAGGGCGCCCCAGACGCCCGGGATGAGCAGCGCGGCGGCCGTCGACCAGCCGACGAGGATCATGAGGGCGGTGACGCCGTTGGCCGAGATCGGCGTCTTCAGCAGCCACCACGTGAGGTACGGCGAGAAGCGCCGCAGGTACAGCGACGCCGTCCAGTGCTCGGCGTTGCGCCGGCCGCGCACCTCGGGCGGCTGCGCGACGGCGCGGAGCTCGGCGATGCTCGCCGGCCTCGCGTGCGGGTCGATGCGCGACATCCGTGTCACCTTCCCGTGTGTTCTGCGATGTTGCTCGTCAGCGAGAGATACCCGGGCACGAAGCCCGCCCCCCAGAAGACGTGGATGCATGGCAAGACTACGAGAAACCAGAGCGCCGTGCGCGCACCGTGGCCGCGGGCGTACAGCAGCGTGGCCGCGATCACGAACAGGAGGTAGACGGCGGGGACCACGAATCCGAGGAGGAGCCACGGCGTCGCGCCGACCGCGGCCTGCACGAGGCCGATGACGCCGAGCACGAGTCCGAGGAACACGCCGACGACCATGACCGGCGGCACGAAGTACCGGATGCCGCTGGCCCCCGGGAACCGTCGTGCGAGCTCGCCGCGCCAGAGACCCGTGGAGAACATCTGCCTGGCGAGCCGCTCGAGCGTGGCGCGAGGGCGATAGGTGACCGCGAGCGCCGGGGTGAACCAGACCGTGCCGCCGTCGGCCCTGATGCGCCGGTTCAGCTCCCAGTCCTGCCCGCGCTTGATGCGCTCGTCGAAGAGCCCGACGCGGAGCAGCGCCTCGCGGCGGAACACGCCGAGGTACACGGTGTCGGCCGGCCCCTCCTCGCCGCCGACGTGGAACGAGGATCCGCCCAGGCCGACCTTGGTCGTGTACGCCAGCGCGACGGCCTTCTGGAACGGGGTGACGCCCTGGGCGTCCATGATGCCGCCGACGTTGTCGGCTCCGGTGCGCTCGAGCACCTCGACCGCGATGCGGGCGTAGTCGACCGGCAGCATCGAGTGCGAGTCGACCCGCACGACGACCGGGTACACGGCCGCGCGGATGCCGAGGTTCAGCCCCGCGGGGGTCGAGCCCACCGCGTTCTCGAGCACGTGCACGCGGCTGTCTCGTGCGGCGAGGTCGGCGACGAGCTCGTTCGTGCCGTCGATCGACGGACCGAGGGCGATGAGCACCTCCACCGGGCCGGTGTAGTCCTGCGCGAGGATCGACTCGACCGCCTCGCGGACGTGGGAGGCATCGTTGAGGACGGGCATCACGTACGAAACGCCGACGAGCGGCGACGTGGTCGCCTCGCGGTGCTGGTCGGGCATGTTCCTCACTCGTGATCGGGTCGATCGAGCCTAGCAGCCGACGCCTGCGAACCCGTGGTCGCTGCGGGACGCCGGAATGCGGACGGCGGTGCCGGACCTGTCGGTCCGGCACCGCCGTTCGGTGCGCTCGGTCGGGCTCAGCCCTCGAAGGTGCCGAGCGTGACGTCGACCGTCTTCGACTCGCCGTCACGCGTGTACGTGAGGGTCGTCTTCGTGCCGCCGGGCAGCGCCCGCACCTGCGCGGTGAGGTCGGTCTGGTCGGTGATCGGCACGCCGTTGAACTCGGTGATCACGTCGCCCTGCTCGAGCCCGGCACCGGCTGCGGCGCCGCCGTCGACGGGGGTGTCGGCGATGAGGGCGCCGACGCTGTCGCTGCCCTCGGCCGTCTCAGCCGAGGTGACCGACGCGCCCAGCAGGCCGTGGGTCGCCGCGCCGTTGTCGATGATCTCCTCAGCCACGCGCTTGGCGAGGTTCGAGGGGACCGCGAAGCCGACGCCGATGTTGCCCGACTCCGCCGACGAGCCGGTGGAGAGGATCGCGACGTTGACGCCGATGAGCTTGCCCTCGGAGTCGAGCAGCGCGCCGCCCGAGTTGCCCGGGTTGATCGCGGCATCCGTCTGGATGACCGGGAGCGAGACCTGGCTCGTCGCGGTCGGCTGCTGCTGCGACTCGCCGCCCTCGCCGCACTCGCCCTCGGGCAGGTCGAAGAAGAAGTCGAACGGGCTCTGCGAGCCGTCGCCCTGGTCGCCCTGGCTGCCGTCGTCACCCTCGGTCGAGTCGTCGGGCGTGGTCGGGGCCGCGGAGGACGCGACGTCGATCGAGCGGTTGAGCGCGCTCACGATGCCGTTGGTCACCGTTCCGGAGAGGCCGAGCGGCGCGCCGATGGCGATCGCCGTGTCGCCGACGTTGAGCTCGTCGGAGTCGGCGAACTCGAGCGGGGTCAGGCCCGACGCATCCGTCAGCTTGATGACCGCGAGGTCGGAGAGCGGGTCGGTGCCCACGACGGTCGCCGCGTAGAGGTGGCCGTCGGCGGTCTTGACCTGGATGCTCGGGTCGGCGATCTCGCCGTCGAGCGTGACCACGTGGGTGTTGGTCAGCACGTAGCCGTCGTCGGACAGGATGATGCCCGAGCCGGTGCCGGCGCCGTTGCTGCCGGAGACCGAGATGGTGACCACGCTCGGGCTCGCCTTCGCGGCGACCGCCGTGATCTGGTTCACCGAGTCGGTGTCGTTGACGACGACGTTCTGCGCGTCGGCCGTGTTGCTCGCCGTGGTGCCCTGGTCGTTGGAGTTGACGAGGGCCGTGATGCCAGCGCCCGAGGCGCCGCCGATGAGTGCTGCAGCGACGAGTGCCGCCGCGATGCCGAAGCCGACCTTGCGGCGGGGCGTGGCCTGGCCGGCGGCCCGCGGGGCGCCCCGGGCGGGGGGGGTGGGGGGGGCGCCCCCGCGGGGGGGGGGGGGGCGGGGGGGCGCCCGGGGGGGGCCGCCCGCGGGGCGGGGGGGGCGCCCCCCCCCGCGCCGGGGGGGGGGGGCGGGGGGGGGGGGGGGGGGGGGGGGGGGCGGGGGGGGGGGGGGGGGGGGTGGGGGGGGCGGGGCGGGGCAGGGGGGGGGGGGGGGCGGGGAGCCGCGGGAGGGCGGCGCGGAAGTCGGTCAGCCGGGTGTCGACGGACGCGGAGGCCGCGGACCGCGTCGCGGCTGCCGGAGTCGTGACCGCGGGGGTCGCGGCCTCCGTCGCCGGCGCGGCGTCCGAAGCGGGGGTGGAGACGTTCGTGGTGGCGGCATCCGTCGTGGGTGCCTCCGGAGCTGCATCGGTCGCGGCGGTCTGGGCGACCTGCGCGTCCTCGGGCTGCGTGGGTCCGTGAGTGCTGTCGGTCATGGTGTGCTCCTTCCAGGGCGAAGCCAGCTTCTCGCTGCAACCTGTGCAGCGCATCGGCGAAGTCTGTGTTCTTGCTATCCCCTGGCGGTGAAGGCTCCGAGTGCCTCGACACCGCGCAGGAACGCCGTGTGCCAGCGTAGCGGCCGCCGTCTGACGTACGGTGTGAGCGTGACCGACTTCGACCCCGCACGCCGCCTGCGTCCGTGGCAGCGCACCGCCGCCGGCGCGGGCCTGCTCGCGGCCGACGGCACCATCGCCGCCACGATCTTCGCCGAGATGAGCGCGCTCGCGATCCGGACCGGGGCGATCAACCTCGGGCAGGGCTTCCCCGACGAGGACGGCCCCGCCGAGGTGCTCGAGGCGGCCCGCGCCGCCATCGCCGACGGGGTCAACCAGTACCCGCCCGGCACGGGCATGCCCGTGCTCCGCGAGGCGATCGCCCGCCACCAGTCGCGGTGGTACGGCATCGAGGCGGATGCGGCATCCGAGGTGCTCGTGACCGCCGGCGCGACCGAGGCGCTCGCCGCCACGATCCTCGCGCTCGTCGACGACGGCGACGAGGTGGTGACGTTCGAGCCGTACTACGACGCCTACGCGGCGCTCATCGCACGGGCCGGCGGCGTGCACCGAACGGTGCCGCTCACCTTTCCCGACTGGCAGCCCGACCTCGACGAGCTCTCGGCGGCCGTGGGGCCGCGCACGCGCCTCATCATCGTGAACACGCCGCACAACCCGACCGGCGCCGTGTTCGACACGGCGACGCTCGCGCACATCGTGGCCCTCGCCGAGCGCCACGACGCCGTCATCGTGACCGACGAGGTCTACGAGCACCTCGTGTTCGACGGCCGGCACGTGCCCATCGCCACGTTGCCGGGCGCCCGCGAGCGCACCGTCACGATCTCCTCGGGCGGCAAGACCTTCAGCACGACGGGGTGGAAGATCGGCTGGCTCGTCGCGCCGGCGCACCTCGTGACGGCGATCCTCGCGGTCAAGCAGTACCTCACGTACGTCAACGGGGCGCCGTTCCAGCCCGCGATCGCGGCGGGACTCGACCTGCCCGACGCGGTGTTCTCGGATGCCGCGGCCGGCCTCGCGGCCAAGCGCGACGTGCTCGCCGCCGGGCTCGGGGCGGCGGGGTTCGAGATCTCGCTCCCCACTGCCGGGTACTTCATCGTCGCGGATGCCGCGCCGCTCGGCTTCGACGACGGCGCCGAGCTCTGCCGCCGCCTGCCCGACCTCGCCGGCGTCGTCGGCGTGCCGATCTCGGCGTTCGTGCATCCCGAGCGGCGCGCGGCGACCCGGAGCCTCGTGCGCTTCGCGTTCTGCAAGCGACTCGAGGTGCTGCAGGAGGCCTCGGCGCGGCTCACCGCCCTGGGCGCCCGCTGATGCCGGTCGACGCCGGCATGGTGCTCCGCCATGCGACGCGGCGGGACCTCGACCTCACCGAGTCCATCGAGAACGAGGCCGATGCGCTGCTCGTGGCGCTGCTGCGGCCCGAGCACTGGACTCCTGCGCCGACCGGGCGCGAGCGCGGGTCGCTGCCCGGCTTCACGCTCATGGCCGTCGAGCGCGGCACCGAACGGGCGGTCGGCTTCGTGCACGTGCTCGAGGTCGACGGCTTCGCGCACCTCGAGCAGGTCTCGGTGCTGCCGGATGCGACGAGGCGGGGCTTCGGCCGCCGACTCGTCGAGGCGGCCGTCGACGAGGCCGCAGCCCGCGGGTACGACCGCATCACGCTCCGCACGTTCGCCGACGTCCCGTGGAACGCGCCCTTCTACGCCACGTGCGGGTTCGTCGAGACCGAGCCCGCGTCGGAGTTCCATCGCGGGCTCGTCGCGGTCGAGGAGCGGCTGGGGCTCCCGGCGCTCGGCCGCCGCATCCAGATGACGCGCCGGCTCGACGCGGTCCCGACCCAGGACCCGCCCGCGGCCCCGGCCTGACTCAGCGCGGGACGACGCCGAACCGGCGCAGCCGCAGGGCCGGGTTGACGCGGCGCACCGCGGCGATGCGGGCCGCGGAGACCCAGGCGACCGCGACATCCGTCGACTCGCCGATGGTCGCGAGCTCGACGCCCATCGGGTCGACGATCATGCTGTTGCCCGCACCGATCGGCGGGGCGTGGTCGGCCGCGGCGACGAAGACCGTGTTCTCGAGCGCCCTCGCGGTGGTGAGCACGCGCCAGTGCGCCTCCTTCAGCGGACCGCGCACCCATTCGGCGGGCATGCACACGACGTCGGCGCCCGCGTCGACGATGCGCCGGGTGACCTCGGGGAAGCGCGCGTCGTAGCAGGTCTGCAGTCCGAAGCGGAGGCCGCCGGCCACGAAGGTCTCGGGCTCCTCGACGGCGCCCGGCGCGACCCACTCGGACTCCTGCTGGCCGAAGGCGTCGTAGAGGTGCAGCTTGCGGTAGGTCGCCACGACGCCGGCCGCGGGCGCCACGGCGACGACGGTGTTCGAGACGCGCCGCTCCCCCTCGACGCGTTCGATCATGCCGGCGACGAGGTGCACGTCGAGCCGGTCGGCGAGCGCGGCGAGCGCCCGCGCGAACGGGCCGTCGACCGGTTCGGATGCCGCGAGCCACGAGGCATCCGGCTGGGGCGTGAAGTAACTGGAGTACTCGGGGAAGACGACCAGGCCGGCGCCACGGGATGCCGCGAGCTCGGCCAGGCGCGTGATCTCGGCGAGGTTCGCCGCGGCGTCGTCGCCGGGCGCGAACTGGGCGACCGCGACGCCGAACGCGGACTCGGTCGGCGTGCCGGCGGCATCCGTGACGTCAGGACTCATGCTGCGATGCTACGCACGTGCGGCGTCGAGCGTCTCGAGCGCCCACGCGTAGTGACCGCCGAGGCACTCGTGCACCGGCTCGGCGAGCGGTCCGCCGAGCCAGTCGTGCGCGGCGGGATCGAAGAGGTCGTCGTCGCTCAGCGTCTCGATGCGGGCGAGCACGGTGATGTGGCTGCCGCGCAGGCGCTCCCGCGCCTCGGCGAGCGACTTGCCGCGGTATCGCTCGCGGAGCACCGCGTTCAGCTCGTCGAGCTGCGCCCAGGTGTACCCCTCGGCGGGGTAGGCGACCGGCTCGCCCGCGCGTTCGGCGTCGAGCCAGCCGAGGAGCAGCTCGTGCCACGCGTGCAGGTGGTCGATGACGTCTCGGATGTCGCGGTCGCGCCCCTCGCGCGGGAACGGCGCCTCGCGCTCGGCCTCGGGGATCGACTCGATGGCCTCATCGAACCGGTGGAATCCGCGCACGGCGGCGGCCTCGAGCTGGACGCGATTCGTCGGTACCGACATGAGGCAATGCTAGGACAGCCGACCTGCCGAACGAAGGGGCGCGATCACGCGGTCGACGCGACGCGCTCGGCGAAGCTCCACACCGCCGCCGCGGTGGCCGGGTCGTCGAGCCTGCGGAATCGCCGCGCGGGCGCCGGCGGCCCCGAGAGCTGGAAGGCGCCGGACGGCGCGACCATCCGACCCGCGCCGACCTCGCCCGTGAGCGCGGCCAATGCGGGTTCCGCTGCCTGGGCCGGCGTGCTGCCCAGCCCCCGGCTGAGCCGCGCCTGGGCGGCGGACGCCCGCGCCCGGAGGTCGGCGGCGATGCCCGTGTCGGGGGCGATGCCGGGGTGGCAGAGCTCGACTCCCACGTCGCTCGCACGCCGGCCGAGCTCGACGCCGAAGAGCCCGAGGGCGAGCTTCGAGGCGCCGTACGCGCGGAGCGGGGTGTACCGCTCGATCCCGAGCGTGTCGTGCAGGTCGAGGCGGCCGGTCGCCGCGGCGAGGCTCGTCTGCACGGCGACGCGCGCGTGGCCCGCCACGAGGAGGGGCAGGATGGCGAGCACGAGCACGGCGTGCCCGAGGAAGTTCGTCTGGAAGTGCAGCTCGTAGCCGTCGGTGCTGACGTGGCGCACCGGGTCGCCGAGCAGCACGATGCCGGCGTTCAGCACGAGGAACTCGAACGGGCGGGAGTCCGCGTTCACGACGGCGGCGAGCGCCCGCACCGAGTCCAGCCGCGCGAGATCGAGGTCGGCGAGCTCCAGTCGGGAATCCGGAGCCGTCCGGCGGATCTCCGCCATGGCGCGGGCGCCCTTCTCCCGGTCGCGCACGGGCATGGTCACCTCGGCGCCGGCCCCGGCGAGCGCGCGCGCGATCTCGAGGCCGATGCCGCTGCTCGCACCCGTGACGAGCGCCCGTGCACCGCCCAGGTCGGGCAGGCCGGCCGAGCCGGTGGCGCGTGATCGGCGCATGGCCCGAGCGTATCGAGGCGTCGGGATCCGGCGCCTCCGTGCGGACCCGGAGTCAGGCCGCGACGGTGCGCGCCCCCGCGATGAGGTCGACGACGTGCTCGGGCTCGGGCATGCCGATCGCGTACACGTACGTCGCCGTGAAGCCGAGGCCCTCGAGCTCGCGCACCGTGGCGGCCACCGTGTCGGGCGTCGACTCGGGGGTCACGGCGATCATCGCGGTCTTCTCGATCTCGTCGTAGTCGCGGCCGACGGCGTCGCAGTGGCCGCGGAGCACGTCGAGCTTGCGCGCCGACTCGGGCGTGAATCCGATGTTGCAGGCATCGGCGTACTGCGCGACGAGGCGCAGCGTCTTGCGCTCGCCGCTGCCGCCGATCATGAGGTACGGATGCGGTCGGGTGAGGGACTGCGGCGAATTCAGCGTGCGCCCCAACTGGTAGACGGCACCGTCATACGGCTCCTCGGAGTCCGACCACATCTGCAGAGCGATCTGCACCGTCTCCTCGAGGCGCCGGAACCGTTCGGCGACCGGCGGGAACTCGAAGCCGAGCCCCTCGGACTCCTGCACGTTCCACGCCGCGCCCACGCCGAGGCCGACCCGACCGCCCGAGAGCACGTCGAGCGTGGTCACCTGCTTCACGAGGAGCGCCGGCTCGCGGTAGATCACGCCGGTCACGAGGGTGTGGAGCATCGCCTTCTCGGTGTTCGCGACGATGAAGCCGAGCGTCGCGTACGCCTCGAGCATCTCGTGCTCGACCGGCCCGATGCCCGGCAGCTGCCAGAAGTGGTCCATGACCGTGATGCGCTCGATGCCGCTCGCCTCGGCGTTGCGCACGTGCCGTGCCAGTGCCGGGCCGAGGTCGCGAGCGCCGCTCGTCCACGTGTAGTCCGCGATGTGCAGTCCGAATTCCATGCCGATGCGCTCCATCCTCGACGGGCGGATGCCGCATCCACCCCGAAGCGTCAGGCTACGCCCGATTCGCGGCCGTTCGCCCCGGCGCTGACGACGTGGGCGGACGCACCGTTGGAAACGCGAAAGGCGGACACCATCGTGCCCGCCGTAGCCAGTTTAACGCAGGGAGGGGGCCTTGCCGCAAGGGCCCCCCTCTGATGCAGAATGGTCCGTCGCACGCACCATACCTCGAGGAGAAGTCCTGACCAGCACCGCATTCAACCTGCCCGATCGCCTCGCCGTCAAGGCGGGGCCCGACCTCATCGCCGACGACGAGGCACACTTCGCGGCGATCGCCGCGAGCGTCGAGGAGTCCATCGCCGAGACATCCGCTCGCCTCGACGCCGCCCGCCTGGAACGCGGCGGACACGGCCAGCGCGCACTCGACCGCGACCTCGAGGTCCACCGCCTCACGAGCCGGCTCCGCACCCTCCGACGGTTCGGGCTCGACCTCTGCCTGGGGCGCATCGTCGGCGACGACGGAGCGGAACCCGTCTACATCGGCCGCACCGGGCTCACCGACGACGCGGGCCGCCGGCTCCTGCTCGACTGGCGCTCCCCCGCCGCCGAGCCCTTCTTCGGGGCGACGCACGCCGATCCCATGGGGCTCGCGAGCCGGCGGCGCTACCGGTGGACCCGCGGCCGGGTCACCGACTACTGGGACGAGGTGTTCGCGCCCGATGCGCTCGAGGGGCGCGCCGCGCTCGACGACCAGTCCGCCTTCATCGCGAGCCTCGCGGGCACGCGCTCCCCGCGCATGCGCGACGTGCTCGGCACCATCCAGGCCGACCAGAACGCCATCATCCGCGCCGGATCGCGGGGCGCCCTCGTCGTCGACGGCGGACCCGGCACGGGCAAGACCGTCGTCGCCCTGCACCGCACGGCGTACCTGCTCTACTCCGATCCGCGCCTCGGGCACCGGCACGGCGGCGTGCTGTTCGTCGGCCCCCATCAGCCGTACCTCGACTACGTGTCCGACGTGCTGCCGAGCCTCGGCGAGGAGGGCGTGGAGACCTGCACGCTCCGCGACCTGCTGCCCGAGGGCCCGGCCGCCGTCGCCGAGGCCGAGGCCGAGGTGGCGAGCCTCAAGTCGTCGGCCCGGCTCGTCTCCGCCGTCGAGGCCGCCGTGCGTCACTACGAGGTCCCGCCGATGACGGGCATGTCGATCGAGACGCACTGGGCGGATGTCTGGCTCGACGCCGCCGACTGGGCCGAGGCCTTCAGCGCGCCCGAGCCCGAGACGCCGCACAACGAGGCCCGCGGCCGGGTCTGGGACGAGCTCGTCGCGATCCTCATGGACCACCACGACGAGGTCGAGGTCTCCGACCGGATGGTGCGGCGGTCGCTGCAGCAGAACCCGGCCCTGCGCACCGCGTTCAACCGCGCCTGGCCGCTGCTCGACGCCGCGGGCGTCGTCGGCGACCTCTGGTCGGTGCCCGCGTACCTCCGGGCGAGCGCGCCGTGGCTCACCGCCGAGGAGGTCGCAACCCTGCAACGAGCGGATGCGCGCGCCTGGACGGTCGCGGACCTGCCGCTGCTCGACGCCGCCCGGCAGCGCATCGGCGACCCCGAGGCATCCGCTCGCCGACGCCGGCGCGAGGCGCTCGCCGAGCGTGAACGCGAGGAGATGAGCACCGTCATCGACCACCTCATCGACGCCGCCGAGTACGACGACGGCGAGGGCGAGGGCGTCATGACGATGCTGCGCGGCGAGGACGTGCAGAACTCGCTGCTCCGGCACACCGCGGCGCCGAAGAGCGACCCCGAGGTGCTCGCGGGCCCGTTCGCGCACATCGTCGTCGACGAGGCCCAGGAGCTCACCGACGCCGAATGGCAGATGCTGCTGCTGCGCTGTCCGTCGCGGAGCTTCACGATCGTCGGCGATCGCGCCCAGGCACGGCACGGGTTCACGGAGTCGTGGCGGGAGCGGCTCGAACGCGTCGGGTTCGGCGCGGTGCACGTCTCGTCGCTGACCGTCAACTACCGCACGCCCGAGGAGGTCATGGTCGAGGCCGAACCCGTGATCCGGTCGGCCCTGCCCGATGCGAACGTGCCCACGTCGGTGCGCAGCAGCGGGCTGCCCGTGCGGCGCGGGGCGCTCGCCGAGCTCGGGCCGATCCTCGACGGGTGGCTCGCCGAGCACGCCGAGGGCGTCGCCTGCGTGATCGGCGTCGACGAGGGGACGGATGTCGCGAGCGCCGCCGTGCCGGCGACGTCGCGCGTGCGGATGCTGACGCCCGAACTCTCGAAGGGGCTCGAGTTCGACCTCGTCGTGCTCATCGACCCCGACGGGTTCGGCGACGGCATCGAGGGGGCCGTCGACCGCTACGTCGCGATGACGCGTGCGACCCGCGAGCTCGTGATCCTCACGAGCGACTGAGCACCCGAGCGACCGAGGGAGGGGCCGCGCACCGCTCGCGGCCCTTCCCGGTCCCGGCGGGACACGGGCACGACCGGCCGTGTCAACGGGTCGCATTCCGCCGGGCACCACGTAGCGTCGAGGCATGTCCTTCTTCGCCCCAAGGGAACCCCGCGTCATCCGCCTGCAGGATCCATCCGTCGGCCTGAAGGCCGACCGGGCGCCGTGGAGCCTCTGGGCCGACGGGTTCGGCCGGCTGGCGATCCGCTCGATCCAGGCGATCATCGTGGTCGCGATCGCCGCGGGCATCATCTTCGTCATCCAGTCGCTGACCCTCGTCACGATCCCGCTCGTGCTGGCGCTGATCTTCGCGAGCGCGTTCGCCCCGGTCATGCGGTGGATGCGCGGACGCGGCATCCCGTCGGTGCTCGCGACGCTCATTACCCTGCTCGCCACGGTGCTGCTGCTCGGCGCGCTCGGCTGGCTCATCGTCTGGGCGGTGCGCGACCAGTGGGACGACCTGTACGCACAGGCGCAGGAGGGCTTCGCCTCGCTCGCGGCCTGGGCGCAGGACCTGCCGTTCTTCCCGACCGCCGACCAGCTCGACGACTGGATCGCGCAGGTCACCGACTTCCTGACGAGTGCGCAGTTCGGGTCCGGCGCGATCGCGGGCGTCGGGGCGGTGGCGAGCTTCATCACCGGATTCGTGCTGCTCGTCACCATCCTGTTCTTCTTCCTGAAGGACGGTCCGCAGATGTGGGAGTTCCTGCTGCGGCCGTTCCGCGGCGCGAACTACCAGCGCGCGCGTCGCGTCGGCGACAAGACCGTGTCGGTGCTGGGCTCGTACATCCGCGGCACGGCCGCCGTCGCGCTCGTCGACGCGATCGGCATCCTCATCGGCCTGCTGATCCTCCAGGTGCCCCTCGCGATCCCCCTCTCGGTGCTCGTGTTCCTGCTCGCGTTCATCCCGATCGTGGGCGCGACGCTCGCCGGCATCCTCGCCGCGCTCGTCGCGCTCGTGGCCAACGGATGGGTCAACGCGCTCTTCGTCGTGGGCGTGGTGGTGCTCGTGAACCAGCTCGAGGGCAACTTCCTCCAGCCGGTGCTCATGGGGAGGTCGATGAAGCTGCACGCCTTCGTCATCCTCGTGGCGCTGACGGTCGGCACCGCCCTCGGCGGCATCCTCGGCGCGGTCCTGGCGGTGCCGATCACGGCCGTCGCCTGGGGCGTCGTCCAGGTCTGGGACGGTCCCGGGACGCCCGCGCGCTGGGCGAGGGCGAAGCATCCGCCGCGCCAGCTCGGCTGAGCGCACCGTTCGGCGGACCGCCCCGAGGCCGGGGACCCCGCCGCGAGTGGGTAGCGTGGTACCCGTGACGAACTCCTCCCCCTCCGCTTCCACCGAGCAGCCCCACGTCGTGATCGTGGGCGGCGGCTTCGCCGGCGTGTACGCGGCCAAGGCGCTCGCGAAGGCGCCCGTTCGCGTCACGCTGATCGATCGCCGGGTCTACAACACCTTCCAGCCGCTGCTCTACCAGGTCGCGACGGGCGGACTGAACCCGGGCGACGTCACGCACTTCCTGCGCAGTCTCCGCATCCGGCAGCCGAACCTCGAGATCGTGCACGAGCACCTCATGGAGATCGACCCCGACGCGCGCAGCATCCGCCTCCTCGACGGCCAGACGATCGACTACGACTACCTCGTGCTCGCCAACGGCGTCACCACCACCTACTTCGGCACCCCCGGTGCGAAGGAGCACGCCTTCGCCGTGTACTCGCGCTCCCAGGCGATCCGCATCCGCGACACCCTCTTCACGAGGCTGGAGCGCGCGACGCAGCAGGAGGGCCGCACCGACGGCCTGCGCGTCGTCGTCGTCGGCGGCGGCGCGACCGGGGTCGAGATGGCGGGCGCCCTCGCCGAGCTCCGCGACCAGGGCCTGCGCCCTGCGTATCCCGAACTCGACGGTGACGCGTTCCGCATCACCATCGTGCAGCGCGGCCAGGAGCTGCTGAAGCCCTTCATCCCGCGCCTGCGCGACTACGCGAAGAAGCAGCTCGAGCACCGTAACGTCGAACTCCGACTCGGCGCCGGTGTGGCGGAGGTGCGCGAGAACGAGGTCGTCCTCACCGACGGCACCTCGGTCGCCTCCGACCTGACGGTCTGGGCGACCGGCGTCGCCCCTCACGAGGAGGTGCGCTACTGGAGCCTGCCGCTCGACGAGCACGACCGCATCCGGGTGGGCGAGGACCTGCAGGTCCTCGGGTTGCCCGGCGTGTTCGCCGCCGGCGACGTGGCGATCGCGCCGCAGGACCTGCCGCAGCTCGCGCAGCCGGCCATCCAGGGCGGCGGGCACGTCGGCCGGCAGATCCTCCACCTGATCGCGGGTGAACCGACCGAACGCTTCGAGTACCACGACAAGGGACAGCTCGCGGTCATCGGGCGCCGCTCGGCCGTCGGCGAACTGCCCGGCCTCGCGAACGTCCCGGTGCTGCACTCCCTGAAGTTCCTGCGGAAGGTGCCGGGCTTCCGCCGCACCATCGGCCTCACCGACTACCCCGCCTGGGCCGTGTGGCTGTTCGTGCACATCGGCAGCCTGCTCGGCGCACGCAACCGGCTCACGACGATGATCGGCCTCTGGGCCCGCTACGGCCTGCGCTGGTACCGCACGCCGGTGCCCATCGTGGGCGACGTCCCCGCCATCCGCCCCTCCCGGGCCCAGCGGCTCCGGCTCACGCCCGAGCAGCAGCTCGCGGCCGCCGAGGCCATCGAATCCGACCGTGCCGACGAGGTCATCACCATCGCGACGCCGAGCGAGTCCAACGCGGACGAGGGCTGACCGCCCGGCGGTTCACGACCCAGAACGCGACGACGCCGGTCGCGGTCAGACCGAGCCGCCGCCGAGGTCGCCGAAGAGGAAGCCCGCCTCCCGCTCGCGTTCGCGACGCTCGATCTCCATCGGATCGAGCTCGTCGTCGCCCACCAGCGCCGGACCGCCGGGGTCGGCCTCCGCGACGACGGGCTCGGCCTCCTGACGGAGCCGCTCGTCGGCGGCATGCTCGATCAGCGAGGGCACGTACTCGCGGACCGGGTTGCCCTCCAGCCGCTCGGCCTCCTCGTCGACGATGTGCTCGACCCCCTCACGACCCACCGACGGATACCGCTCCGTCAGCTTGGCGATCACGTTCTCGACGGCATTGCGCTCGACCGGCTCATTCATGCGCCCATGGTCCTCTTCGCACGCGCCGAGGGCAATGCCCGGCGGGCGACGACCGCGTGAACGTTCGGTGCGCGAAGCCTCCGACGACGTTTGGGCGTGTCGAGCGCTTCCGGTCTATCCTTCGAACATACGTTCGAGTGAAGGGGTCGCCATGACGATCGCAGTGGAGGCAGCGTCCATCTGGGAGCACGACGGCGTGCCGGTCAGGCTCGTCTTCCGCAATGCGCGCTGGCACCCGGTCGACACGCCCATCCCGCTCACCCGCGAGCCCGAGGTGCTCCCCGCCGCGCTCACCCACCCCCCGACGCAGCACTTCGGATGGCGCATCCGCGCGTGCTCCGAAGCCGACGAGTTCCTCACGGTCGACGTCGTCCGCGTCGACGGCGGCTGGGTCGTCGAGCACGTCTGGCCGTGACGCAGAACCGCCGCTCCGGCACGCGTCTCGACGAGAACCTCGCCCGGGCCGCGCGGGCCGACGAAGACCGAGGCACCCCGATCGGCCTCTCGATCGACGAACTGGGCACGACCGGCCGCAGGACCGACGCCCGCATCCCGGTGCGCGTCGATGCGCGGGTCAGGCTCCGCGTCATCACCGAGGAGCCGCGCCTCATCGAGGGCGAGGCCGTCGCGTGGACCCGGGGCGCCGTGCTCGTACGCTGGCAGCACGGCGGGCACGACATGCACACCTGGGTCTGGGCGAGCGCGGTGCGGCGGCACTGAGCAAGCTCGTCGAGAGCTCTCAACGAGCCGGCCGTGTCAGCTCCTCTGCTCTGAGGGGCCTCATCTTCGCGAGTCGTGAGGTGTCGCTCTTGAGGAGTTCCCCCGAAGGCGGAAGACAGAAGAGGCCGGCACCGGATTTCTCCGGTGCCGGCCTCTCTTGGTTGGTTGGTTGCGGGGGCAGGATTTGAACCTACGACCTCTGGGTTATGAGCCCAGCGAGCTACCGAACTGCTCCACCCCGCGCCGTGAGCCCTGAACCAGGGCCTCCGCTCGAGGAACCTGATGATCTTGCCCAGGCTCTTCGTCGCGCTTCATCCAGTATACGTGCCGGCAGCCCCGCCTCCGACCACTCGGGCAGGATGCGAGGCGGGGGAAACGAAAGAGGCCGGAATCGAATTGCTTCGATTCCGGCCTCTTCGAGCGGTATTTCTACCACCTCGGTTGCGGGGGCAGGATTTGAACCTACGACCTCTGGGTTATGAGCCCAGCGAGCTACCGAACTGCTCCACCCCGCGGCACAAGAGATGAATCTAGCACGGGATCCGGGGCCTCACAAATCGAGGCGAGTTTCGACCGCTACGCGGCATCCGCCCTGCGATTCCGGATGCCGCGGAGCGACCACGCCGCACCCCGGAGACCATCTGGCGACCTCCGCGCACCTCCGTCGAACGTTGCAGCATCTGCACGAACCTTGGAATCCCCTATGGAAGATCACCACGCCGTCGCCGGATTGATTGCGGTTCCCCCAGTAATTGTTAGGACTCCTACCGAACTCCGCCGTGCGTTGGTACCGTCACCGCAACCGCACGCGCGGCGTGCTCGTGCGGGCCACACGATCGATGAGGATTCCCATGCCGAAACGCCATCTGCTCAGGGCCGCCGCACTCGCCGCCGCCGCAACCGCGCTCGTCGCGGCATCCGCCGTCTCCCCCGCCCTCGCCCACGATGACGACCGGGGCGGCCACGGCCAGCACCACGACCGCGGGAAGCACGGCCGCTCAGCCGGCCCCGACGAGATCAACGGATACCGCGCCGTGGGCTACCTCATGGCGGACACCCCGGTCACGCGCGACTACCAGATCGAGGACGTGCTGACGACGGGCGCGATCAAGGACATCACCCACCTCAACTACGCCTTCGGCAACGTCACGTCGAAGCTCACGTGCGACATCACGAACGTCGCGGGCGAGGGCGACGCGCAGAACGACTACCTGCGACTGGTGTCCGCCGCCGATTCGGTCGATGGCAAGAAGGACTCCAAGAACCAGAGGCTCGCCGGCAACTTCAACCAGTTGCGCAAGCTCAAGGAGAAGAGCCCGGACACGAAGATCCTCATCTCGCTCGGCGGCTGGACGTGGTCCGACAACTTCTCTGCCGCCGCCGCGACGCCGCAGAGCCGCGCGAAGCTCGTGTCGAGCTGCATCGACGTCTACCTGAAGGGCAACCTCCCCGTCGTCGGCAAGCAGGGCGGCACGGGCGTCGCCAAGGGCATCTTCGACGGCATCGACATCGACTGGGAGTGGCCGGTCACGGGCGGCGAGGTGCCGAGCAGCAGCCCCGACCCCGCCATCGACAAGGAGAACTTCCTCGCACTCATGGAGGAGTTCCGCACGCAGCTCGACGCCTACGGCGAGAAGACGCATGAGGACTACCTGCTGACCGCGTTCGCCCCGGCGGGCGGCTGGAACGCCGGGCAGGGCGGATGGCTCGACCCTCGCCTCTTTGCCTCGGTCGACTTCCTCAACGTGCAGGGGTACGACTTCCACGGCGGATGGGTCCCCGACAAGACCGGGCACCAGGGCAACCTTCACCCCGACGGCACCGAGAACTGGGGCCTCGGCCTGGACGGCGCCGTGGGCATGTACCTGAACGCGGGCGCCTCCCCCGAGCAGCTCAACGCGGGCCTCGCGGCCTACGGACAGGGGTGGACCGGCGTGACCGTCGGCGATGACGCATGGCAGCCCGCGACGGCGTCGATCGGCACGAAGCCCTACTACGAGATCCGCGAGGTCGGCGACGGGTACTTCGACCCGATCGTGGGCGCGTCATGGCGATACGATGCGGCGACCGGCGACTGGTGGAGCCTCGACGACCCCGCCTCGGTCACGGCGAAGGCGCAATGGCTCACGCAGGCCGGCTACGGCGGCGCGATGTGGTGGGACCTCTCCGGCGACTACCGCAACGAGCTCGGCGACTCGCTCGGCGATGCCCTGCGCAACGCACCCGAGGGCCCGCTCGACTGAGCCTTCCCTCTGCTCCGACACCGATGGCCGGCAGGATCTCCTGCCGGCCATCGGTGTCGCTTCGGATGCGGGCTGCACGCCCGCGTGGATCACTCGCCGTTGGTGAGCGCGAGCATCTTCGCGATCGTCTCGGCGAGCTGCGCGTCGGCCGCACCGTAGGCTGCCCAGTCGCCATCGGCGAGAGCGGCCTGCTTCGCCTTCAGGAATCCGGATGCCTCGCGGAGCAGCTGCTGCATCTCCTCGCTCGGGGCCTCGCCACCCGTCGAACCGTCGGTGGCGCCGTCGCCCTCGCCCTCGCCCTCGGCGGGTGTCTCCGGCGTCGCACCGGGGTCGACCGCCTGGTCGCCGGCATCCGCACCCGAATCGCCGCCGAACAGCACGTCGAGCGCGAGGTCGAGCGTGTCCTGGAACGCGATCTGGTCGCCGAACGCGACGAGGACCTTCTGCAGCAGCGGATAGCTCGTGTTGCCGGTGGACTTCACGTAGACCGGCTGCACGTAGAGCAGACCGCCGCCCACGGGAACCGTGAGCAGGTTGCCGTTGATCACGTCGGACTGGCCCTGCTTCAGCAGGTTCAGCGACTGCGACACCGTCGGATCGGAGTTGAACGTGGCCTGCACCTGGCCGGGGCCCGGCACGTTGTCGTCTTCGGGCAGCGTGAGCAGCCTCAGCTTGCCGTAGCCCTCGGCCCGCTCACCGTCGGTGCTCCCGGCATCCGCGTCGACCGCGAGGTATCCGCGCAGCACGTTGCGACTCTGGTCGCCGCTCGCCTCGGGGATGAACGTCGAGTACAGCGAGTACGACGGCACCTCCTGGCCGGGCATCTGCATCGTCAGGTAATAGGGCGGCTGCAGGAGCGTGGTGTTGGCCGCCTGCGTGGGCTCCTTGGGCGTCGTCCACGCGTCTTCACGCGAGTAGAAGGCGCTCGCGTCGGTGACGTGGTAGCGCCCGAGGACGGCGCGCTGCATCTTGAACATGTCGGCCGGGTACCGCACGTGGCTCAGCAGGTCGCCCGACATCTTGCTCATCGGCTCGATCGTCGACGGGAAGACCTTCTGCCACGTCTTGAGGATGGGGTCCTCGGCATCCCACGCGTAGAGCGTGACCGAGCCGTCGTAGGCGTCGACCGTGGCCTTGACGGAGTTGCGGATGTAGTTGACCTCGTCGAACGGGAGGGTCTGCGGCAGGCTCTCGCTGTCGGCGATCGCCTCGCTCATGCTCACCTTGTTCGAGTACGGGTACTGGTCGGTCAGCGTGTACGCGTCGACGATCCAGACGAGCTTGCCGTCGACCACCGACGGGTACGCGTCGGAGTCGGGAGTGAGGTACGGCGCCACCTTGCGGACGCGCTCGATCGGGTCGCGGTCGTAGAGGATCTGCGACGTCGTGTTCACCGCGTCGGAGAGGAAGATCTGCTCCGACTGGAACTTCAGCGCGTAGGC
This sequence comes from Agromyces sp. Marseille-Q5079, assembly GCF_051016555.1. Taxonomy (NCBI): domain Bacteria; kingdom Bacillati; phylum Actinomycetota; class Actinomycetes; order Micrococcales; family Microbacteriaceae; genus Agromyces; species Agromyces sp. Marseille-Q5079. The sequence goes on along the minus strand of NZ_JBPEJF010000004.1, from coordinate 172,286 downwards.
GAGCTTCGTGAAGACGTTGTCGAGCTTCGGCCCGCCATCGCCCTCGAAGGTCGTCTGGGTCTGCTCGTCGTTGTCGCCACCGGCCGGGTAGTCGAGCTCGACGGGCTTGGTGTCCTCGGGCGCTCCGACGATCGAGTAGTCGGGCGAGTTCTCGCCGAAGTACACGCGGGGCTCGAACTCGCCGAGGTCGCCCGTGGACGGGATGCCCGACTGCACGAACACCGGCTGCCCGCCGGCCGAACGCTGGTTGCCCGCAGCGGCGACGAGGCCGTAGCCGTGCGTGTAGACGATGTGGGAGTTGTACCAGGTCTCGGCGTCGCCGAGGCCGGACAGCTTCAGGTCGCGCACGGCGACGACGGTGTCCTGGGTCTTGCCGTCGATCTGGTACCGGTCGACGTCGAGGGCCTCGGGGAACTGGTAGTACTGGCGGAACTGCTCGAGCTGCTGGAACGCGGGGCTGATCACGAGCGGGTCCATGAGGCGGATGTTCGCGGTCGTCTCGGCGTCGGAGCGCAGCGCGCCGGGCTCGGCGTCGGTCTTCGCCTCGAACGGGATCTCCTCGATATCGGCGACGCCGTAGGCATCACGCGTGAGGTCGATGTTGCGCTGGATGTACGGCGCCTCGAGCGTGCGGGGGCTGGGGTCGACCTGGAAGCGCTGGATGACCCACGGGTAGAGCGTGCCGATGAGCAGGCTCGAGACGACGAGCAGCGCGACGCCGACGAGCGGCAGGCGCCACCGACCGATGATCGCGGTCACGACGAAGAGCACCGCGACGCCGATGGCGGCCACCGCGAGGATCTGGCGACCGGGGATCACCGCGTTCACGTCGGTGTATGCCGCACCCGTGATGAGCGACCCGGACTCGGTCACCGTGGCGTACTGGTCGAACCAGATGCTGACGCCCTGCAGCAGCAGGTACAGGCCGGCCGTGATCGCGATCTGCACGCGCGCCGACTTCGAGATGACGACCTCGCGACCGCTCACGCGGATCGCGCCGTACAGGTAGTTCGTCGCGGCCACGAGCAGCAGCGACAGGAGCACGACGGCCGAGGCGAAGCCGATGATCGAACGGTAGAAGGGGAGCTCGAAGACGTAGAACCCGAGGTCGAAGCCGAACTGCGGATCGGTCGAGCCGAACGGCGTGCGGTTCAGCCAGGTCAGCGTGAGGTCCCAGCGGCTCGACGTCGAGACGCCCGCGAAGATGCCCAGCACCACGGGGATGCCGTACATCGCGAGTCGCCGCAGCGGCTCGAACACCTCTTGATAACGATCCAGTTGCGAGTTGAGCTTCGCGTACACCGGACGCGTGCGATAGGCGATCTGGATCGACGCCCAGACCGGCAGTGCCATCGCGACGAACCCGATGAGGAAGAGCACCGTGCGGGCGACCCACTGCGTGGTGAGCACCTCGAGGAAGCCGAGCTGGTCGTACCAGAGCACATCGGCATAAAGCCCGATGAACACGAAGAACGCGATCACCAGCACTGCCAACACCCCGATCGTCAGGGCGATGGGCGCGCGCCGGCGCGATGTCCTCGGTTCTTGCGTCTGTGCTGTCACTCTCGGCCTTCTGTTCGGTCGGGACGGATCGAGATTCCATCCTATGTTCGCGAACCCGTGCGTCTGCCCCGAAAGGCCCCGGTCAGGCCGTCAGGAGGTCGGGCAGGTGGCGAAGGCGTCGGTGTCGGCGTCCTCGCCGACCGCCTCGACGATCTCGCGGGCCTGATCGAGGTCGGTCACGGCGAACACGTCGAGTCCGTCGGGGACGTGCCCCGTCACCTCGTCGCAGTTGGATTCGGGGGCCAGGAAGACGGTGGCACCGGCATCCTTCGCACCCCAGAGCTTCTGGCGGATGCCGCCGATGGGCCCCACGATGCCCGACGAGTCGATCGTGCCGGTGCCCGCGATGATCTCGCCGCCGGTCATCGCGCCCGGCGTGAGCTTGTCGACGATGCCGAGGGCGAACATCATGCCGGCGCTCGGGCCACCCACGTCGTCGAGCTGCAGTTCGACGTCGATCGGGAACTCGTAGACCATGCGCACGCCGATGCCGAGCACCGCGGTGCCGCCGTTGTCGGTGGGTGTCACCTCGACGGAGACCTCCTCGCCGTCGCGGAGCACGGTGAGTTCGGCCGGCGCATCGGTGCCGTTGTCCTGGACGGCGGAACGCAGCTCGTCGATCGAGAACACCTCGGTGCCGTTCACGGCCAGGACCACGTCGTCGTCTTGGAGCACGCCGTCGGCCGGTCCGTCCTCGACCACGCCGGAGACCGTGACCTCCCGCGGGAAGTCGTAGCCGAGTTCGACGAGCGCCGCGGCGATGGCGTCCTGCTGCGAGTCGACCATGGCCGCGGAGTTCTGCGCGTCGCGGTCCTCGTTGCTGAGCCCGGGCGGGAAGATCGCCTCGACCGGCACGACGGACTGCTGCCGGTCGAGCCATGCGCCGAGCACCTCGAACCACGTGGGCGTGGAGCCCGGCCGGCCGACGACCGAGACCGTGAGGAGGTTCAGCTCTCCCTCGGTCGGGTACGTCCGCTCATCGGGGATCTCGATGAGCGGGATCTCCTCGTCGCCGTGCTCAGCCGTGCCGAGGGTGTCGTAGACGGGTCCGGGCCGCTCGATCACGTACGGGGTCGGGAAGAGCGCGAACACGATGCCGATGACCGTGGCCACGATGGCGGCCCACCATCCGATGCGCTCGCGCACCGGCCGAGGTCCCCGTCGATGCGACGGCTCGTCGAGCCCGGACGATTCGGGCAGCGGCGACCGGTCGTCGTCGAAGAGGGCCATGGGTGCTTCCTTCCGAGCGGTTCGAACCACCGCATGGTGCCGGATGTCCCGCTGTTCGCGACGGGCGGACACCGGGAACGCCCAGCTTAAGCCATTTCCCAGCCACTCGTCCCGAGCGCGGCGCTACGGTTGGAGGGAACTTGACTGGAGGTGGCTCACGTGGCCGATGGGAACGACGAGCCCGGCGGAACGAACCCCGAAGAGGAGTTCCGCGAGATGCTCCGAAACCTGCTCTCCGGCGCGGGCGACATCGACCCCGCGCAGCTGGCCGGCGCCGCGGGCCTGCCGAACGACCCGGCGAGCGTCGCGGCCCTGTTCAGCCAGCTGCAGCAGGCGATGAACCACGCCGACGACGGCATCGACTGGAGCGTCGCGCTCCGCCAAGGCGAACAGCGCGCGGCATCCGCCCAGGTGCAGATCACCGACGAGGAGCGCGCGCGACTCGACCAGGCCCTGCAGGTCGCCTCCCTCTGGCTCGACGAGGCGGTCGACTTCTCGCGCCTGCCCGACTCGCCCGAACTGCTGACCCGGCGCGGCTGGGTCGCCGCGACGATGCCGATCTGGACGCAGCTGGCCGAGCCCGTCGCGCTCAGCATCTCCGACGCCCTCACGCGCGTCATGCGCGAGCAGGCGCCGGAAGAGATGCAGTCCATGATCGACGGCGCGAGCAAGCTCATGCGCGGCGTCGGCGGCGCGATGTTCGCGATGCAGCTCGGCCAGGTCGTGGGCCAGCTCGCGAGCGAGGTGGTCTCCGGCGGCGACGTCGGCATCCCGCTGCAAGCCGACGGCCGCGCCGCGCTGATTCCGCAGAACATCGCCGAGTTCGGCGCCGACCTCGACATTCCGTCGACCGAGGTCGAGCTCTACCTCGCCGTCCGCGAACTTGCGCACGCGCGCCTCTTCCGTCACGCCCGGTGGCTGCGGCTCAACCTCATCAGCGCCATCACGGCGTACGCCCGCGGCATCGAGATCGACACCGAGCGCCTCGAGCGCCTCGCCGAGGGGTTCGACCCGTCGAACACCGAGGAGCTGCGTCGAGCGGTCGAGTCGGGGGCGCTCATCAGTGCTCGGAGCGAGGCGCAGGAATCCGCGCTCTCGCGGCTCGAGACCCTGCTCGCGCTCATCGAGGGCTGGGTCGACCAGGCGACCTCCGACGCGACCTCGCGACTGCCCAAGTCCGACGCGATCGCCGAGACCATCCGTCGCCGCAGGGCCACCGGAGGTCCGGCCGAGTCCGCGTTCGCGACGCTCGTCGGCCTCGAACTGCGCCCGCGCCGCATGCGCGAGGCGGCCGCGCTCTGGAAGGCGGTCGGCGAGGCGGTCGGAATCGAGCAGCGCGACGCCCTCTGGGCGCACCCCGACCTGCTCCCCACCGCAGAAGACCTCGACGACCCGGCGGCGCTCATCGCGCGGCTGACCGGTGCCGAGTCGGCGACCTCCGAGGCCGACGACGACTTCGACCAGGCGCTCGAGCAGCTCCTGCGCGGTGAGACCCCGGCCGCTCCCGGCGAAGACGGCAGCGAGCCCGACGCGACCGACGGCACGGACACCCCGCCGCCCACCTGACCCGACGAGCACGGGCACCGGGGCCCGCCCCGCCCGGGTGTCAGCGGTGCGCGCGCCTCCGTCTGCGCGCCTGGTGCCCGTCATGCCCGCGTCTGCCTCCTGCGCCTGTGGAGAGGCTGCGCTGCGGCAGTGCGCGATCGGGCATGCTCACGGCATGACGCCTCGCCTCGACCCCGCGCTCCCCCTCGTCTGGCGCACCCCCGACACGATCCAGCTCGGCGCCGCCTCGCCGCGCGCCGTCATCGAGCACCCCGGCCCGCTCGAGACGGGGCTGCTCCAGGCGATGCGGCACGGCGCGAGCCTCTCCACGCTCATCACGATCGGCTCCGGACTGGACGGCACGCCCGACGAGGTGCGCGCGTTCGTGGCCCGGCTCGAACCCGCCTGCCTGCGAGCGGATGCCGCCGCCGATCCCGGAGCGCCGGCGACCCCGTCCGCCACGGCGACCGCGACCACGACCGCCGAGACCGCCGACGCGCAACCGAGCGCCATCGCCGTCGACGGCGCGGGTCCACTGGCCGACCTGATCGTCGCCGACCTGCATGCGCTCGGACACTCCGCACGCCGGCTCTCTCCCGGCACCGACACCGGTGACCCCGCCCTCGTCGTGATCGTCGCCGACTGGGCGATCACGCCGGCGCGCCACCTGCCGTGGATGCGCCGCGACCTGCCGCACCTCGTCGTCCTCACCGACGACGCGGGCATCCGGGTCGGGCCGCTCGTCGAGCCCGGGCGCGGGCCATGCGTGCGGTGTCTCGACCTCGCCCGGCGCGACGCGGATGCCGCGTGGCCGGTGATCGCCGCGCAACTCGCCGGCCGTCCGGCGCCCGACGATCCGCCACGGCTCCGGTTCGATGCGGCCGCGGCCGCCGCCCGAGCGGTCGATGACCGGCTGCGCGCCGGCGAGTCCGAGCTCGCCGCGGCATCCGTCAGCTTCGAGCGGTCTCGCTCCGACGCGCGGCTCCGACGGCACGAGGTGCACTCGAGCTGCGGGTGCCGAGCTCCTGGAGGAATCGCGATTCCTCACGCTCTGCCCGGTGCTGGCCGCCGACCCGAGCCCAGCTCAGCGACAGTCGCCGGCGTGCCCGCGTGACGCCGACGTAGAACAGGCGCCGCTCCTCGTCGATCGCGTCGAGGCCCTTCGCGTACGTGATGGGCAGCATGCCCTCGGTGAGGCCGATGATGTGCACCTCGTCCCACTCGAGCCCCTTGGCCGAGTGCAGCGTGGCGAGGGTGACGGCCGCCACGGTGGGCTCGTGGTGCGCCTCGGCTCTGGCCCGCAGGTCGTCCGCGAAGGCGCGGAACGTCGTGCCGGCCGGCGCGTCGTCGACGAGACGCGCGAGGGCGTTCAGGGACTCCCACCGCCCCCGCACCGCTCCCGGACCGTCTGGCGCCTGCGCCGTCCAGCCGAGGGAGCGCAGCACGTCGCTGACGGACTTGAACAGCGGTTCATTCGCGATCGTGAGGGCCGCGGCGCGCAGCGCCTGCACCGCCTGGCGCACCTCGGGCTGGTCGAAGAACCGCACGGCGCCGCGCACCCGCGAGGCCACGCCGACCTCGTCGAGCGCGTGTTCGAGCATCGCCGACTGCGAGTTGACGCGCATGAGCACGGCCATGGTCTCGGGCGCGTATCCCGCGTCGATGCGCGAGCGCAGCAGCGTGGCGACGCCCCTCGCCTCGGCGAGCTCGTCGGCGTACGAGGTCACGACCGGTTCCTCCCCACCACGGCGCGCCGGGGAACGCGTCGGCCGGGCGGCCGCCGTGCTCGGAGTGTCCGCCGTGCCCGCGGCATCCGATGGGCCGTCGGCATCTGGGACGGACCGGGAATCGGTGATCGTCGCGGCATCCGTCACCGAACGCAACTGGAGCGCTCCGGCGCGACCGCGCATCAACCGGTTCGCGGCATCGACGATCGGCTCCGTCGACCGGTAGTTGCGTTCGAGGCGCACGATCGTGGCATCCGCGAACCGGCGCTCGAAGCCGAGCAGGTACTCGGGCGTCGCCCCCGCGAAGGAGTAGATCGTCTGGCTCGCATCGCCCACGACGCAGAGCTCACGGCGGTCGCCGAGCCACAGGTCGAGCAGGTGCTGTTGCGCCGGCGAGACGTCCTGGTACTCGTCGACGACGAAATGCCGGTAGTTCTCGTGCACCTGCATGGCGACGGATGCCTCGGCCTCGACCATGCCCGAGGTCGCGAGCAGGACGTCCTCGAAGTCGAGCTGTCGTCGTTCGTCCTTCAGTCGCTCGTAGGCGGCGAGGAGGTCGCGGAACTGGTCGGGCGTGAGCTGGCCGGGCGCTCCCCGCGCGGCGAGCCGCGTCTCGTACGCCTCGGGCGTCATGAGCGTCACCTTGCGCCACTCGATCTCGGCCGCGACATCCCGCAGCGTCGGTTGATCGACCCGCAGGCGGATCGATTCGGCGGCGGCGCCGAGCATCCTCCCCTTGTACTCGAGCACGCGAGGAGCGCTGCCGCCCACCACCAACGGCCAGAAGTGGTTGAGCTGCGCGAGCGCCGCGGCGTGGAAGGTGCGCACCGGCACGCCGCCGGCACCGAGCGCGCGCAGGCGCTCTCGAAGCTCCGCGGCGGCGCGTGCCGTGAAGGTCAGGGCCATGACCCGGGCCGGATCGTACGTTCCGGTCGAGACCCCGTACGCGATGCGATGCGTGATCGCCCGGGTCTTGCCGGTGCCCGCTCCCGCGAGGATGCAGACCGGTCCGAGCAGGGCCTCCGCGGCGATGCGCTGCTCGTCGTCGAGGTCGGCCAGCAGTGGGTCGGTTGCCGTGCTCACGCGCCCCAGCCTCGCGGCGACGAGTCGATCGGGGCACCGAACCAGCGTTCGAGCAGCCAACCGGCGATCGAGGTGCGCCCGGGGAATCCGACCTCGGGGAGCGCGGCCGCGAGCTCGTCGCGGGTGAACCAGCGCAGTTCGAGGATCTCGACGCCGTCGGGCGTGACCTTGGGCGCCGGGCGCGCTGACTCGGCCCGGGCGGTGAAGCCCAGCATGAGGCTCGCCGGGAACGGCCACGGCTGCGATCCCGCGTACTCGACGTCGCGGACCGCCAGGCCCGCCTCCTCGCCGATCTCCCGCACGACCGCATGCTCGAGCGACTCGCCGGGCTCGACGAAGCCGGCGAGCAGGGAGAAGCGGTTCGACTCCCACATCGCGTTCGAGCCGAGGAGCACCCGGTCCTCGGAATCCGTCACGAGCACGATCACCGCAGCGTCCGTGCGCGGGAAGATCGAGCCGCCATCGACCGTGCACCGGCGCGACCAGCCCGACTCCGCGAGCTCGGTCGGCCCGCCGCACCTGGGACAGAAGGCCGACGCCGCGTGCCAGTTCGCGATCGCGACCGCCTGCGTGAACAGCCCGGCCTCCCGGCTCTCGAGCTGCGACGCGGCCTGGCGCAGTCCGACCCAGCGAGCGGGCTCCGACTCGATCAGGTCGGCGACGGCGTCATCGAGCACCCAGACCTCGACGGGCGCGCCGTCGGCCCCGTGCGCCTCCGACGGCTGCCGGCGAGTCGGATCGGGTTCCTCGCCTGGGATGTCGAGCCCGTCGGTCGAGGCGACTCGCCCGAGATAGCAGCGCAGGGTGATGTCCGCGTCGTCACCGAGCAGCGCCCGCACCGCGGCGGGACTCCGCAGGTCGAGCACCGGCACGAGGTCTTCGACCTGTTCGGTGAGCAGTGCCCTGCCGCTGCGAAGGAGGAGGACGAGCGCGGTCGGATCGGCGTCGAACTGCTCGGCCCGATCGTCGATTCCGCGCGCGGCGGCGTCGCGTTCGAGGCGCGCGCGGGTGAGCGGCGGTGATGTCGATTCGCGCACGGCAGGCCTCTCTCGCGTCGGGGCGGAGTCGGCGGCAAGGCGTGGCGCTCGCCCCGGCGACGGAATCACCTGCTTAAGCTGTTGGCCATGGCCAGACCCACACTCACTCTAGCCGCGTTGGCCACGGCAGCGATCCCGGGCCTCGAGGTCGCGGGGGCCCGCGCGCACACTCGACGTTCCACCGGCGCATTCGACGCGGCCGAACTGCGCGCGACCGACGGCAGACGCCTGCTGATCCGCGTCCCCCGATCCCAGACCGCCGAGACCGAGCAGTCCGCCGACCTCGTCGCCATCGCGGCGATGACCGCGGGAATCCGGTCGAGGCTCCCGTTCGCGGTGCCGTCGACGTCAGGTCAGGCACCGATCGACGGCACCCGCGCGGTCGTCACCGACTTCCTCGACGGTCATGTCGTCTCCGGCGACGACCTGACCGCGTACGACCGTCTCGCCGAGTCGGTCGGTGGAGCGATCGCCGCGATCCACTCGCTGCCGACCGGATTCATCGGCGACGCCGGGCTGCACCGCGAGACCGCCGACGAGTCCCGTGACGCGGTCGTCGAGCTCATCGGCCGCGCATCCGACACCGGACATCTCCCGGCCGCGCTCCTGCGCCGATGGGAGGAGGCGACGGATGACGCCGCGCTATGGAGGTTCCGCCCCGCCGTCGTGAACGGCTCGCTCTCCGCCGACTCGTTCCTCGTCGACGAGGAACGCGTGCTCGGGGTGGTCGGCTGGTCGGCACTCTCGGTCGGCGATCCGGCGCGCGACCTGCACTGGCTGCTCACGTCGAGAGGCGCCTCGGCCGAGCGCGCCCTCGAGGCCTACACGCTCGGACGAAGCGGTGGCGCCGATGCGCTGTTGCCGCAGCGAGCGCTGCTCTACGGCGAACTCGAACTCGCGCGCTGGCTGCTGCACGGCGTCGACCGCCACGATGAGGCGATCATCGCCGACGCCGTCGGCATGCTCGACGGACTCGTCGAGAGCGTGCACGAACGCACGACCGAGGCCCTCTCCCCCGAGACCGGCCCCATCCTGACGGTCGACGGCGTCGAACGGATGCTCGACGAGACTCCGCGGTCGGCGCCCACCTCGGCGCGCGAGCCGCGGTCGGCACTGCTCACGGACAGCTACGACTTCTCGGACCTCGAGCGCGACGAGGTCGGCGAGCGCTACGCCTACCAACCCGAGGCCACCGCCCCGATCCCGCTCGACCTCAGCGACTGGGGTGACGCCGCTCCGGACGCGGTTCCGGATGCCGCTTCCGACGCCGCGCCCGATCCGGCCGCGACCGCCCCGCTGGACCGGGCGACCCTCGATCAGCTGACGGCCGAGGCCCAGGCCCGGCGCAACGCCGCCTCGTCGTAGAGCTCCGTCGGGCGGATGGTGCGGTCGTCTTCGACGAAGTAGAAGACGGCGTCGATCTGCTCGACCGGGACACCGGACCATGCCGCGTACGCGAGTCGGTACAGCGCGAGCTGCGTCTGCTTGAGCTCGAGGTCGCGCGCATTGCGCGGTGCCCGCCCCGTCTTCCAGTCGACCACCTGGTACCGGATGCCGCGTGCCGCGAGTTCGCCATCGGCGGGCACCTCGTAGACGGCATCGAGCTTGCAGACGAACACATGCTCCTCGATGGGCAGGTGCAGTTCGATCTCAACGGCGATCGGACGACGATCGCCCCATTCGGAGGCCTCGAACGTCGCGCGGAGCGCTTGGAGCCGCTCGCGATCGGCGAGCACCCGGCTGGACCTCGTGGGGGCGATCGTGCCGGCGGCCTCCGCATCGTCGGTATCGGCGGCGGCGTCCTGCGTACCGGCATCCTGCGTGCCGGCGGCATCGACCTGGACTGACGCGCCATCGGCCGGCGGGCCACCGGCCGGCGCGCCATCGGCGACGGCGTCGAGGATGAACCCCTCCTCGATGCCCGGATCGAACCCGTCGTGGAACGCGAACAGTCCGTCGTCGACGCCCGCGGCGGCCGCTTCACCCGTGGACCGGTGCTCGACCCAGTCGTGGAACAGGGTGCCGAGCCGGGTCGCGCGGTACGGTCGCTGCGGCATGGGCCGACGCAGCTGCGCCGCAACCGCCTCGGGATCGTCGAGGTAGTCCTTGAAGCGCGACGCCGGAATGCGCGATGGGATCGGAGTCGGGCCGGGACCGGCCTGCCGACGACGACGCTCCTCGATGAGGAGCGTCAGCTCGGATGCGAGCTGCGGGCCGATGCCGGATCCGCTCGGCCGACGAGCAGCGGCCCGCACGGCCTCGGCGGCGCGCTCGACTCCCGCACGCCGCACGCCCAGCGGATCGAGCGGCCATTCCACGCGCTCGGCCGCACTGCTGCGGGGATTCTCCTCGTGCTCGGGCACGGTCGGCAGCGTCGCCGGATCGACGACGCCCGCGACCGCGAGTTCTCGGAGGAACGGGCTGGCCGGCCTCGCGGTCTTCTGCGTCGACCACCACGAACCGCTCAGCAGGAGATCGGACCGGGTGCGGGTGACAGCCACGTAGGCGAGCCGGCGCTCCTCTTCGGCATGGCCCTCGCGGTTCTCCTGGGCGAAGGCCTTCACGGCCTCATCGAACTCCCGTTGGCTCTGGACCCCGCGCCAGCCCAGTTCGGGCAGCTCCTCGTGGTCGCCCTTGAACTCGTTGGGCAGCTCGCCGAAGGCGAGCCAGCCCTTCGATGAGCGGGGCTTGGACGGGATCTCGTCTTCGACCATGCGCGGGACCGCGACGGCATCCCACTCGAGCCCCTTCGAGCCGTGGATCGAGAGCACCTGCACGGCACCCGGCTCGGGTTCGTCTTGGCGCGGCGAGAGCCGGTCGCGCTGCTCGGCCTCGGTGAGCCACCCGAGGAAGGCGCCGAGCGTCGGATGCTCCGAGTCCTCGGCGAACCCCGCGAGCAACTCGTCGAACGCCTCGAGGCTCGGGCGCCCAAGCGGCTGGTCGGCATTGGCTGCCGCCTCGATGTCGAGCAGCAGCTCCTGCTGCACGAGGTGGACGAAGTCGATGAGGCCGAGGCCCGCTCGGCGGCGGAGCGCCTGCAACTGGGACCCCGCTCGCCGCAGCCGGGCGAGACCGGTCTCGCTGATGCCCGCGAGCGCACGATGGTCGTCGGGCGCGGTCAGCACGAAGTCGAGCGCATCGACGATCGACGGCGACTCCTCGGCGGCCGTGGACGCGCGGAGCTCGCGCCGGACCTCGTCGTCGAGACGCCGGCGAGCGAGGTCGCGGTCGACGAGCCACGCCGCGACGGCGCGCAGGCCCGCGAGGTCGGCCGGGCCGATGCGCCAACGCGCGCCGCCCAGGACGCGCACGAGCTCGGATCCGGCGGTGGGATCGTGCAGCACCCGCAGGGTGCAGACGAGATCGGCGATCACCGGTTGGTCGAGCAGGCCCGCGAGGCCGAGCACGTGCACCGGGACGCCGTGCGCACGCAGCGCGGTGGTGAACACCTCGACGTTCGCGAACGTGCGGCAGAGCAGTGCGCCGCTCTTGGACCCTCGGGCGAGGTTCGAGGCGAACCAGCGTGCGACGCGATCGGCTTCACCCTCGATCGTCTCGGACCAGTCGACCTCGAGCCGACCGGCGCCGGCGAACGGCGACGGCGCGAGCGGCGCCTTCGGGATGCCGGCGTCGAGCGGCGCGATCAGCGTGTTCGCGGCGTCGAGGACGACGCGAGGGTTCCGCCAGCTGGTCGAGAGGTGGTACACCGCGGCGCGCCCTTGGCCGAAGTCGCGGTCGAAGCGCGCGAGGTTCGCGGCACTCGCGCCCCGCCATCCGTAGATGGACTGGTCGGGATCGCCCACTGCCATGACCGCGTGCCCCTCGAAGAGCGTCGCGAGCAGGCGGGTCTGCACGACGCTCGTGTCCTGGTACTCGTCGAGGAGCACGGTGCGCGAACGCTCGCGGTGCTCTGCGACGACCTCGGAATGCTCGGCGCAGATCTGCAGCGCGAGCGCCACCTGGTCGGAGAACTCGACGTAGCCGCGCTCGCGCTTCGCCGCGGCGTACGCGTCGGCGAGGTCGAGCAGGGGCGGCAGCGCATCGACGACTCCGAGGGCGTCGACGAACGAGTCGAAGTCGGTGCGCTTGCGGGGCGCCTCGATGGGCAGCCCGCGCATGCCGAGGAAGTCCCGGGCGAACGCGCGGACGTCTCGGCTGTCGGCGACGTTCTCGGCGAGCGCACGACTGAGGGCGAGCGTCGCGGCCGTGACCTTGTCGAGCGAGGCGTCGAGCTCGATGAGTCGCGGGTCTGCGGACGCGCTCACGACGGAACGGGCGAGCAGCCAGGCGGAGGCCTCGCCGAGCACGGTCGCGTCGGGTTCACGGCCGATGCGCATCGCGTGCTCGCGGTAGATCGCGCTCGCGAACGAGTGGTACGTGCTCACGCTGGCGGACTCGAGGGGATCGATCTCGAGGTCGGCGATGCCCTCGGCCACGAGCTGCGCGACACGTTCGCGCACCCGCTCGGCGAGCTCGCCGGCGGCCTTGCGGGTGAAGGTGAGCCCGAGGACCTCGGCGACTCCGACGTGCCCGTTGGCCAGCAGCCAGACGACGCGATTCGCCATGGTCTCGGTCTTGCCGCTGCCGGCGCCCGCGACGACGATGCTCGCCCCGCGAGGATCGGCCTCGATGACGGCCTGCTGCTCGGGCGTCGGGAGGTGCAACCCGAGTCGGGTGGCGATCTCGGCGGCGCTGATCGCCTGCGGCGGGGTCACCGGTGCCGGGTGAGCAGAGGGCACCGGGGCGGCCGGATTCGCCGCGGTCATGCCGAGACCGCCGGCACGAGGTGCACGCGGTACTGCCACGACCCGAACCGGGACCGGTGGCCGAGTTCGGCGGGACCGTGGAAGCTCGAACCCGCCATGATGCGGCCGACCTCGGCGAGCCGCTCGTGGAAGTCCGACTCGGCCTCGTCGTCGAACGGCTGCTGTGCGCGCTCGGTGTACGCGAGTCCCCTCGACGGCGTCGCCACGTAGACGAGCTTCGCCCCGCCCAGGGTTCCGGCCGATGCGATCGCCCCCTGCCGGGCCGCCAACTGGTATGCGGCCAGCTGGGGGTGGTCGGCGGTCTGCGCGTACGTCGGCGGCGTGCGACCGGTCTTCAGGTCGACGATGACCGTCGTGCCGTCGGGCGACGCCTCGATGCGGTCGATCGTGCCGGTGATGCGCACCCGATCGACGGTGATGGTGAACCGCCCCTCGGCGCCGAGCAGCACCTTGCGGTCGTCGGAGAACGAGGTGAGGTACTCGGCAGCGCCCTCGGCCATGCGCCGTGCGCCCCGCCGTTCGCGCTCGGCGACCCATCCGGCCTCGAAGCGAACGCCCTGCAGCCGGGTCTCGACGGCCGCCCAGATCGTGTCGAGGCTCGTATCGCCGTCATCGCGCGCACCGACCTCCTCGACGACCGCGTGCACGATGGTGCCGATCGACGCCGCGACGCCCGACGGCGGGGACGCGATGTGATCGACGAACCAGCCGAGCGGGGACTCCTCGACCCGATCGATCTGCGACGGCGAGACCGACACGGTCGCCTCGGGGTCGCCGTCGAGATCGACGAGCGGGGCCTCGGTCGTGAGCTCGGCGAGTCCGTACCACTCGTCGGGACCGGCGCCGGCGACGCCCTCCTCGGCCAGCAGTGCGAGCGCCGAGGCCGACTCCGCATCGCCCGCGACCGCCTCACGACGGAGCACGCCGACCAGTTGCCGCAGGTGCAGCGGGCGACGGCGTTGGCGCACGCGCTCGGGCGCGTAGCCCATGAGGACCGACGGCTGTTCGTCGTCGTTGGCCGTGCAGGCGAGCACGACCTGACGACGGGCGCGGGATGCCGCGAGCACGAACATGCGCAGTTCGTCGTCGCGCACGCCGGCACGGGCCTCGGCCGGGGAGTCGGCGCCGGGCAGCGGCGAGCCGGACCGCTGGGCCTGCGCGACCCGCGGGAGCAGTGCCGAGTGCAGGAGCGTGCCGCGCGGGCGCAGGTTGGGCCACACGGCGTCCTGCAGCCCGGCGATGACGACCACGTCGAACTCGCGCCCGACGACGCCCTGCGGCGTGGTGACGAGCACGGTCTCGGCCGTGCGCCGCGGCGCGAGCGAGTCTTCGGGCAGCTCGCTCGCGAGCACCTCGTCGACGAAGCGCACGGCGGGTGCGTCGGGTTCGCGTTCGACGAATCGCGTCGCCGCCGCGAACAGCGCCACCGCGGCGTCGAGCTGCCGATCGGCCTCGTCGGCGAGGACCCCGGTGCCGCTCGCCTGCCGGCTCCATTCGGATGCCAGCCCACTGCCCTCCCAGAGGGACCAGAGCACCTCCTCGATGCTGCCCCCGCCCCGCGCGATGCCGGCGGCGGCGTCGAGCACGGCGGCGAGCCTGGACGCCCGGCGGCCGGGGGCGGCGTCGATCGTGGTGAACCCGCCGGGCGCGGCGAGCGCTTCGACGAGGAGCTCGTCGCCGGTGCGGTCACCTCCGGCGGCCAGCTCCTCGTGCCGGAGCGCGAGCCTGAGCCGGCGCAGGCCGATGCCGTCGAGACGCCCGAGGGGGCCGGTCAGCAGCGCGACGGCGAGCTCCGCCGTCAACGGCTCGCGGCCGAGCACGACCGAACACGCCGCCAGCAACGCGGCCGCGGCGGGTGCGTCGCGCAGCGCCATGCCGGTCGCGGCGCCCGCGGTGGGCACGTCGGCGAGCGCGAGCGCCCGCTCGATCGCCGGCACGTCGGCGCCGGAACGCAGGATGACGGCCATCTGCGACCAGGGCACGCCGTCGAGCAGGTGCCGCTCCCGCAGGAGGGAGGCGATCGCGAGCGACTCCGCGGCGCTGGAGGGCGCCTCGATGCCGAGCACCGGAGCCAGGCCGTCTGGGAGGTCGAGCACGGCGGCGAGCGCCGCCGATCGGTGGCTGCCGCCCAGTGCGGTGCCGATGTGCGCGCGCACCCCGCCGAGCATCTCGGCGATGCCGGGGCGTCCGCGGTGCACGACGGGCAGGTCGATGCGCCGAACGGGGGCGCCGTCGAGCACGGAGGAGAGCGAGCCGAGCAACTCGGGGCGTCCGCCGCGGAACCCGTTGCTCGCGACATCCGGATCGCCGATGGCCACGACCTGCACGCCGCACGCGGCGAACGCGGCGATGAGCGCGGCGGCCGCCTCGGTGGTCTCCTGCGCGTCGTCGACGACGAGCAGCCGCAGCCCGGCGAGCGGTCCGAGCGACGCGGATGCCGCCGGGTCGGCCGCGCTGCGCCGCACGATCGTCGCGGCGAACGCGCCGAGCTCGGCCGAGTCGAACTGGTCGGGCCGCACGAGCTCTTTCACGTCGGCGTACTCGGACATGAACGCCGCCGCCGCGACCCACTCGGGACGGCCGGCCGCGTCGCCGAGACGGGCGAGCTCGACCTCGTCGATGCCGAGTTCGACGGCACGCATGAGCAGGTCGCGCAGCTCGCTGCGGAACCCGCGCAGCGAGCGCACCTCGGGGCTGAGCGGGTCGGGCCAGGCCGGGCCGAATCCGTCGCGGACCCCGCCGTCGATGAGCTCGGCGACGATGCGGTCGTGCTCGCCGCCGGTGAGCAGGGTCACCGGCGAGCCCGTGTCGGCGCGGACGAGCTGGAAGGCGATGGAGTTCGCGGTGCGGGCGAGGGGGCCGCGGGTGGTCGCCGCGAGTCGCACGGCGATGCGGTCGCGCAGGGCGGTCGCCGTCGTGCGCGTTGCGCAGAGCACGAGCACCTCGTCGACGCCGTAGCCGAGCCGTTCGACGCGGTCGGCGACGAGATCGACCGCGAGGGTCGTCTTGCCGGAGCCGGGCGCGCCGAAGACGGCGACGTGCCCCTGCTCGGGGACCGCCTGCGCCGGGAGGCCGGCGACGTCGACAGCGGACTCGCCGGCCGGTGCGATGCCGGGGGCGAGGCTCGCGTCGGACTGCGGGGAGAGGGTGGGGCCGGGCATGGCCACACGCTAACCCGTTCCGCCGACAGTGAACGTGCGCCGGGGCCCGCGAGCCGTGTCCTAGTGTGGTCGCAAGGACAGAAAGGCCCCCACTGTGGACGTACGGATCGGCATTCAGAACTCCCCCCGCGAACTCGCATTCGAGTCGGCGCAGACGCCGGAGGAGGTCAAGTCCCAGGTCGCGGCGGCGCTCGCGGGCGACGCGAAGTCGCTCGAGTTCGTCGACACCAAGGGCACCGTCTTCCTCGTTCCCGCCGCAGCCCTCGCCTATGTCGAGATCAGCGGCGAAGAGGCACGGCGCGTCGGATTCGTCGCCTGACATGGAACTGCTGTTCGTCGTGCTCGGCGGGGCGATCCTCGGCCTCGCGGCCCGCTACCTGCTGCCCCTGCGCAACACGCACGGGGTCATCCTGATCCCGTCGATCGGCGCCGGTGTGGCAGCCGTGGTCTGGGTCGCGCTGACCTGGCTCGGGTGGGCCTGGGACGGCGCCTGGATCTGGGTCGTCTCCTTCGTCGTGGCCGGCCTCGCCGCCGCCGCGACGGCGTACCTGATCGGCCCGCGACGCGAACGAGCGGATGCCGCGCTCTTCGAGCGGCTGGCACGCCCCGGCGCGAGCACCGCGACGAACGCGACCCCGGTGCGCTGAGCGCGCCGACCTCGGCCCGCAGCATTCGAACGGACCGCGTCCTCCGCACGGAGGACGCGGTCCGTTCGTGTTCCCGCCCGGCACTCACCACGCCGCGGAGCGGATGGCGCGGGTGCAGGACCCGACCGAGCCAGGCCGGGAGGCGGCTCAGGCCGTGAGGCCGAGGGCGTCCATGCGTCGCGTGTGATCGGCGATGAGCTCCGTGAAGATCGGCTCGACCTTCTCGTCGAGCCCGCGCGCCTCGGAGGCGTGCAGCGCCGACCGCGCGATGAGCAGCGTGTCGCCGACGAGGCTCCGGCCCCATAGGGCGAGCCGGTCGGCGAGGCCGGGCTGCTCGGCGATGGCCGCGGCGAGCTCGGCCTCGAGCACCGAGCCGGCCCCTCCGCGATCGAGGATGGCGCGGACCCGGCGGGCGACGTCGGTGGGGAGCCCGTTGGCGAGGCTGGCGAAGTAGCCGTCGAGCATGCCCGACGTGACGTGGATGGCGAGCAGGAGCTCGTACCAGTCGGCATGCGTCCACGCCTGGCGGAGCCGGTCGGTCGCGGGCGCGAACGGCGCCATCACGTCGACGGGCTCGACGTCCATGCGCCGGAGCTCGGCGATGAGGTCGTGGTGCTTGCCGAGGGCGACCCCGGCGGCGGCGCTCAGGCCCTCCTTGGTGCCGAGCGTCGGAGCGGTGCGGACGGCGAGCGCGAGCCCCTCGAAGAACTCCAGCTGGATGTACGCGGCCTGGCCGAGGAACGGCACCGGTTCGGGCACGAGCTCCGTGAAGTCGACCTTGGTCAGCTCGGTCGGCGCGACGCGGGGTCGCAGTCGCGGCGCTTCGGGACGCGGCACGCGTCGACTGATCCAGGACACCACGCGTACAGCCTATCCGAGGCGTTCAGCCACTCTCGGATAAGCTGGGAGGCGCATGCGGGCATCGGACCCGCAGCCGTGCGCCTGAGGAGAAGCAGGGCGCATTCCTACCGCTATACCGACAGGCAGATTCTTGACTACATTCGCAGAACTCGGCGTCGCGTCCGACATCGTCGACGCGCTCGCCACGAAGGGCATCGCAGACGCGTTCCCGATCCAGGAGCAGACCATCCCCCTCGCCCTCTCGGGCCAGGACATCATCGGCCAGGCCAAGACCGGCACGGGCAAGACGTTCGGCTTCGGCCTGCCGATCATCCAGCGCCTCGGCGACGACCCCGAGCCCGGCGTGAAGGCGCTCGTCGTCGTGCCCACGCGCGAGCTGTGCGTGCAGGTCGCCGAAGACCTCGAGCTGGCGACCTCGAACCGCCCGACGAAGATCGTCTCGATCTACGGCGGCAAGGCCTACGAGGGCCAGATCGAGCAGATCAAGGCCGGCGCGCAGATCGTGGTCGGCACCCCCGGGCGCCTCCTCGACCTCGCCTCGCAGCGGCTGCTCTCGCTGAAGAACGTGCAGGAGATGGTGCTCGACGAGGCCGACAAGATGCTCGACCTCGGCTTCCTCGCCGACATCGAGAAGCTCTTCGCGCAGACGCCGGCGAACCGCCACACCATGCTGTTCTCGGCGACCATGCCGGGCCCGATCGTCGCGCTCGCGCGCCGGTTCATGTCCAAGCCCATCCACATCCGCGCGACCGACCCCGACGAGGGCCTCACGCAGGCGAACATCAAGCACCTCGTCTACCGGGCGCACTCGCTCGACAAGGACGAGGTCATCTCGCGCATCCTCCAGGCCGACGGCCGGGGCAAGACGGTCATCTTCACGCGCACCAAGCGCGCGGCGGCCAAGCTGGTCGAGGAGCTCAACGACCGCGGCTTCAACGCCGCCGCCGTGCACGGCGACCTGAACCAGGACCAGCGCGAGCGCGCCATGGCCGCGTTCAAGGCCGGCAAGAAGGACATCCTCATCGCCACGGATGTCGCGGCCCGAGGCATCGACGTCGACGACGTCACCCACGTGATCAACCACACGATCCCCGACGACGACAAGGCGTACCTGCACCGCGCCGGCCGCACGGGTCGCGCCGGCAAGACCGGCATCGCGGTCACGTTCGTCGACTGGGACGACCTGCACAAGTGGGCGCTCATCAACCGCGCGCTCGAGTTCGGCCAGCCCGAGCCGACCGAGACGTACTCGTCGAGCCCGCACCTGTTCACCGACCTCGACATCCCCGCGGGCACCAAGGGCCGCCTGAAGCCGGCCGCTCCCACGGCCGCTCCGACGCGGTCGAGCACGGCCGGTCGCAGCGAGGGCGAGTCCACTCGCGCGCCGCGCAGCACCCGTTCGCGTCAGCGCACGCGCGGCGGTCGCAGCGACGGCGAGTCGACCGTTCCCGCCGCTGCGTCGGGCACCGGCGACGCCGCGGCATCCGTCCAGTCCTCGGGCGAGGGCGCGACGACCGCGACCCGCGAGGTCGGCGCCGGCACGCACGACGGCGGCGGCAGCGAGCACCACGACGGCAACGCCGCACCGCGTCGTCGTCGCCGGCGTCGCGGACCGCGCCCGGCCGGAGCCGCCGGAGGCGGAGCGCCCCAGGCCTGACCTGAGCACGACCAGACGAGGAGCGGATGCCACGCGGCATCCGCTCCTCGTCTGTTCCGCCGTGCACCGCGCCGGCACGACCGTCGACGGCCGCTCGTGCGCCGGCGCGAGGCCAGTTCGGAGCGCGCCCGCACTCGACACGGCGTCGACCGCAGGTCAGGACGCCCCGCGCCTCACGGCAGGACGGGCGCCGATCCGGTCGCTTCGCCGATGAGTCGTGCGACGACGTCGCCGGGCGTGCGCTCCTGGCCGAGCCGGTTGGGCTTGCCCGTGCCGTGGTAGTCGCTCGAGCCGGTGACGGCGAGCCCGAACTCCGCCGCCAGCGCGTGCAGGCGGGGCTTGGAACCGGGGTCGTTCTCGGGGTGGTCGATCTCGAGGCCGAAGAGCCCGGCGTCGACGAGCTCGCGGAGGCGTTCGCGCGGCACGACGTGCTCGGCGCCGCGGGCGCCGGGATGTGCGAGGACCGGGACGCCGCCGGCCGCGCGGATGAGGCGCACGCCCGTGAGCGGATCGGGCGCGTAGTGCGGGCGGGCGTACCCGTGCCGCGGGTGCAGGATGCCGGCGAACGCCGCCGATCGGGTCGACACGTGGCCGCGCGCGACGAGGGCGTCGGCGATGTGCGGCCGGCCGACCGTCGCGCCCACGGCCGTCTGGGCGAGCACGTCGTCCCAGGTGAGGGCGTAGTCGCGGGAGATGCGCTGCACGATCTGCTCGGCGCGGGTCAGCCGCGACTCGCGGATGCGCGTGGTCTCGGCGAGCAGCTCCTCGTCGAACGGGTCGATGAGGTAGGCCAGCACGTGCACGCTCGTGTACTGCTCGCGCGTGGAGAGCTCCATGCCCGGGATGAGCGCGACGCCCGTCTCGGGAACCGCACCGGCCGCCTCGGCCCAGCCTGCGGTGGAGTCGTGGTCGGTCAGCGCGATCGCCGACAGGCCGACCTCGGCGGCCTCGACGAGCAGCGCCGCAGGGCTCCCGGTGCCGTCGGAGACGGTCGAGTGCACGTGCAGGTCGGCCTCGCCGATCACGGATGCCGGGAACGAAGCCATCCCACCATGCTAGGCCGCGGCGGCGCGACGCGACCGCAAGACGCCGCCCGCATGCGGCCCCGCCACAGACTCGTCCCCTAGCTTGGAGGGATGCTCCCCCGCATCCTCGGCTGGATCCTCGTCGTCGGCACCGCGATCCTCGCAGCCCTCCTCCTCTGGCCGCAGGCCCTCGGCCTGCAGAACCAGTGGGTGTTCGCGCACGTCGTCGCGCTGCGCGGCGTGGCGGCCGTCGGCGCGATCGCGGTGGCGGTCGTCCTGCTCCTGGTCGCCTTCGCGCGACCGCTGCGGGCCGTCGCGCTCGGGCTCGCCTCGGTCATGGTCCTCTACGCGATCGGCAACGCGGGCATCCTCGCCGTGCGCGGCTTCGGCTCGTCGGATGCCGCGGGCGATGCGGCATCCGGATCGGTGACCGTGCTCTCGTGGAACACGCTCGGCGAGGTGCCGGACGCCTCGACCATCGCGAACCTCGCGCTCGAGGAGGGTGCCGACGTCGTCGTGCTGCCCGAGACGACGGAACCCCTCGGCGAGGACGTCGCGGTCGCGATGCGCGAGGGCGGCAGCCCGATGTGGGTGCACACGGCGGCGTTCGACGACATCGCCAAGGCGCGCTCGACGACGATCCTCATCTCCCCCGACCTCGGCGACTACGAGGTCACGTCGGCACTCGTCCCCGGGCCGCCCGGCAACACGAACACGCTGCCCACGGTGGTCGCCGATCCCGTGTCGGGCGACGGACCCCGCATCGTCGCCGTGCACGCGGTGGCGCCGATCCGTTGGGAGCTGCGCAACTGGCGCAGCGACCTCGACTGGCTCGCCGAGCAGTGCTCGGGCGAGAACGTCATCATGGCGGGCGACTTCAACGCCACGGTCGACCACTTCGCCGGACGCGGCACGAACGGCGGCGACCTCGGCAACTGCGCGGATGCCGCGGTGCAGGCCGGTTCCGGCGGGCTCGGCACCTGGCCGACCGACGTCCCGCAGGCGCTCGGGAGCCCGATCGACCACGTGCTCGCGACGCCCGGCTGGCAGGTGGACGCGTTCCGCGTCGTCGGCGAGCTCGACGACGCCGGGAGCGACCACCGCCCGGTCGTCGCGACCCTCTCGCCGGCCGCCTGACGCCCGCCCGGACGGCGTCCGTCCGTCGCCGGCACAGGTGCCGCCCATGGGCGTCGGTGCGAGAATGGGGGCATGGACTCCAGCGACACCTCAACGACCGAGACCCCGGCAGCGGCGACCGCCGACGAGACGGGCCGCAACGCGAACCGCTCGACGACCCCCGGCTCCGAGGGGTTCAAGGACTTCATCAGCAGCGGCTGGGCGACCCGCGACGAGGCCCTCCCCACCGCGCGGGAGCAGGCCGCCTTCGCCGCACGCCGCCGCAGCGCCGTCTCGGCGGCATTCCCCGGCACCCGGCTCGTGGTGCCCGCCGGCGACATGAAGCAGCGCGCCAACGACACCGACTACCCGTTCCGCGCGCACTCCGCGTTCGCCCACCTCACCGGTTGGGGCTCCGACTCCGAGCCCGGCGCCGTGCTCGTGTTCGAGCCCGAGGGCCACGAGGGCCACGTCGCGACCGTCTACTTCCGCGAGCGCGCCGGCCGGGACTCCGAGGAGTTCTACGCGAACCCCGCGATCGGCGAGTTCTGGATCGGCCCTCGTCCCTCGCTCGCGCACGTCTCGGCCGACCTCGCCATCCCGACGCGCGGCCTCGACGAGTTCGACCGCGTCATCGACGCCGTCGACACCGCGACCCTGGTCCTGCGCGAGGCCGACGCCGCGATCACCGAGCGCGTCGACCACGCCCGCATCCGTTTCGCCGCCGAGGAGGCGCTGTCGACGAACGCGTCCGACGCGCCGTTCTCGCTCGAGGTCGGCGGTGAGCACGAGCCCGATGCCGAGCTCGCCCGGGTGCTCTCCGAGCTGCGACTCGTGAAGGACGAGTTCGAGATCGCCGAGATGCGCGCCGCGGTCGACGCGACCAGGCGCGGCTTCACCGAGGTCTTCGAGGAGCTGCCCCGCATCACGTCCGAGGTGCGCGGCGAGCGCGTCATCGAGGGCGTGTTCGCGACCCGCGCCCGCCTCGACGGCAACGACGTCGGCTACGGCTCGATCGCCGCGGCCGGCCCGCACGCGACCATCCTGCACTGGACCCGCAACGACGGCCCCGTCGTGCCGGGCGACCTGGTGCTGCTCGACGCGGGCGTCGAGGTCGACAGCTACTACACCGCCGACATCACCCGCACGTTCCCGGTCAACGGCACCTTCTCCGACGTGCAGCGCCTGGTCTACGAGGCCGTGCTCGAAGCTGCGGATGCCGCGTTCGCGGTCGTGCGCCCCGGCGTGGTCTTCCGCGACGTGCACGCCGCGGCGATGGCCGTCATCGCACGCAAGACGGCCGAGTGGGGCTTCCTCCCGGTCTCGGCCGAGGAGTCGCTGCTGCCCGAGAACCAGTTCCACCGGCGCTACATGGTGCACGGCACGAGCCACCACCTGGGGCTCGACGTGCACGACTGCGCGCAGGCGCGCCGCGACATGTACATGGACGGCGAGCTGGCGGCCGGCATGGTCTTCACCATCGAGCCGGGCCTCTACTTCCAGGCCGACGACCTCACCGTCCCCGAGGAGTTCCGCGGCATCGGCGTTCGCATCGAGGACGACATCCTCGTCACCGCCGACGGTGCCGAGAACCTCTCGATCGGCATCCCCCGCACGGTGGCCGAGGTCGAGGCCTGGGTGCGCGGCGCCGCCCGCCCGTGATCGGATCGTGATGCACCGGCATGCCGGCGACGCAGATCCTCGCCGAGGGCGAGCGCAACACGGTGGGCACGGTGTCGTGCGAGCCGACGACCGACGACGGCGTCCGGTGCGAGGATGCCGTCGGCGGCCACGGCTTCGAGCTCTCGGCGACGGCCGTCTCGTCGTGGTGACGACGAGCCGGTTCGTCCGCTGACGCGTCAGGCGGTCACGCCGCGTCGCCCGGGGTCGCCCGTGCGGTGCGGCGCGCCTGCCACCAGGCCCAGAAGCGCTCCAGCTGGCGCTTCGTGAACGCGGCGAGGCGCTTCGCCCACGCGAACTCGGTGCCGAGGATCGCGAGGCCGAGGAACACGACGAGCCAGCCCGGTCCGGGCAGCGGCACGAGCGCGAGCCCCACGACGGCGATCGTGCCGCCGAGCACGCCGACGAGCACGCGGTAGGTTCGCCGCAGCCACGGACGATCGTGGATGCGACGACGGATGCTGCGCAGCCACCGCCGGATCGGACGGTCGGGCCGCTCGGCCTCGACGATCTCGCGTGCGAGTTCGCGCTCGGTCACCATGGCGACACGATATATCGCGAGTCTCGCGTCGGTCGCGCGGATTCAGCGATCTCGCAGCATCGCCGGGCCGATGCTCAGCCGTCGCCGCCGGCCCGTCGACGCTCGCGCTCGGCCCTGCGGGCGGCATCCTGCGCCTCGCCGTAGGTGAGCCCCTGCGGCTCCTCGGCCTCGGCCTCGGCCTCGGCCTCGGCGGCACCCTCGGCCGGTTCGCCGGATGCCGCGTGGTCGGATGCCGCGACCGCGGCCCCGGGCATCGACCCGCCCGTCGGTGCGGTCGACGCCGACGGCGGCGGGGTCGGGGCGGCGGGCGCCGAGAACCGCTCGCTCGGGAACGCCGGCTCCGGGACATCCGTCACGTGCAGGATCTGGCGCGCACGCTCGATGTGCGCCGCCTCGGCGACGATCGAGTACCGCGTCGCGAGCACCTGGGCGACCGACGTGAAGTCGCGGCGCCGACGGTTGACGGAGTACGAGACGACGCTGAAGATCATGCCGAAGCCCGCGCCGATGAGCACCGCCGAGAGCAGGATGCCGACCGAGGACGGCGACGGCGCGAAGATGAAGAAGAGCAGCCCGAGGAACGTGCCGAACCAGGCTCCCGAGAGCGCGCCCGCCGTGGCGGCGCGACCCCAGGTGAGCTTTCCGGTGATGCGCTCGACGCTCGTGAGGCCGCTGCCCACGATCGCGAGTTCCTTCACGGGGAACTCGGCCTTGGCCAGCGCGTCGACGGCCGCCTGCGCCTCGGCGTACGTCTCGAAGCTCGCGACGGTCTCGCCCTGCGGCAATGTGGGGAAGGCGCGGGCCATGCGTCCGCCGAACGGGGATGGGTTGCTCACCCGTCCATCCTCCCACGGGCTAAGTTTGTACCGTGAGCGCAACGAGAGTCTTCGTCGCCCGACTCGCCGGGTGCGCCGTCTTCGACCCCGCCGGCGATCGGGTCGGAAAGGTGCGCGACGTCCTCGTCGTCTACCGCAAGAACGATCCGCCGCGCGTGGTCGGCCTCATCGTCGAGGTTCCGGGCAAGCGCCGCGTCTTCCTCTCCATCGGTCGCGTGACCTCGATCGGCAACGGCCAGATCATCACCACGGGTCTCATCAACCTGCGCCGCTTCGAACAGCGCGGCGGCGAGGTGCGCGTGATCGCCGAGATGCTCGGCCGCAAGGTGCGCTTCAACGATGGGTCGGGCGAGGCCACGGTCGAGGACGTCTCGATCGAGGAGCAGGAGCCCGGCGAGTGGGAGGTCGAGCAGCTCTTCGTGCGCCGGCCCAAGGGCGCATCCCCCTTCTCGAAGGGGCAGTCGGCGTACGTCACGTGGCGCGAGGTGCGCGAGAGCGCCCGCACCGGCGAGGCGCAGTCGGCCGAGCACCTCATCGCCACGTACTCCGAGCTGAAGCCCGCCGACCTGGCGAACACGCTGCTCGACCTGCCCTTCGCGCGCCGCCAGGAGGTCGCCGAGGAGCTCTCCGACGACCGGCTCGCCGACGTGCTCGAGGAGATGCCCGAGGCAGACCAGGTCGAGATCCTCGGCGGCCTCGGCGACGACCGCGCGGCCGACGTGCTCGACCACATGCAGCCCGATGACGCGGCCGACCTCATCGCCCAGCTCCCCGAGGAGCGCGGTGAGCACCTGCTCGAGCTCATGGAGCCCGAAGAGGCCGAAGACGTGCGCATGCTGCTGAGCTACGGGCCCGACACCGCGGGCGGGCTCATGACGACCGAGCCGATCATCGTGTCCGCCGATGCGACGGTCGCCGAGGGACTCGCGCTCATCCGCCGCCACGACCTGCCGCCGGCGCTCGGTGCCGCCGTCTGCGTCACGCTGCCGCCCTACGAGGCGCCCACCGGCCGGTTCCTCGGCATGGTGCACTTCCAGCGGATGCTGCGCTACCCGCCGCACGAGCGGCTCGGCACGCTCATCGACCAGGGCCTCGAGCCGGTCGGGGCCGACACCTCGGCCGCCGAGGTCAGCCGCATCCTCGCCAGCTACGACCTCGTGTCGGTGCCGGTGATCGACGAGCGGCACCGACTCGTCGGCGTCGTCACCATCGACGACGTCCTCGACTACCTGCTGCCCGATGACTGGCGAAGTCATCCCGAAGACCAAGACGAGGTGAGCAAACGCGCGACCGCCCGAGCACAGCTGACCACGGGGAGCATCCCGATCCCGATGAACGGAAGGAGGGCCGGAGATGGCACGCGTTAACACCGCCGACGAGCGGCGCTTCGACACGCCGAAGGGCAGCCGCGGCTCCCGGTTCCGCCGAGGAAACCCCGACAAGGATCGCTTCGGGCGCTTCACCGAATGGGTCGCGCGCGCCATGGGAACCCCGGGCTTCCTGCTCGGGCTCTCGGTGTTCGCCATCTCCTGGATGGCGTGGAACACGTTCGCGCCCGAGCCCCTGCGCTTCGACTCGATCGCCATCGGATTCACCGCGCTCACGCTCGTGCTCAGCCTGCAGGCCTCGTACGCCGCTCCCCTGATCCTCCTCGCGCAGAACCGCCAGGACGATCGCGACCGCGTGCAGATCGAGCAGGACCGCCAGCGCGCCGAGCGAAACCTCGCCGACACCGAGTA
The DNA here is from genome assembly GCF_051016555.1 of Agromyces sp. Marseille-Q5079. Taxonomy (NCBI): domain Bacteria; kingdom Bacillati; phylum Actinomycetota; class Actinomycetes; order Micrococcales; family Microbacteriaceae; genus Agromyces; species Agromyces sp. Marseille-Q5079. The sequence continues at coordinate 146,072 of NZ_JBPEJF010000004.1, read as the reverse complement.
CCTCGCGCGCGAGGTCGTCGCGCTGCGCCTCGCCGTGAAGGACCTCGCGTCGAAGGACTTCATCCGATCCGAGCTCCGCGCCGTGCTCGAGGAACTCGATCGCAAGGACGACGAGGAAGCCGCCGATGCCGCAACCCGAAGCTGACTCGCCCGACGCGCAGGTGCTCGAGGCGGCCGTGCGCCGCGCCCTCGAGTCGGTGATCGACCCCGAGATCCGCAAGCCCGTCACCGAACTCGACATGGTCGAGTCCGTCACGGCCGTCGGCGGTCGCGTGGGCATCGTGATCCGGCTGACGATCGTCGGCTGCCCGGCATCCGACCGCATCGAACGCGATGTGCGACAGGCCGCCGAGACCGTCGCCGGCGAGGGTGCGGTCGACGTGACGCTCACGGTCATGACGCCCGAGCAGCGCACCGCCCTCACCGAGCGCCTGCGCGGCGGCAAGGCCGCCCGCGGCAACCCGTTCGGACCCGGCACGCTCACGCGCGTGGTCGCCGTGACGAGCGGCAAGGGCGGCGTCGGCAAGTCGACGCTCACCGCCAACCTCGCGGTCGCGCTCGCAGCGCGCGGGCTGTCGGTCGGCCTCGTCGACGCCGACGTGCACGGCTTCTCGATCCCGGCCCTGCTCGGGCTCGTCGACGCCGACGGCCTCGCCGCCCGCCCCACGCAGGTGAACGACATGATCCTGCCGCCCGTGGCGCACGGCGTGAAGGTCATCTCGATCGGCATGTTCGTCGAGCCCGCCGAGCCGGGCGCGCGCGCATCGTCCGTCGCGGTGGCCTGGCGCGGGCCCATGCTGCACCGCACGCTCAACCAGTTCCTCACCGACGTGTACTTCGGCGACCTCGACGTGCTGCTCGTCGACCTGCCGCCCGGCACGGGCGACATCGCGATCTCCCTCGGTCAGCTGCTGCCGAACGCCGAGGTGCTCGTGGTCACGACCCCGCAACCGGCGGCCGCCGACGTCGCCGAGCGCTCGGGCGTGGTCGCCCGGCAGACAGGTCAGCGCATCATCGGCGTCGTCGAGAACATGGCCGGGCTCGCCGGTCCCGACGGCACCGTGCTCGACCTCTTCGGCTCCGGCGGCGGCGACGAGGTCGCGCGGCGTCTCTCCGAGGGACAGCCCGAATCCGTCCCCCTCATCGCGAGCGTGCCGCTCAGCATCGCGCTCCGCCAGGGCGGCGACGACGGCACCCCGGTCGTCGTGGGCGCCCCCGACGATCCCGCCGCCCGCGCCATCGAGCGCGTGGCCGAGGTCATCGCCTCCCGGCCGCGACAGCTCGCCGGCCGCCGACTCAACGTCTCGGTCCGCTGACGGTCGGGTGAGACGGATGCCGCGCGCGCCCCGCTCCCGCCCCGTCGTCTGGCGCGTGCTCGCCGCCGCCGCACTGCTCGGTGCCGTCGCGACCCTCACCGGCTGCACCGGCGCCGCCCCCGGCACGGCGTCCGCGACGCCGGCCGCGCTGCCCGACGGGATCACCGCGAGCGTCCTGCAGAGCCGCACCGACGTGGTCGACGGGCGGCTCGTGGTACAGATCGACAACGGCACGGGCTCCGAGCTCGCCTTCGCGTCGTTCGACGTCGCCGCGCCGGGCCTCGAGCCCGGCCTCCACTTCGACGGGCCTCGCACCATCCCCGACGGCACGTCGGTGCAGTACCGCATGGACCTCACCCCGGCGCGCTGCGAGGGCGACGCCGGGCCCGCCGAGGTCACGTTGACCGTCGACCCCGAGGGCGGCGGCACCGCGGTCGGCACGATCGAGGCCGAAGACCCGTACGACACCCTCCCCCGACTGCAGAACTTCGGATGCCTCACGGCGGCGGTCGAGCGCGTCGCCGCGTTCACCCTGGCCGACCGCCTCCGGTCGACCGGCTCGGGCGTCGATCGCCGCGCCTGGCTCGACATCGCGGTCGAGCCGACGGGCGCGGCATCCGGATCGCTCGACCTGGAGCAGGTGCTCGGCACCACGCTGCTCTCGGCCGAGGACGGCCTGAACTGGTCGACCACGACGGCGCACATCGAGGCCGGCGATCAGCCCTCGACGATCTCGCTCCCCGTGCGGCCGGCCCGCTGCGATCCGCACGCGGGCGCGGAGGACAAGCGCGGCACGATCCTGCCGCTCGTCATGACGACGAGCGAGGGGTGGTCGGGCCAGTACGAGGTGCGCGCCGCGGCCTCGCTGAAGCAGGACCTGTTCACCTACTTCACCGAGCGGTGCGGGCTGCCCTCGAGCTGACGCGACCGCCTGCTCCGCCCGCTCGACCTACCCCTTCGGCTCGACGACCCGGGCGAGCAGCTCGACGAGCAGCCGGCCGGTCAGCTCCGACGGCAGCGCCTCGACGAGCGCGAGCACGGGCGCCATCTGCGCCGGGAGGCCGCCGCTCTCGTCGCCCAGGAGCCCGATGGCGCCGAGCAGGCCGGCCGCGGTGTCGGAGTCGATGCCGCCGGATGCCGCGAGCAGCGGCTCGATGCCGCCGGGCACCGCGTCGGCGAGCCCGGCGAGCACGAGCGCGCCGTCGACCTTCGGGACCCCGCGCACGGCGTCGGCCGCGGTGACGAGCGCGTCGGCGAGCTCGGGCACCACGTCGTCGGTGACGGGCGTGATCGTGAGGTGGGTCGTGTGCGGCAGGCGCGTGCCGTCGGACTGCACGAGGCCCGGCTGCAGCTGCAGGAACCAGCCGGCGCCGCGCGCGGCATCCGCCCAGTGGTGCGGGTCGACGCGCAGGTGCTCGGGGACCGATTCGTCGGTGGCGACGGCGAACAGCGGCCCGGTGGGACGTCCGACGACGCGCAGTCCCTCGATGCCGTCGACCGTCTCGCGCAGGGCTGCGGTGGCCCGCGCGGTCTTCGCCGAGAGCGCGGCGAAGCCGTGCTCTCCGAGGACCTCCGTGATCGCCCAGGCGGCCGCGAGCGGCCCCGCGGGCTTGGACCCGGTCATGGTGGGGTTCACGACGGGGTAGCCGGGCCACTCGGTCGTGCGGAAGTACTGGTGGCGCTGGCGATCGCGACCCCGCGTGAGGAGCACCGAGACGCCCTTCGGCGCGTAGCCGTACTTGTGCAGGTCGGCCGAGAGGCTCGTGACGCCGGGCACCGCGAAGTCCCAGGCGGGCAGCGCGTCGGGCCAGAAGGCGAGGGCGAACCCGCCGATGCAGGCGTCCACGTGCACGGCGATGCCCCGCCGACGGCAGGCGTCGGCGACGTCGGCGATCGGGTCGAGCCCCGCGAACGGGTACGACGGCGCGGACACCACCACGAGGGCGACGTCGTCGCCGAGGCGATCGGTGATGGCGGATGCCGCGAGCGTGCCGGTCTCGGGATCGACGGGCACGAGGTCGAGCACGAGCCCGAAGTACTCGGCGGCCTTGTGGAACGCGGCGTGCACGGTGATCGGGGCGACGATGCGCGGCATCCGCGGGGTGCCCGCCCGTGCCGCACGCCAGGCGTCACGGGCCGTCTTCACGGCGAGCAGGCAGCTCTCGGTGCCGCCCGAGGTGACGGTGCCGACGACGACCTCCGCCCGGTCGGGGCCGGAGTCCGCGTGCTCGTCGGCACGGTCGTGCGCCTCGCCGTGGAAGACGTGGCGGGCGAACCCGACGACGCCGGCCTCCATGGCCGCGACGGAGGTGAACGTGGTCGGGTCCAGTCCGTTCACCGGCTGCACGAGTCGGGCCGCCGCAGCGGCGAGCTCGTCGAGCTCGGCCACGCCCGAGTCGTACACGTACGACAGCACGCGGCCGCCATGCGTCGGCGCGTCGCCCTTGCGGAGGCGTTCGAGTTCGGCGAGCACCTCGGCGGGGTCGCGTCGGAAGTCGTTCATGGTCACACCGTCTCCTGGGGGTCGTTCGCGGGTGCGGGCCCGGCGGGCTCGGCGCTCGCGGCGGGCGTCGGCGGCGTTCCGGCCGAGGTGTCGCCCGGGGCGGCACTCGCGGCATCCGCCACGATGTCGTGCCGGCGCAGGCTGTAGCGGGCGAGCGGCACGAGGCTGAGGAACACGAGGAGCGCGGGCAGGGCGCTGAAGCTCACGGCGATGCCGGCGACGGCCGCCGCGGGCTGCTCGACGACGGTCGAGCCGGTGGACTCGAGGTATCCGGTCATCGCGAGCACGATCGTGAGCACGGTCGCGCCGAGGGCCATGCCGGCGGTCTCGCCCGCCGTCCAGACGCCGCCGAAGCTGCCCGCGCGGCTCTCGCCATGCTCGCGGGCGTCGTGCGAGATGACATCGGGCAGCATCGCCATGGGCAGCGTCTGCATTCCGGCGTATGCGGCACCGGCCAGTGCGACGGGCAGGTACACCCAGGCGCCGGGCGCCCAGATCATGCCGACGAGGCTGAGCGCGGCGAGCGCGAACAGCAGGCTCGCCCATTGGAACGCGCGCTCCTTGCCGGTGCGGCGCGAGATGCGGCTCCACAGGGGCGCGCAGAGCACCGCGGGCGCGATGAGCGCGACGAAGAGCAGGGTCAGCGCGTCTTCGCTGTGCAGCACCCACACGGCCACGTAGTTCGCGCCGGCGAGCATGACGCCGGTCGCGAGGCCCTGCAGCACGAACGTCGCGAGCAGCGTGCGGAACGGCGCACTGCGACGCAGGGCCGCGAAGCCCTCGGCATAGGCCGATCGGATGCCGAGCCGCGGCGCCTCGACGCCGGGGAGGCCGCGCGGGGCGGTCGTGACGGCGACGAGCATGCCCGCCCCGATCACGAGGCCGGCGACGACGGCCATCACGAGGTAGCCGACGGCCTCGTCGTCGCCGCCCATGCGGCGGAGCACCGGCCCGCCGGCGCCGAAGAGCAGGATCGCGAGGCTCAGCACGACCACGCGCCACGACAGCAGCCTGGTGCGGGCGTCGTAGTCGGGCGTGAGCTCGGCGGGCAGGGCGATGTAGGGCACCTGGAACAGGCTGAAGGCGGTGGCGGTCGCGAGGAACGCGAGGAAGACCCAGACCCCGGATGCCGCGGAGCCGAGACCGGCCGGCACGGCGAACGTGAGCACGAAGCCGATCGGCAGCGCGAGCGCGCCGACGCGCATCCACGTGCGGCGCGAGCCGGTTCTGGCGAGGGCGCGGTCGCTGTGCTCGCCGATCCACGGGTCGATGACGACGTCCCACACCTTCGCCGCGGTCACCACGAGGCCGGCGGCGAGCGCGGTGACGCCCAGCGTGTCGGTCATGTAGAAGACGAGGACGAGTCCCGGGAGCGTCGCGAACCCGCCGGTGCCGAGAGAGCCGATGGCGTAGCGGGTGATGACGCCGCGGGAGAGGGGGCGCTCCGGTGCGGTCATGGAGGCATAGTGTAATCGGCTCCGGGGCCTCGATCCGACCAGAGTGGGTCAACTGTCCTAGACTGTGCCGCATGCGCGCCACCCTGGCCTCCCCCGACCTGTTCGCCCGCCTCACCGCCGAGATCGTCGCCACCGGCGACACGACGGTCGAGGTGCCCACGCCGTCCACCGGCGAGACGCTCCACGCACTGCCGCAGTCGAGCGCCGAAGACGTGCACGACGCGACCGCTCGCGCCCGCATCGCCCAGCTCGCCTGGGCCCGCGCCGGCTTCGCCGAGCGCCGCCGCGTGCTGCTGCGGGCGCACGACCTCGTGCTCGAGCGCCGCGAGCTCCTGCTCGACCTCGTGCAGCTCGAGAGCGGCAAGACCCGCGGCCAGGCCTTCGAGGAGGTCTTCCAGGCGGCATCCGTCACGCGCTACAACGCCGTCATGGCCCGCCAAGTGCTGCGCGGCGGTCCCCGACGCAGCGGCATCCCGACGGTGCTGACCGCGAGCGTGCGCTACCGGCCGAAGGGCGTCGCCGGCGTGATCACGCCCTGGAACTACGCCCTGAGCCTCGCCGCCATGGACGTCGTGCCCGCCCTCGCGGCCGGCTGCGCCGTCGTGCAGAAGGCCGACGACCAGGGGGCGCTCTCGATCCTCGCCCTGCGCCGCGCCTTCATCGACGCGGGCGTGCCCGAGGCGCTCTGGGCGGTCGTGACCGGAACGGCCGCCGAGGTCGGCGAGGCCGTGACCGACGTCGCCGACTACATCTGCTTCACGGGCTCGACGGCCACCGGCCGCAAGGTCGCCGAGAAGGCCGGGCGACGTCTCGTGGGCGCCTCGCTCGAGCTCGGCGGCAAGAACGCCCTGCTCGTGCTCGCCGACGCCGACCCGGTCGACGCGGCCCGCGGCGCGGCGCACGCGGCGTTCTCGGCCATGGGCCAGCTCTGCGTCTCGGTCGAGCGGTTCTACGTCGACCGCAAGGTCGCCGGCCCGTTCCAGCAGGAACTCGTCAGCCGCCTGAACGGCGCCGTGCTCGGCTCCGAGCTGGAGTACCGCGCCGATTTCGGCTCGCTCACCACTGCCGCCCAGCTGGCGCGCGTGCAGGCGCACCTCGACGACGCCGTCGCCAAGGGCGCCACGGTGCTCGTCGGCGGCACGCACCGGCCCGACCTCGGGCCGTGGTTCTTCGAGCCGACCGTGCTCACGGGCGTCACCCCCGAGATGACCGTGTTCGCCGAGGAGACCTTCGGCGCCATCGCCTCGCTCTACCTCGTCGACGACGACGCCCAGGCGATCAGCGCCGCCAATCGCAGCCAGTACGGCCTGAACGCGTCGATCTTCTCGGGTTCGCTGAAGCACGCCTCGCGGGTCGCCGACCAGCTCGAGGCCGGCAGCATCAACATCAACGAGGGCTATCGCGGCTCGTTCTCGGCGGTCGCCGCGCCCATGGGCGGCGTCAAGCAGTCGGGGGTCGGCCGTCGCAACGGCACCGAGGGGCTGATGCGCTTCGTCGAGCCGGTCACCGTGTCGCGGTCGACGGGCCTGATCCCGCTCCCGCGCACCGCGTCGGAGTACCGCACGCTCGTGCCGGTCATGACCCTCGTCGCGCAGTCGCTGAAGGCGATCCGACGCGCCTGACGCCCGTGCTGCGGCATCCGCCCTGCACGCCGGCGACGCGCTGCGCCGCTCGGATGCCGTGGTGCAGGGTGTGCAGGGTGCAGGGCGCGCGGTGCTTGGCGCGCGGTGCGCGGTGCTTGGCGCGCGGTGCGCGGTGCACGGTGCACGGTGCACGGTGCGCGGTGCGCGGTGCACGGTGCACGGTGCACGGTGCAGGAGATCAGGCGGCGTCCCCGCTGACAGGGCGGATGCCGCCTCTCCTGCACGGATGCAACGGGTCGGCCGCTCGACGTGGAGCGGGGCCGTGTCACCGCGACCTGGACCGGGCTAGGTCGCCTCGGAGTCGAACGGCGCCTGCTCGCCCGTGCCGAGGGCCTCGCGCTTGCGCTTGCGCTGCAGGTAGGCGGAGTTCTCGTTCACGCCGGCGCGCGCCACGACCGGTGCGGTCGCGGCCGGCTCGGTGAACGGGTCGGCGTCGCTCAGGGCGTCGCGGATGATGCGGCGCGGGTCGTACTGGCGGGGGTCGAGCTTCTGCCAGTCGACCTCGTCGAACTCGGGGCCCATCTCCTCGCGCATGCGGTCCTTCGCCCCGTTGGCGAAATCGCGGACGGACCGGACGAACCGGCCGAGCTGAGCCGCGTAGTGCGGCAGGCGTTCGGGCCCGAGCAGGAAGACGGCGATCACCCCGATGATGAGGAGTTTCTCGAACGTCAGACCGAACACCCCTACAGGATAGTCGGCGGCGAGGCGTGCAAATCACATGCGGGCCGGGCCGTAGGCTTGGGAGCTGAGAGAGTGCCGGGAGCCGAATCGTGTCCGAACGTGACCTGAACTGGAAGTACGTCGACGAATCCGTCGTCGAGACCGACGCGGTCGCCCGTGCGCGCCAGCAGTCCATCGAGCTCGGCATCGACCCCGTCTCCCCCGCGGTGGGCGCGCAACTCGCGGTCCTGGCCGCGGCAGCGCGGGCCGAGTCGATCATCGAGATCGGCACCGGCGTGGGCGTCTCGGGCCTCTGGATGCTGCAGGCCGCCCGTGGTGCGCTGCTGACCTCCATCGACACCGAGAACGAGTACCTTCAGGCCGCCCGCGAGAACTTCGCCGACGCCGGCATCGCCGCCGCCCGCGTGCGCCTCATCGCCGGGCGCGCCAGCGAGGTGCTGCCCCGCATGAACGAGAACTCCTACGACCTCGTCGTGATCGACGCCGACCCGACCCTCGTCATCGAGTACGTCGAGCACGGCCTGCGCCTGGCCAAGCCCAACGGCTCCGTGCTCGTGGCGCGCGCGCTCTGGCGCGGGCGCGTGGCCGACCCCGCCCGGCGCGACGAGCAGGCGACCGCGTACCGCGCGCTCATCTCCGAACTCGCGGCCTCGCCCGCGGTCGCGACGGCGGTCTCCCCCGCCGGCGAGGGCCTGCTGCAGATCGTCAAGCTCGGCGCCTGAGGCGTACGCGAGACTCGACACGCAGCCCACTGCTCAGCGGCCGACCCTTCGCGATCGGCACTCGGGCCTCGGGTCTGGAGCCACGGGTCTGGAGCCACGGGCCTCGACGGCAGCGACACGTCGGCACGCGGCATCCGCCCTTCGCGCCCGTGGCCGGCCCGCCCCCGTCAGTGCAGGCGGACCGCCGGACATGCCTCGAGCCGAGCACCGCACTGCGGGCTCGGCTCGAAACCTATGGAACTGATCAGGCCGGGTTGACGACGCCGCCGAGCACGTCGTAGAGCTCCTTGGCCTCAGCGTCGTTGACCGAGACGACAAGGCGACCGCCGCCCTCGAGCGGTACCCGCACGATGATCAGACGACCCTCCTTCACAGCCTCCATAGGCCCGTCTCCGGTGCGTGGCTTCATGGCCGCCATTGAGCTACCCCTTTCGTGGCTGTCTCATTCCATTATCGGTCATCGGAAGCACTCCTGAGAAATCGCCGTGAGGCTGTGGACGACATCGAGCGACCCGGGAGGCCATACGGCGGCATGCGGAGCGCGCCCGGACGCGATCGGAGCCACGATCACGGCGGCGTCCAGTCGCGACCGTCGATGCCCCAGCAGATGAGCAGCCAGCCCACCTGCAGCGCCAGGAACACGATCACCAGGCTCCAGCGGTACCAGCGGGCGCGAGGGATCGCGGCGGCGCCCAGCAGTGGGAACAGGGGCGACGCGATTCGGAACACGCTCGACTGCGGGAAGAACACGGCGAGCAGGTACAGCGCGTAGCTCGCCGACCAGAGGCGGATCTCGATGCCGAGGCGGCGCACCGCGGGCGAGAGGAGCACGAGCGTGAACGCGAGGATGAGCGCCGCGACCGCGATCGTGCCGAGCGGCTGTCCGAGCCACCATCCGCCCGACTGGAACCAGGCCGTGAACGGCACGAGCTCGCCGTACCCGATGTACGCGGCGCGCCACGCGAGCTCGGTGTCGGTGTAGGCGTGCAGGTTCCCGGTGACGGCCCCGGCCACGAGCAACCACCCGAAGCCGCAGACCACGGTGAAGACCGTGGCGGATGCCGCGAGCACGCGTTCGCGCACCGGGAACGGCTCCTCGCGTCGGCGCCACCACCGCCAGAGCCAGTGCAGGCCGAGCGTGAGCGCGAACGCCAGCGCGCCTGGCCTCGTGAACGACCAGACCGCGATCACGGGGAACAGCCAGCCGTAGCGGCGATCGACGAGGAGCAGGAGCGCCGTGGCGAGCAGGAGGTACCCGAGCGCCTCGGCGTACCCGAACTGCATGATCGGCGCGACCGGCGCGACGCAGAACAGCACGACGGCGAACATCGCCCGATCGGGGGCGAGGAAGCGCGACATGAGGCGGTGGAACACGAGTGCGGCGCCGAGGCCCGCGGCGAGCGAGACCACCACGGAGGCGATGTTCCACGGGATCGCCAGCCACGTCAGCGCGCCGACGAGGGCCGGGTAGACCGGCATGAACGCCCAGGCGTTCTCGGCGGTGTGCCCGTCGGGCGTGAGCGGCAGCAGGCTCGGGTACCCGGCGAGCTGGATGATCTGGTACCAGCGGGCGTCCCACATGTTCGCGAACTCGAAGTAGCCGGGCCTTGCGCCCGTCCACGGGTTCGCGCCCTGCACGCTCGCGAGGGTCAGCACGAACACCGTCGTGATCGCGCGCGCACCCGCGTAGACGAGCAGGACGCGCAGCCACCACGGCGAGACGCGCCAGCGCACGCGCGGCGACCAGCGGGTGGCGCGGAAGGGGTCCGGTTCGCGCACCCCGGATTCGTGTTCTGCCGGCGGCTGGGCGTCGAGCGCGGCCTCGCGGTCGGGCTGCTCGTGCGCCGCGGCGTTCACGTCGGTCATGCCGGCATCACGCGCCGGTCAACCACGACCGCAGGCCCACCTCGCACGCGACGATCGCGTCGAGGCGCACGCGCTCGTCGTCGGTGTGCGCGAGGCTCGGGTCACCGGGTCCGTAGTTCACCGCGGGCACGCCGAGGGCGCTGAAGCGCGCGACATCCGTCCACCCGTACTTGGGCCGCGCCTCGGCGCCGACCGCCGCGAGGAACCCCTGCACGAACGGGTCGTCGAGCCCGGGGCGGGCGCCGGCCGAGGCATCCGTCACCGTCAGCTCGTACTCGGGGAACAGCTCGCGCATGGCCTCGATCGCCTCGTCGACCGAGCGGCTCGGCGCGAACCGGTAGTTGACCGTGAGCACGGCCTCGTCGGGCACGACGTTGCCGGCCACTCCCCCGCGGATGCCGACGGCGCTGAGCCCCTCGCGATAGGCCAGCCCCTCGACCTCCACGGTCTCGGCCTCGAAGGCCGCCAGCCGCTCGAGCGCCGGGGCGAGCGCGTGGATCGCGTTGACGCCCATCCACGGCCGCGAGGTGTGCGACCGGGTGCCCGTGGCGCGCAGCTCGACGCGGAGCGTGCCGTTGCATCCGCCCTCGACCTGCCCATTGGAGGATTCGCCGAGGATCGCGAAGTCGGCGACGAACAGGTCGGGCCGCGTCTCGGCGAGGCGCTTGAGCCCGTTGAGGTCGGCCTGCACCTCTTCGTGGTCGTAGAACATCCACGTGACGTCGTAGACGGGTTCGGCGAGCTCGACCGCGAGCTTCAGCGCGACCGCGACGCCGCCCTTCATGTCGGTCGTGCCGCGCCCCCAGAGGTAGTCGACGCCGCCATCGGTCTCGAACCGGGTCGGCACGTTGCCGTTGATCGGCACGGTGTCCAGGTGCCCGGCGATCACGACGCGGCGCTCGCGCCCCAGATTCGTGCGCGCGACGATCGTGTCGCCGTCTCGGTGGAGCTCGAGGTGGGATGCCGCGGCGAGCGCCCGCTCGACGAGGTCGGCCAGCACCGTCTCATCGCCCGACACGCTCGGGATGTCGCAGATCGCCCTCGTGAGCGTGACGGAGTCGGCGGTCGGGTCGAGCGCGGGGGGCGTCTTGGCGGTCTCAGCGGGCATTCCCCGATTCTACGGAAGCGACGCGCCGCGTCATCCGCCGGGCCGCATCGCTACCCTTGAACCATGCCTGCGAACGACGCCGCCCCCAGCCCCGCCCGCACCGCCGCCGCCGCCGGCCTCACGACCATCGCCGGCGACGGCACCGTGCTCGACGCCTGGTTCCCGGCGCCGATCCTCGGCGACGAGGCGACGCCGCTCGCCGCAGAGCACAGCGCGCTCGCGGGCGAGGACGCCCGCCGCAACGTGCGGGTCGAGGTGGTCGAGCTCACGATCGACCTCGACGCGGCGCCCGCGGGCACCGCCGACGCGTACCTTCGCCTGCACCTGCTCTCGCACCTGGTCGTCGCCCCGAACACGATCAACCTCGACGGCGTCTTCGGGCACCTCCCGGCCGTCGTCTGGACCAACGCCGGCCCGGTGCATCCGGCCGACTTCGACCGGCTGCGGCCCGCGCTGCAGCGCGCCGGCATCCACGCGACCGGGCTCGACAAGTTCCCGCGCCTGCTCGACTACGTCACCCCCGAGCGCGTGCGCATCGCCGATGCCTCGCGCGTGCGCCTCGGCGCGCACCTCGCACCGGGCACCACCGTCATGCACGAGGGCTTCGTGAACTTCAACGCCGGCACCCTGGGCACGTCGATGATCGAGGGGCGCGTCTCGCAGGGCGTCGTCGTGGGCGACGGGTCCGACATCGGCGGCGGCGCCTCGATCATGGGCACGCTCTCGGGTGGGGGCACCCAGCGCGTGACCATCGGCGAGCGGGCGCTGCTCGGTGCGAACTCGGGCATCGGCATCTCCATCGGCGACGACTCGGTGGTCGAGGCGGGCCTCTACGTGACGGCGGGCACGAAGGTCGCACTGCTCGGCGACGCCGAGGCGCGCACCGTGAAGGCGGTCGAGCTGTCGGGGGTTCCGAACCTGCTGTTCCGCCGCAATTCGCTCAATGGCCGGGTCGAGGTGCTCTCCCGCGACGGCCACGGCGTGAAGCTCAACACCGCCCTCCACGCCTGAGTCCTCCCCCGCTCGCGCACTCGATTACAGTGGTGCCTCAGGTCGCCGAGTGGCGGCCGTCGTCATGGGCGATCACGAAGGAGTGACGTGGGCACCGACGCACCCCGAACCCGACACCACAGCTGGCTGAGAGCGCTCACGTGGCTCCTCGCCATCGTCCTGCTGCTCGTCATCGCGGCAGCCGGCGTCGGATGGTGGACCGTGCAGCGCTCGTTCCCCACGACGAGCGGTCGCGTCGACGCGCCGGGCCTCATCTCATCGGTGTCCGTGTACCGCGACGACGCCGGCATCCCCCAGCTCGTCGCCGACAACGACCACGACCTCTTCTTCGCCCAGGGGTACGTGCACGCGCAGGACCGCTTCTGGGAGATGGACTTCCGCCGCCACGTCACCGCCGGGCGCCTCGCCGAGCTCTTCGGCTCGTCGCAGGTGGGCACCGACACGTTCATCCGCACACTCGACTGGCGCGGCATCGCCGAGCAGGAGTACGACGGCCTCGACGAGACCTCGCGCGCCTACTACGAGGCCTACGCCGCCGGCGTGAACGCCTACCTCGACCAGCGCAGCGGCGCCGAGCTCTCGCTCGAGTACGCCGTGCTCGGGCTCCAGAACCCCGGCTACTCCCCCGAGCCCTGGACCCCGGTCGACTCGATCGCCTGGCTCAAGGCCATGGCATGGGACCTCCGCTCCAACCTCGGCGACGAGATCGACCGGGCACTCCTCGCCACGGCGCTGCCCGCCGACGAGGTCGCCCGACTGCACCCCGACTTCGACTGGTCGACCGCGCCGACCATCCTCGGGGGCACGCCCGCGGCATCCGCCCCGGCCTCGACCGAGGTGACGTCCCTGCCCGAGGCCCCGGATGCCGCATCCGGCGCCTCGACCGAGTCGGATGCCTCGACCGCCTACGTCGCCGCGCTCTCGTCGCTGCGCGACACGCTCGACCGGATCCCCGCCCTCCTCGGGCCCGAGGGCAACGACATCGGCTCCAATTCCTGGGTGGTGGGCGGATCGCTCACGGAGTCGGGCCTGCCCCTGCTCGCCAACGATCCGCACCTCGGGCCCGCCCTGCCGTCGATCTGGGCGCAGATGGGCCTGCACTGCGCCGAGATCACCGAGACCTGCGCGTTCGACGTGGCCGGCTACACCTTCGCGGGTCTGCCCGGGGTGATCATCGGCCACAACGACCGCATCGCGTGGGGATTCACCAACCTCGGCCCCGACGTCGCCGACCTCTACCTCGAACGCATCACGGGCGACACGTACGAGCTCGACGGCGCCCAGGTGCCGCTGATCGAGCGCGAGGAGACGATCGAGGTCGCCGGCGGCGCTCCCGTGACCATCACCGTGCGTTCGACCGGTCGCGGCCCCATCGTGTCGGGCATCGGCGACGACTTCGCGGCGGTCGCCGAAGGATATCCCGTGGCATCCGGCCAGCCGGAGGGCGACTACGCGCTCTCACTGCAGTGGACCGCGCTCACGCCCGGCACCACCGCCGCGTCGATCTTCGCCCTCGACCGTGCCGGCGACTGGGACGCGTTCCGCAAGGCGGCGTCCCTCTTCGACGTGCCCGCCCAGAACCTCGTCTACGCCGATGTCGACGGCAACATCGGATACCAGGCGCCCGGAACCGTGCCGATCCGCAAGGTCGGCGACGGCACCCTGCCGCAGCCCGGATGGACGAACGACGTCGGGTGGCGCGACGAGGTCGCCTTCGACGACATGCCGAACGTCCTGAACCCCGAGCGCGGCTACATCGTCACCGCGAACAACGCCGTGACCCACGACGGCCCGTTCCTCACGGCCGACTGGGACTACGGATACCGCGCGGCGGGCATCGAACGCCTGCTGAAGGAGAAGATCGACGCCGGCGAGAAGCTCACGGCCGCCGACCTCTCCGACATCCAGCTCGACACGGGCGATGCGAACGCCGCCGCCTTCCTGCCGGTGATCGCCGAGCTCGACCTCTCGGGCGACGCCGCACGCGGCGCCGAACTGCTCGCCGCATGGGATGCTCGCGACGACGTCGACAGCGCGGGGGCGGCGTACTTCGCCGTGTTCTGGCGCACCCTGCTCGCGGACATGTTCTCGGCGCTGCCGGAAGAGACGCAGCCCACCGGCGGCGACCGCTGGTTCAGCGTCGTCGGCACCTTGCTCGCCGAACCCGACGCCACGTGGTGGACGAACGAGGAGCTCGGCGTCTCGGGTCGCGACGCGATGATCGCCCACGCCCTCGACGCCGCGTGGACCGAGGCGACGAGCCGCATGGGCAGCGACGCCGACGCCTGGCGCTGGGGCCGACTGCACACGCTCACGCTCACCAACCAGAGCTTCGGCACGTCGGGCATCGCCCCGATCGAGTGGCTCTTCAACCGCGGCCCGTTCGAGCTCGGCGGCGGCTCCTCGATCGTCAACGCGATCGGCTGGGACACCAGCGTGGGATACGGGGTCGACTGGGTGCCGTCGATGCGCATGGTCGTCGACCTGCACGACTTCGACGCGTCCACGTGGATCAACCTCACCGGCGCATCCGGTCACGCGTTCCACCCGAACTACGTCGACCAGGCCCCGCTCTGGCAGCACGGGAAGACGCGGCCCTGGGCGTTCACCCTCGACGCGGTGCGCGATGCCGCGACGGACACGCTCGACCTGCTTCCCGCGGCCGGCGTCACGCCCTCGAGCGCGGTGCCGAGCGAGGCGCCGGCCGCCGAGTAGGCGCCGGCCGCACGCCGAAGGGGGCGCCACCGTCGGTGGCGCCCCCTTCGGGCCGTTCGATGGCGGGCGCTCGGGCACCGCCGCACGGGTCAGATGCCCGGGTAGCGCCGCTCGGCCTCGCCCACGTAGAGCTGCTGCGGGCGGCCGATCTTGGTCTGGGGGTCGAGGTTCATCTCGCGCCAGTGGGCCATCCAGCCGGGGAGGCGGCCGATCGCGAAGAGCACGGTGAACATGCGCGTCGGGAAGCCCATCGCCTTGTAGATCACGCCGGTGTAGAAGTCGACGTTCGGGTAGAGGCGACGTTCCTTGAAGTAGTCGTCCTGCAGGGCGAACTGCTCGAGCTCCTTGGCGATGTCGAGCAGCGGGTCGGCCACGCCGAGACCGGCGAGCACCTCGTCGGCCGACTGCTTGACGATCGTCGCGCGCGGGTCGTAGTTCTTGTAGACGCGGTGCCCGAAGCCCATGAGCTTGACGCCGTCCTCCTTGCGCTTCACGCGCTCGACGAACTTGTCGACGCCCTCGCCGGAGTCGCGGATCTGCGCGAGCATCTGCAGCACGGCCTCGTTGGCGCCGCCGTGCAGCGGGCCCGAAAGCGCCTGGATGCCGGCCGAGATCGACGAGTACAGGTTCGCACCGGTGGAGCCGACGAGACGCACGGTCGAGGTCGACGCGTTCTGCTCGTGGTCCTCGTGCAGGATCAGCAGGCGGTCGAGCGCCTTCGACAGCGTGGGGTCGATCTGGTACGGCTCGGCCATGTTGCCGAAGTTCAGGCGCAGGAAGTTGTCGACGAAGCTCAGCGAGTTGTCGGGGTACAGGAACGCCTGGCCGAGGCTCTTCTTGTGCGCGTACGCGGCGATGACCGGGAGCTTCGCGAGCAGGCGGATCATGGTGAGCTCGACGTCGTCGGGGTCGGAACCCTCGTAGTAGGTCGACAGCGCGGACACGGCGCTCGAGAGCACCGACATCGGGTGGGCCGTGTGCGGCAGCGCCGAGAAGAACCGCTTGAGGTCCTCGTGCAGCAGCGTGTGCCGGCGGATCTTCTCGTCGAACTCGCCCAGCTCGTCTGCGGTCGGCAGCGACCCGTAGATGAGCAGCCATGCGACTTCGAGGTACGTCGAGTTCTCGGCCAGCTGCTCGATCGGGTACCCGCGGTAGCGCAGGATGCCCTGGTTGCCGTCGATGTACGTGATCTCGGACTGGGTCGACGCGGTGTTCACGAACCCGTAGTCGAGTGCGGTGAGTCCGGTCTGTCGCGTCAGCGTCGACAGGTCGAGGCTCGCCGCGCCGTCGACGGCGGGGCGGATCGGGAACTCCGCGGTGCCACCGGGGAAGTTCAAGGTCGCCTGAAGGGGCTTCTGGCCTTCGGCATTGTTCACGACGTCGCTCACGGCGCCTCCTGTGATCGTCAAGTGCGGTCACCTGCTTTCCGCACCGCAGCTCCGTTCGGCCGCGGTCCGGGATACAGCCTAGACGCGCTCCGGGCACACTGTTGCATCCGCCAAGACATCCGTCCGTGTCTTGAGGGGATGGACAATCGGGGTCAGGCGAC
Source organism: Agromyces sp. Marseille-Q5079 (assembly GCF_051016555.1). Lineage (NCBI taxonomy): Bacteria > Bacillati > Actinomycetota > Actinomycetes > Micrococcales > Microbacteriaceae > Agromyces > Agromyces sp. Marseille-Q5079. The sequence goes on along the minus strand of NZ_JBPEJF010000004.1, from coordinate 129,501 downwards.
GGATGCCGCGAGGCGGCGTGCAGCGGCCTCGATGCGCTCATCGGTCGCGGTCAACGAGAACCGCACGTGCTGCGGGTGGTGCTCGCCGTAGAAGTGCCCGGGGCCGGCCAGGATGCCCAGCTCGGCGAGGCGGTCGATCGAGTCCCAGGCGTCTCGGCCCTCGGTCGCCCACAGGTACAGGCCCGCCTCGCTGCGGTCGATGCGGAAACCGGCCGCCTCGAGCGCAGGGCGCAGCACGTCTCGCCGGGCGCGGTACAGCTCCTTCTGGTGCGCGACGTGGGCGTCGTCGCCGAGCGCGACCGTCATCGCCGCTTGGAGCGGCGCGGGCACCATGAGGCCCGCGTGCTTGCGCACGGTCGTCAGCCGCTCGATGAGCAGCCCGCAGCCGGCGATGAACGCGGCGCGGTACCCGGCCATGTTCGACTGCTTGCTGAGCGAGTAGACGGCGAGCGTGCCACGGCGGTCCTCGCCGCTCACGCGGGGATCGAGGATGCTCGGCACCGGCTCGGTGCTCCACGGGGCGTCCCAGCCGAGCTCGGCGTAGCACTCGTCGCTCACGATGACGGCGTCGAGCTCGCGCGCCCGGGCCTGCGCCGCACGCAACTCGTCGAGGTCGAGGACGCGGCCGTCGGGGTTTCCGGGGCTGTTGAGCCAGACGAGCTTCGTCGCCGCGGGCCATTCGGCCGGATCGTCGGACGCGAACGCCTCGGCACCGGCGATGGCCGCGCCGATGGCGTAGGTCGGGTAGGCCGCACGGGGATGCACGACGACATCGCCCTCGCCGACGCCGAGCATCAGCGGAAGGAGCGCGACGAGCTCCTTCGAGCCGATGGTCGGCAGCACGTTGCGTTCGCTCAGTCCGGTGCCGACGACGCCCCGGCGCCGCTCGAACCACTCGACGATGGCGCGTCGCAGTTCGGGCGTTCCGACGGTCTGCGGGTAGGCGTGCGCATCGGTCGCGGCGGACAGGGCCTCGCGGATGATCGGCGGAGTCTCATCGACGGGCGAGCCGATGGAGAGGTCGACGATGCCGTCGGCGTGCTGCTTCGCGCGCGCCGCGTACGGGGCCATGCTCTCCCACGGGTAGTCGGGAAGCGCGCCGAGCGCCATGCTCAGTGCGCCTGCGGGGGCAGGGCGGTGATGACGGGGTGGTCCTTGGCGATCACGCCGACCTTGGCGGCGCCGCCGGGCGAGCCGAGGTCGTCGAAGAACTCGACGTTGGCCTTGTAGTAGTCGGCCCACTCGTCGGGCAGGTCGTCTTCGTAGTAGATGGCCTCGACGGGGCAGACGGGTTCGCAGGCGCCGCAGTCGACGCATTCGTCGGGGTGGATGTAGAGCGAACGCTCACCCTCGTAGATGCAGTCGACCGGGCACTCGTCGATGCAGGCACGGTCTTTGACGTCGACACACGGGAGAGCGATGACGTAGGTCACGGTGGCTCGCGTCCTTTCGGAGGGGGAATCTCAGTCTATGCCGCGGCGCGGGCGGCGGAGCGCGCCGGCAGGTGCGGCCAGGCCACGACGAACACGGTGATGAGCGCCGGGCCCAGCGACCAGATCGTGCCGGTGAGGTCGCCGACCACGAGCACCGATCCGCCCGGGCCCGTCAGGGTGAGCACGCCGACCGCGACGATCACGCCGAGACCCACGACGGCGGCGACCAGTCGCCCGCTGAAGACGCGGAACGCGACGAGCAGTGCCGCGACGCCGATGAGCGCCGCGACGAGCCCCCAGGGCAGCACGACGTCGCCGATGGCCAGCACGTGGCGATGGCCGACGGTGCCGAGCGTGCCGTAGAGCACGCCGACGAGGAAGGCGATGACGAGCGTCCCGATGCGGGAGCCGAGGCCGGGGCGAGCCACGTCGGTCACTTCGGCGTGACGGTGTAGGTCACCGTGTCGTCCTTCACGGCGAGCAGCACCCGGTACTCGTCGTCGGCGTAGACCGTCGCGTCGAGTTGGCCGCCCGTGAGGGAGTCGATCTGCTCCTGGGTGAGCGACGTGTCCTCGACGAAGCCGCCCGCCTCGAGCTTCGACTTCGCCCCCGCGGCGGCATCCGCCTCGTCGGCCTGCACGACCACGACCCAGCCGTTGCTGTCGCCGGTGCCGATGCCGACCGTGATCTTGCCGTCGACGACGTCGATCGAGGTCGGGAAGTCGGTGGGCAGTTCGCCGCCGATGCTCACGTCTTCACCGGTCGCGCTCTTGATCGCGTCCTCGACGCCGTTCTGGACCAGGTCCTCGACCGGATTGCCGGCGCACGCCGTCAGCAGGCCCGCGGCGAGGCCGGCCGCCGCGATGGCGAGGGCGGTGCGCCGAAGTGCGCGCGGCATCCGTGCGGTGGTGGTCGCAGTCGACATCAGGACTCCTCGCGGCTGGGGACGGGATCGTCGGGGCGGACGCACTGCCCGATCCCCCGCGGCGAGTCTACCGTCGGGCGACGCGGACGACCACGATCGACGTGCCCCATGGCGTAGCGTGGAGGTCCCCGTCAGCTCCCGAGAGGATCGAAGATGACCATGCCGGAGGCCGAGGCCGCAGCACCCGAGGTCCGACTCGAATTCGATGCGGATGTCGCCGTCGTGACGATCGATCGCCCGCGAGCCCTCAACGCGCTGTCGGGTGACGTGCTCGAGTCGCTCGACGCGGCCTTCGTCGAGATCACGGACGCTGCGGCATCCGTTCGCGGCGTGCTGCTGGTCGGCGCGGGCGGCCGGGCGTTCGTCGCCGGAGCGGACATCGCGGCCATGGCGGGGCGCACACCTGCCGAGGGCGAGCGCATGGCGCGCCTCGGGCACCGGGTCGCGGCGCGCATCGAGGCGTGCCCCGCACCGGTCATCGCCTGCGTCGACGGCTTCGCCCTCGGCGGCGGGCTCGAGCTCGCACTGGCGTGCGACCTCATCTACGCCACCGAGGCCTCGTCCTTCGGCCAGCCCGAGGTGCGACTGGGGCTGATCCCCGGCTTCGGCGGCACCGTGCGCCTTCCGCGCGTCGTGGGCCCCGCGCGCGCCAAGGAGCTCATCTACAGCGGACGCCGAATCGGAACGGATGAGGCGGTCCAGGCCGGGCTCGTCGCGCGGGCGTTCCCCGATCGCGACGCCCTGCTCGCCGGCGCGCGCGAGACCATCGCGCGCATCGCGGAGAACTCCCCCGTCGCCGTGGCGAACGCGAAGCGCGTCCTGGTCGCGGCGTCCGGGCGACCCACGGAGCAGGCCGTCGAGCTCGAGATCGGCGGCTTCATGGACGCCTTCGGCACCGATGACATGCGCGAGGGCGTGGCTGCGTTCCTCGAGAAGCGCACCCCCGGGTTCAGCCGCGGCTGAGGGGCCGAACGCCGCTCAGCGTCGACTCAGCCGGTCACACGCATGGCGAGCCATGCGAAGCCGTCGAATCGCACGCCGTCGGTGCCGAACATCTCAAGGTGCAGGTGGGGTCCGGTCGCCTGGCCGGTGGAGCCCACCAGGCCGAGCTGCTGGCCCGCGGTCACCTGCTGGCCGACGCTCACCGCGATCGAGCCGTTCTGCATGTGCGCGTACGACGACGTGACGAGCTCGCCGCCGATGTTGTGCTGCACCTCGACGTTGACCCCGAGGCCGCCGCCGTTCTCGGTGGCGAGCACGACGACGCCGTCGGCGACCGACATCACGGGGGTGCCTGCACCCGGGTTGAAGTCGATGCCGTCGTGGTTCGTCGAGCAGCCGGCGCACGGCGCCGACCGGGGACCGAACCCGTCGCTCGTGCGCTCGGGGGTGATGACGGGCCAGACGATGCGGTCGGTCTCGATCAGGGAGACCGTCCCGACGCTCGCGACCTGCGACGTGATGGGCGGCGGCGCGGCCTCGACCGCGTACCCGCCGTCGGGCACGGGGGCCATGACGGCCTCGCTCGCGACCTCCACCACCTGCGGCTCGAGCTCCACCGTGTCCTCGAACGTCGACTGCACGGGGGCGTACACCGAGACGGTCGTGTCGCTCGCGCTCACCGCGATGGCGGGGGTGCTCGTGCTGAGGGCCAGGCCGAAGGCCGCCGCGATCGTGAGCGCTGCGAGGCCCGCGCGGGCGGGGATCAGGCTGCCGAGCGGCGGGACGGCGGCGAAGGCCGACGCGGTGCGCGAGGAGAACGAGTGGACGGGGCGGGGAGCGGTGCTCGCACGGAACGGCGCACGGGTGCGCGCGGCCGAGCGACGGCCGTGATGGGGGAAGGTCATAGGGCGTGCGAGGTTCCGGGTCGGGGAGGGGATCTCCAACAACATACGTTTGCAAGCTGTACAAACCCTCAGTTTCGACTCCGAACCCCGTGCATGCGAAAGGGCGGATGCCGCAGGCATGGCCCGCGGCATCCGCCCTGTTCGGTGGACTAGCCCTGCTTCTTCAGGCGCGACGTCGTGCGAGCGCGCGCCGTGGCGTCGAGCTCGACCTTGCGGATGCGCACGGCGGCCGGGGTGACCTCGACGCACTCGTCTTCACGCGCGAACTCCAGGCACTCCTCGAGCGAGAGCTGACGCGACGGCGTCATCGACTCGAACGTGTCGGAGGTCGACTGACGCATGTTCGTCAGCTTCTTCTCCTTGGTGATGTTCACGTCCATGTCGTCGTTGCGCGAGTTCTCGCCGATGACCATGCCCTCGTAGACCTCTTCGGTCGGGTTCACGAAGAAGGTCATGCGCTCCTGCAGGGCGATGATCGCGAACGGCGTCACGACGCCCGAGCGGTCGGCGACGATCGAGCCGTTGTTGCGGGTGACGATCTGGCCGGCCCACGCGTCGTAGCCGTGCGAGATCGCGTTCGCGATGCCCGTGCCGCGCGTGGTGGTCATGAACTCGGTGCGGAAGCCGATCAGGCCGCGGCTCGGGACGATGAACTCCATGCGGACCCAGCCGGTGCCGTGGTTCGACATGTTGTCCATGCGACCCTTGCGCGACGCGAGCAGCTGCGTGATCGCGCCGAGGTACTCCTCGGGAGCGTCGATCGTGAGGTGCTCGTAGGGCTCGTGCGTCTTGCCGTCGACCTGCTTGGTGACCACCTGGGGCTTGCCCACGGTGAGCTCGTAGCCCTCGCGACGCATCTGCTCGACGAGGATCGCGAGCGCGAGCTCGCCGCGGCCCTGCACCTCCCAGGCGTCGGGGCGTCCGATGTCGACGACCTTGAGCGAGACGTTGCCGACGAGTTCGCGGTCGAGGCGGTCCTTCACCATGCGGGCGGTGAGCTTGTGGCCCTTGACCTTGCCGACGAGCGGCGACGTGTTCGTGCCGATCGTCATCGAGATGGCCGGCTCGTCGACCGCGATGACCGGGAGCGGGCGCACGTCCTCAGCGTCGGCGAGCGTGTCGCCGATCATGATGTCCTCGAAGCCCGCGACCACGGCGATGTCGCCGGGGCCGGCGCTCTCGGCGGGGTAACGGTCGAGCGCCTTGGTCAGGAACAGCTCCGTGACGCGCACGTTCTGCACCGAGCCGTCGTGCTTGACCCAGGCCACGGTCTGGCCCTTCTTGATGGTGCCGTGGAAGACGCGCAGCAGCGCGAGACGACCGAGGAAGGGCGATGCGTCGAGGTTCGTGACGTGCGCCTGCAGGGGGTGCTCGTCGTCGTACGTCGGAGCGGGGATGTGCTGGAGGATCGCCTCGAAGAGCGGCTCGAGGTCGTCGTTGTCGGGCAGTTCGCCGTTCTCGGGCTTGTTGTGGCTCGCGGCGCCGTTGCGACCGGACGCGTAGACGACGGGAACGTCGAGGATCGCGTCGAGGTCGAGGTCGGGCACGTCGTCGGCCAGGTCGGAGGCGAGGCCGAGCAGGAGGTCCTGGCTCTCGGCGACGACCTCGTCGATGCGCGCGTCGGGGCGGTCGGTCTTGTTCACGAGGAGGATGACCGGCATGCGGGCCTCGAGCGCCTTGCGCAGCACGAAGCGGGTCTGCGGCAGCGGCCCCTCGCTCGCGTCGACGAGGAGCACGACGCCGTCGACCATCGACAGGCCGCGCTCGACCTCGCCGCCGAAGTCGGCGTGGCCCGGGGTGTCGATGACGTTGATCGTGATGGGCTGGCCGCCCGAGTGGAGGCCGTTGTACGAGATCGCCGTGTTCTTGGCGAGGATCGTGATGCCCTTCTCGCGCTCGAGCTCGTTGGAGTCCATCGCTCGCTCTTCGACGTGCGCGTGCTCGGCGAAGGAGTGCGTCTGGTTGAGCATCGCGTCGACGAGCGTGGTCTTGCCGTGGTCGACGTGGGCGACGATCGCGACGTTGCGCAGGTCGTTGCGGGTGGCCTTCGCCATGGTGTTCGGTCCTCTGGGCTGGTGGGCTCCGTACGACGATCCCGTGACCGCGACGGGCGGCACGATGGGAACGCGGGAGCGCTTTGGTGAAAGGTCTTTGGGAGTGCGGGGGCCGAGATCGACGGCACGCGCCCGACAAGCCTACCGCGCTCGAAGGGGCTTCACCTGAGAACCGCCGCCGGGAACGACGAACGCCCGGCATCCGGAAGACGGATGCCGGGCGTTCGCGTTCGCACGGGCCCTTCGGAGCGTTACGCCCCGAGCTCGATGTTCGCGCCGGGAATGGCCGCGAGCAGGTCCTGCGTGTACTGCTGCTGGGGGTTGTCGAACACCTCATCGGTGGTCGCCGCCTCGACGATGCGACCACGCTGCATGACCGACACGTGATCGGCGATGACGCGCACGACCGCGAGGTCGTGCGTGATGAAGAGGTACGTGAGTCCAAGTTCGCCCTGCAGGTCGGCGAGCAGGCGCAGGATCTGCGCCTGCACGAGCACGTCGAGTGCCGAGACCGCCTCGTCGAGCACGACGATCTCGGGCTTCAGGGCGAGCGCGCGCGCGATGGCGATGCGCTGGCGCTGACCGCCCGACAGCTCGTTCGGGTACCGGCTGACCAGGGTGCGCGGCAGCGAGACCTGGTCGAGCAGCTCGAGCACCCGCTCGCGACGCGAGGTGCGGTCGCCCACGCCGTGCGTCGAGAGCGGCTCCGAGATCGTGTTGCCGATGTTGCGCAACGGGTTGAGCGAGCCGTATGGGTCCTGGAAGACCGGCTGCATGCGGCTGCGCAGGTTGAAGAGCTGCTTGCCGGTCACGCTGGCCAGATCTTGGCCGCCGACGACGATCTTGCCCGACGTCGCGTCCTCGAGCTTCAGCAGCATCTTGGCCACCGTCGACTTGCCCGAACCGGACTCGCCCACAAGCGCCATCGTGGTGCCCTTGGGAATCTGGAAGGACACGTCGTCGACCGCCGTGAAGTCGCCGGCGCCGCGGATCTTGTACACCTTGGTGAGGTGCTCGACCGTGATGGCGGGCGGTGCGGCCTCGGCGGCCGCCAGTGCCTCGGCGCGAGCCTCGGCGGTGGCGATCAGGTCGATCTCCTCACCGGCGGCGGCCTCCGCACCGGTCTGCACCGTGTGCTCCGCGTGCACGCTGCCCGTCGCCTGGATGCGGCGCGAGGCGAGGCTCGGAGCCGCGGCGACGAGTCGCTGCGTGTACGGGTGCTGCGGGTTCGCCAGGATCTTCGCCGAGGGACCGGACTCGACCACCTTGCCCTTGTACATCACGAGCAGCTGCTCGGCACGCTCGGCCGCGAGGCCGAGGTCGTGCGTGATGAACAGCAGCGTCGTGCCGAGCTCGCGCGTCAGGGACTCGAGGTGGTCGAGGATGACGCGCTGGACCGTGACGTCGAGCGCCGACGTCGGCTCGTCGGCGATGAGCAGCTGCGGGTTGGCCGCAAGGCCCATGCCGATGAGCACGCGCTGGCGCATGCCGCCCGAGAACTGGTGCGGGAACTGCTTGAGGCGTCGGTCGGCATCGTGGAGGCCGGCCTCCTTCAGCACCTCGATCGCGCGCTTCTTCACGGCCTTGCGTCCGGTGGCGATGCCGTTCGCACGGATCGCCTCCTCGACCTGGAAGCCGATCGACCACACGGGGTTGAGGTTGGACATCGGGTCCTGGGGGACGAACCCGATCTTGCGACCGCGGATGCCCTCCATCTCGTGCTTCGAGGCCTTGGTGAGGTCTTGACCGTCGAGGAGGATCTGGCCGCCCGAGATGAATCCGGTGCCCGGGAGCAGGTTGATGATCGCGTGCGCGGTCGTCGACTTGCCGGACCCCGACTCGCCCACGATGGCGAGGCTCGAGCCCCGCTCGAGGGTGAAGCTCACGCCGCGGACGGCCTGGACGACCCCGCCCTGGGTGCGGAATGCGACTTCGAGGTCCTTGACTTCGAGAAGTGGGTTGCTCATCGCCGTGCCCTCGCCTTCGGGTCGAGTGCGTCTCGGATGACTTCACCCATCATGATGAACGAGAACACGGTCAGGGAGAGGGCGAGCGACGGGTAGATCAGCACCTGCGGTGCCGTTCGCAGCGTCGTCTGCGCCTGTGCGATGTCATTGCCCCACGACATGAACGTCGACGGGAGGCCGACGCCCAGGAAGGACAACGTCGCCTCTGCGACGATGGCCGCCGCAAGGGAGATGGTCGTGATGACGATGACCGGTGCGATCGAGTTGGGCACGACGTGCGCCCACATGATCTTGAACTTCGGGACGCCGATGGCCGTGGCGGCCGTGACGAAGTCCGAGTTCTTCACCCGCAATATCTCGGATCTCAAGACGCGCGCTGTCGCCGGCCATGCGAACACGCCGATGGCGAGCGAGATGATCAGCACGTTCCGGTACTCCGCGAAGACCGACATGATGACGACGGCCGCGAGGATGTAGGGGATCGAGAAGAAGATGTCGCCGACGCGCGAGAGCACGCCGTCGACCCATCCGCCGTAGTAGCCCGCGAATGCGCCGAACAGGACGCCGAGCGTGAACACGAGCACCGTCACGATGATGCCGACGGAGAGCGAGGTGCTCGCGCCGTGCACGATTCGGGACCAGACATCGCAGCCCTGGCGCGTGAAGCCGAGGGGGTGCCCCTCGGTCGGGGCGCCGTTGCTGTTGGAGAGCTGGCAGTTCGAGTTCGGCGGCTCGTTGGTGAACAGGCCGGGGAACAGCGCGACGAACACGATGATGAAGATGAGCGCGGCCGAGATCCAGAACATCGGACGGCGACGCACATCGGCCCAGGCGTCGATCCAGAGGTTCGACGGCTTGCTCTCGGCCTTGATCGCGTCGATCGCGTCGAGCGGCGTCTCTTCGAGTGGAGCGACGTAGTGCTGGTGTCGAGGTGTTGGTGAAGGCATATCAGGCATAGCGGATCCTCGGGTCGAGCACGGCGTAGAGAAGGTCGATGAGGAGGTTCACGATGAGGTACAGGAGCACCATGATCGTGACGAAGGACACGACCGTGGGCCCCTCACCTCGAAGAATCGCCTGGTAGAGCGTGCGACCGACGCCGGGCACGTTGAAGATTCCCTCGGTCACGGTCGCGCCGACGAGCAGCGTGCCGAAGTCGGTGCCGAGGTAGGTGACGACCGGGATCAGCGAGTTGCGCAGGATGTGCACGGGAACGATGCGTCGTCGCGTCAGTCCCTTGCTGTATGCGGTTCGCACGAAGTCGAGGCCGGACGTGTCGATGACCGAGGCACGGGTCAATCGCACGATCTGCGCGAAGCTGATGCTGGCGAGCACCAATGCCGGCAGCACGAGATCTCCGAGTGGCGCACCTGGTCCGACCGTCGGACTGAACCAGCCGAGCTGGATGGCGAGGAAGTACTGCGCCGCGAAACCGATGACGAAGATCGGCAGGGAGATGAGCACGAGGCTCACACCGAGGCCGGTCGCGTCGAAGATGCCGCCCTTGCGAAGACCGCTGATCAGGCCGATCGTGATGCCGGCGACCATCTCGAAGAAGATGGCGAGCAGCGCGAGGCGGATCGTCACCGGGAAGGTGCGCGCGAGGATCTCCGTGACGGGCTGGCCGGAGTACGAGACCCCGAAGTCGCCCTGGAAGATGCCGATGAGGTAGTGGAAGTACTGGACGATGAACGGATCGTTGAGGTGATACTGCTCGCGGATCTGTTCGATGACGCCGGGCGCCGGCGGGCGGTCACCGTACAGCGCGGCGATCGGGTCGCCGGGCATGGCGAAGACCATGAAGTAGATGAGGAAGGTTGCTCCGAGGAGCACTGGGATGACTTGGAGGAGACGCTTACCGGTGTACCAGAGCATCAGCTCTCCTCAGTTGTTGTCGCTGAGAGCATGTTTGACCGCAATCACAGAAATGAGCATAGATCAGCAGGATGTCCGGGGCGTTGCCGCCCCGGACATCCTGCCTCAGGGATTATAGACGGGTTACGTCAGCCCTTGGTGATCTCGGTGTACAGCGGGACCGAGTCCCAGCCGAACACCACGTTGTCAACCGTGTCGGCCGAAGCGCCGGTCACGTTCGAGTACCACAGCGGGATGGCGGGGAGGTCCTCGAGGAGCACCTCTTCAGCCTGCTGGTAGAGGGCGGTCGCGTCTTCGACGGACGAAGCGGCGGCACCCTCCTTGAGGAGGTTGTCGAACTCTTCGCTCGAGTACTTCTCGTAGTTCGACCCGGCACCGGTCTGGTACAGCGGGGCGAGGAAGTTGTACATCGAGGGGTAGTCGCCCTGCCAGCCGGCACGCGTGCCGCCGGTGAGCTTCTCGTTCTCGCGGTCGTCGAGCGCTGCGGCGAAGGTCGGGTACGGCTTGCCGACGGCCTGGATGCCCAGGGTGTTGGCGATGCTGTTCGCGACTGCGTCGACCCAGGCCTGGTGGCCGCCGTCGGCGTTGTAGGCGATGTCGAACACGGTGTCGCCGTACGGGGCGATCGCGTCGGCCTCGGCCCAGAGCTTCTTCGCCTCGTCGGCGTTGAACTCGAGGACCTCGGCACCGGCGAGGCTGTCGGACCAACCGGCGATGACCGGCGACGTGAAGTCCGAAGCGGGGGTGCGGGTGCCCTGGAAGATCACGTCGGTGATCTCGTCGCGGTTGATGGCCATCGAGATGGCGGCGCGACGGAGCTTGCCCTCTTCACCGCTCCAGTGCTCGAGGTAGTACGGCATGTTGAAGCCCTGGAAGATGGCAGCCGGCTGGTTGACCGCACGGTCGCCGAACTCGTCTTCGTAGGTCGCCAGTGCCGAGTCGGGCACGGCGTCGAGGACGTCGAGGTTGCCCGCCTGCAGGTCGGCGTACGCCGTGTCCTGCGAGGTGTAGAACTTGATCGTCAGGCCGCCGTTCGCAGGCGTGCGAACGCCGTCGTAGTCGGGGTTGGTGACGAGCTCGATCTGCTCCTCGTGCGTCCATGCGTCCTCGGAGGCGAACATGTACGGGCCGTTGCCGATCGGGTTCTCACCGAAGGCCTCGATGTCCTCGTACGCGACCTCGGGGAGCGGGAAGTACGCCGTGTAGCCGAGTCGCAGGGGCCAGTCGGCCTCGGGTGCGACGAGGCTCACGGTGAAGGTCGTGTCGTCGACGACCTCGAGACCCGTGAGCTCGGTGTCCTCGGTGTAGCTGAAGCCCTCGATGTCATCGAAGAAGTACGAGGCGCTCTGCGCGTTGCTGAACTTCGCGCCGTAGTTCCAGGCGTCGACGAAGGACTGCGCCGTGACCGGGTCGCCGTTCGTGAAGGTCTGGCCCTCCTTGAGCTTGACGGTCCAGTGCTGCGAGTCGTCGGACTCGATCGACTCCGCGACGTCGTTCTCGATCTCGCCGTCAGCGTCGTAGGAGACGAGGCCCGCGAAGAGGGAGGTGACGATCTTGCCACCACCGGTCTCGGTGGTGTTCGTCGGGATCAGCGGGTTCTGCGGCTCGGAACCGTTGGTCGTGATGATCGCCGTGGCGTCACCGGCCGAGTCCGAGGGCTCTGCTCCACCGCTCGTGCAGCCGGTGAGCACGAGTGCTCCGGCTGCAGCAAGAGCAATGGCTGCGACGCCGATTCTCTTGTTCTTCAATGTTCCTCCTGTGAGACGTGCGTCGACGGTGCGGCTTCTGGCCGTCCTGAGGCGCGGGATGAATTGAGACTATGAATCGGATTCGCCCGAAGCAAACTCCTGAGGAAACCGTTACCGACGCGCAACCTTCGAATGGTTTCCTGCGGAAGAATTTGTCATGATGCGCAGGATCTTTGCGCAACCAGCGCATATGCGAAGATCGACGCATGTCGGCTGCACGTTTGCGGATCGAGATCGTCATCGTGCTCGGGCTCTCGCTCGGCGCCTCGGCCGTCTACTCGATCGTCTCGATCATCGCCAAGCTCACGGCGGAGCAGGCGCTGGGCGATCAGTCGGTCGCGCTCAACCCGAGCCGCTCGCAGCGCGAGTGGCTCGACTTCACGTACCAGTTCCTCGACGTGTTCTTCGGGCTCTTCGCCGTCGCCCTCGTGCTCTACCTGCTGTGGCAGCCCGGCACGAGCCCGTTCCGGCGCATCGGCTTCGACCTGACCCAGCCCGGACGCGACGTGGCATCCGGCCTGCTGCTCGTGGCCGTCATCGGGATCCCGGGCCTCGCGCTGTACGCCGCAGGGCGCGCGCTCGGCATCACCGTGGCGGTGCAGGCCTCCCCCGCCGACTGGCTGTGGTGGACCGTGCCGATCCTCGTGCTGCGCGCGCTCGAGGCGGCGCTCACCGAGGAGCTGATCGTGGTCGGCTACCTCTTCACGCGCTTTCGCGAACTGGGCGTCGGCCCGTGGGCGACGATCGTCTCCAGCGCGCTCCTGCGCGGCACGTACCACCTCTACCAGGGCTTCGGGCCGTTCGTCGGCAACGTCGCCATGGGCATCGTGTTCGGCTGGTTCTACGAGCGTCGCGGGCGCACGATGCCGCTCGTCGTCGCGCACCTCGTGCTCGACGTGGTCTCGTTCGTCGGCTACCCGCTCGCGGTCGCCTGGTGGCCCACGCTCTTCGCGGTTCCTGCCTCGTGAGGCACGGCCCGCGGCGCAGGCGCGGGTGACGGATGCCGCGTCCGTACCGATCGGGCGACGTGCTCGGCATCGGCGAGGGCGAGCACCGTCGACGGCATCGGCGGCAGCGCCTCCTCGGGCGGCTCGACCCTGAGGTCGGCCTCGCTCGCGCGCACGCGCGCCATGTCGAGCCAGCTGCTCCGGCTGGGCGTGCAGACCGACCAGACCCCGTCGATGCCGGCACCGCCGACCTGGGCGAGCGAGCTCAGAGACTCGGCACGGCGCAGGGCTTCGGCCCGAGCCGGGTCGCGCCGCTCCATGAGCCCGGCGCGCTCCTCGAGCCCGAACGCCCGCGACGCGGCGGCACTGGCGAACACCATCGCCGCGACGAACCCGACGCCGCCGACGATCTGGACCAGGTCGATGAAGGACATGGGCACCTCCTCGTGAGGGTGCCCTCAGTGTAGACCTGAGGGCACCTCACGTACAGGGTTCCCGGGCACGACGGACCGACCCGTGGAGGCCCGCCCCGCGAACGCCGCGCCGCTAGGCGAACGCCTCCACCGGCGGGCAGGCGCACACGAGGTTGCGGTCGCCGTAGGCCTGGTCGATGCGACGCACGGGCGCCCAGTACTTGGTGCGCACGAGCGAGTGCACCGGGTACACGGCCTGCTCACGGGTGTAGGGGTGCTCCCACTCCCCCGCGATGACCGACTCGGCCGTGTGCGGGGCGTTGCGCAGCGGGTTGTCGTCGACGGGCCACTCACCGCGTCCGACCGCGTCGGCCTCGGCCTTGATCGCGACCATCGCCTCGACGAAGCGCTCGAGCTCGGCCAGGTCCTCGGACTCGGTCGGCTCGACCATGAGCGTGCCCGCGACCGGGAACGACATGGTCGGCGCGTGGAAGCCGTAGTCGATGAGGCGCTTGGCCACGTCGTCGACGCTGACCCCCGTCTGCGCCGTGAGCGGGCGCAGGTCGAGGATGCACTCGTGCGCCACGAGGCCGTTCTCGCCCGTGTAGAGCACCGGGAAGTGCTCGCGCAGGCGGGAGGCGACGAAGTTCGCCGCGAGCACGGCCGACGCGGTCGACTGCGCGAGGCCCTCGGCGCCCATCATGCGCACGTACGCCCACGAGATCGGCAGGATCGACGGGCTGCCGTACGGCGCCGCCGAGACCGGTCCGCCGCCGTGCACGAAGCCGCCGGCGTGGTCGGTGCGCTGGGCCATCGGGTGGCCGGGCAGGTAGGGCGCGAGGTGCGCCTTCGCCGCGACCGGGCCCACGCCGGGGCCGCCGCCGCCGTGCGGGATGCAGAAGGTCTTGTGCAGGTTCAGGTGCGAGACGTCGCCGCCGAAGTCGCCGAACCGGGCGAAGCCCAGGAGTGCGTTCAGGTTGGCGCCGTCGACGTACACCTGGCCGCCCGCGTCGTGCACGGCCTGGCAGATGTCGCGCACGTCGTGCTCGTAGACGCCGTGCGTCGACGGGTAGGTGATCATCAGGGCCGCGATGGATGCCGCGTGCTCGGCGATCTTCGCCCGCAGGTCGTCGAGGTCGACGTTGCCGAGCTCGTCGCACGCCACGACCACCACGCGCATGCCCGCGAGCACCGCGGAGGCCGCGTTCGTGCCGTGCGCGCTCGACGGGATGAGGCAGAGGTCGCGCTCGGCCTCGCCGTTGGCGCGGTGGTATCCGCGGATCGCGAGGAGCCCCGCGAGCTCGCCCTGGCTGCCGGCGTTCGGCTGCAGCGACACGGTGTCGTAGCCCGTGACCTCGGCGAGCCAGGTCTCGAGCTGCTCGACGAGCCCGAGCGTGCCGACGACGTCGGCCTCGGGCGCGAACGGGTGCAGGTTCGCGAACTCGGGCCAGGTGACGGCCTGCATCTCGGTGGCCGCGTTGAGCTTCATCGTGCAGGAGCCGAGCGGGATCATGCCGCGGTCCAGCGCGTAGTCGCGGTCGGCGAGCTGCTTGAGGTAGCGCATCATCTGCGTCTCGGACTGGTGCGTGTTGAACACGGGGTGCTCGAGGTACGCGCTCGAGCGGCGGAGGTCGCCGGGCAGGCTCGAGGGCAGCTCGGACAGCGACACCGGGACATCCGCCCGCTCGCCGAAGCCGAACGCCTCGACGACGAGGGACAGCTCGCGCTCGGTGGTCGTCTCGTCGACCGAGATGTGCACGGTCGCCTCATCGGCTTCCCACACGTTCAGGCCGAGGTCGTGCGCCCTCGCGACGACGTTCTTCGCGAGGCCGGGCACGTGCACCCGGATCGTGTCGAAGTAGGCGTCGTGGGCGAGCGCGAGGCCGAAGCCCGTGAGCGCGTCGGCGAGCGCCTTCGCCTTCGCCGCGGTGGTGACGGCGATGTGCCGGATGCCGCGGGGACCGTGGTAGACCGCGTACATCGACGCCATGACGGCGAGGAGCACCTGCGCGGTGCAGATGTTCGAGGTCGCCTTCTCGCGGCGGATGTGCTGCTCGCGCGCCTGCAGGCTGAGGCGGTACGCGGGGTGGCCCGCGGCGTCCTGCGAGACGCCGACGAGGCGGCCCGGGAGCTGGCGCTCGAGGCCCTTGCGCACGGCCATGTAACCGGCGTGCGGACCGCCGAAGCCCATCGGCACGCCGAAGCGCTGCGACGTGCCCACGGCGACGTCGGCGCCGAGCTCGCCCGGGCTCGTGATGAGCGCGAGGGCGAGCAGGTCGGCCGCCACGACGGCGAGCGCGCCCTGGGCCTTCGATGCGGCGATGACGGATGCCGGGTTCCAGACGCGGCCCGACGCGCCCGGGTACTGCACGAAGACGCCGAAGTGCTCGCCGAGGGCGGCGACATCCGTGCCCTCGTGGAGGTCGGCGACGACGAGCTCGATGCCCACGGCCTCGGCACGGGACTCGAGGAGCGCCCGCGTCTGGGGCAGCGCGTCGGAGTCGACGACGAAGCGGTGCGACGGGGACTTCGAGGCGCGGCGAGCGAGGAGCATCCCCTCGACGACCGCGGTGCCCTCGTCGAGCATCGACGCGTTGGCGGTGTCGAGCCCGGTGAGGTCGGTGACCATCGTCTGGAAGTTGATGAGCGCCTCGAGGCGGCCCTGCGAGATCTCGGGCTGGTACGGCGTGTAGGCCGTGTACCAGCTCGGGTTCTCGAGCACGTTGCGCTGGATCACGGCGGGCGTGATGGTGCCGAAGTAGCCGAGGCCGATCATCGAGGTGCGCACGGCGTTCTGGTCGGCGAGGGCCGCGAGCTCGGCGAGCGCCTCGCGCTCGGTCGCGGCGGCCGGGATCGCGGAGTTCAGCACCTCCCCCATGCGGATGGAGGCGGGCACGGCGGCCGTCATGAGCGACTCGAGGGAGTCGTAGCCGAGCTCGGCGAGCATGATGGCGTGATCGCTCGGGGTGGTGCCGATGTGGCGGCGCCCGAAGGCGTCCATGTCGAACGTGGAGGAGGTGCTCATCTGTGCTTCCCCTACTCGCCGACGAGGGCGCGGTACTCGGCCTGGCTGAGGAGCTTCGGCAGCTCGGGCGCGGTGATCTTCAGCAGCCAGCCCTCGCCGAACGGGTCGCTGTTCACGAGCTCGGGCGAGTCGACGACGGCCTGGTTGGCCTCGACGACCTCGCCGTTCACGGGCGCGAAGAGCTCGCCGACCGACTTGGTCGACTCGATCTCGCCGACGACCGTGCCCTCGGCGACCGTGGTGCCGACGGCGGGGAGCTCGACGAAGACGATGTCACCGAGCTTCTCGGCGGCGTAGTCGGTGATGCCGATCGTGACGGTGTCGCCGTCGACGAGCACCCACTCGTGCTCTGCGGTGTACTGGAGTTCGGTGTTCTCGCTCATGGGGTTCTCCTGGTCTCGGGGGTCGATCTGGTGTCGTTCGGGGTCCGCGCGCGCGTCAGGCGCCGCGGCGGTAGAAGGGAAGGGGCACGACGGATGCCTCGATGCGCGTGCCGCGCACGTCGACGGCGAGCACCGTGCCGGGTTCGGCATGGTCGGGGTGCACGAACGCCATGGCGATCGGATGCCCCAGGGTCGGCGACAGCACGCCCGAGGTGACGACGCCGATGTCGGGCGCGTCGTCCGCGGTGCCGGCGTGCACGGCGTAGCCGGCGCGAGCCGCGCGGCGGCCCTCGGCGCGGAGGCCGACCAGCACCGGGGCATCCGCTCGGGGACCGCGCTCGATGCCGGCGCGACCGACGAAGTCGCCCTCCTTGGTGAGCGCGACGACCCGGCCGAGCCCCGCCTGGACGGGGTGGGTGTCGAGGCCGAGCTCGTGCCCGTAGAGCGGCATGCCCGCCTCGAGGCGGAGCGTGTCGCGGCTCGCGAGCCCGCAGGGGACGACCCGCGGGCCGCCGGTCTCGGCGAGGTTGCGCCAGAGGCCCGCCGCGCGCTCGGGCGCGACGTACAGCTCGAAGCCGTCCTCCCCGGTGTAGCCGGTGCGTGCGACGAGGACGGGCTCGCCCTCGTACTCGGCGGCGACCGCACGGTAGTACTTGAGGTCGCGCATCGCGTCGGCGAAGTCGTCGTGGTCGTTGCCCGGGCCCTGGATGCCGAAGCCGGGCGTCTCGAGGAGCACCTCGAGCGCGTCGGGCCCCTGCAGGGCGATGAGGGCGACGTCGTCGCTCTGGTCGAAGACCTCGACGTCGAACGGCGCGGTGCGCTCGAGCAGTTCGGCGACCGCCACCTCGCGGTTGCCGGCGTTGGCGACGACCATGAAGCGGTCCTCGCCGGTGCGGTAGACGACGAGGTCGTCGATCACGCCGCCGTCGCGGGCGAGCAGCAGCGTGTACTTCGCCTGGCCCAGCGCGATCGCCGACAGCTTGCCGGCGAGGGCGTAGTCGAGCGCCGCGCCAGCCTCGGGGCCGACCACGACGATCTCGCCCATGTGCGAGAGGTCGAAGAGGCCCGCCTTGGTGCGCACCGCGTGGTGCTCGACCAGGTCGGAGGCGTACCGCACGGGCATCTCCCACCCGGCGAAGTCGGTGAACGAGGCGCCGAGCGCCGCGTGCACCTCGTGGAGCGGACTCCGCCGCCCCGCCGATGCGCCTGTCTGTACCGTGTCGCTCATTCGGTCCTCCTCAACATTCCACCACATTGACCGCGAGCCCTCCGGTCGCGGTCTCCTTGTACTTGTCGCTCATGTCGCGACCGGTCTGGCGCATGGTCTCGATGACCTGGTCGAACGAGACGCGATGCGTCCCATCTCCCCACATCGCCATCTTGGCCGCATTGATGGCCTTTCCGGCGGCGATCGCGTTGCGTTCGATGCACGGGATCTGCACGAGGCCCCCGACGGGGTCGCAGGTGAGGCCGAGATTGTGCTCCATCGCGATCTCGGCGGCGTTCTCGACCTGCTCGGGCGTTCCGCCGAGGATGGCCGCGAGCGCGCCGGCGGCCATCGACGACGCCGACCCGACCTCGCCCTGGCATCCGACCTCGGCGCCCGAGATCGAGGCGCCGCGCTTCACGATGCCGCCGATCGCCGCGGCGGTCAGGAGGAACTCCACCGCGAGGTCGTCGAGGTCGGCGCCGGCTCGCGCCCGCGGGCTGTACATCGTGGCGTAGTGCAGCACGGCGGGCACGATGCCCGCGGCGCCGTTCGTGGGCGCGGTGACCACGCGACCGCCGGCGGCGTTCTCCTCGTTCACGGCGAGCGCCACGAGGTTCACCCACTCCTGCGCGAACTCGGGGCTGCGGTCGGGGTCCTCGCGGAGCAGCCGGGCGTGCCACTCGGGGGCGCGTCGGCGCACCGAGAGCCCGCCGGGCAGCACGCCGTCGCGGCGGATGCCGGTCGCCACGCACTCGAGCATGGCGTCGCGGATGCGCAGGATGCCGGCCCGGACCTCGTCCTCGCCGGTCGCGGCCGTCTCGTTGCGCATGGCCAGCTCCGCGATGGAGAGGCCCTCGATCGCGCAGCGCCGGAGGAGGTCGTCGGCGTTCGCGTACGGATGCGGGACCGGTGCCGACTCGACACGGCCCCGGACGTCGCCGTCGCCGTCGCCGTCGCGCACGATGAAGCCGCCGCCGATCGAGTAGTACGTCGCCTCGTCGAGGACTCCCCCGTCGGCGTCGAACGCCGCGAAGCGCACCGCGTTGCTGTGCCTCGGCAGCACGGTCCGCGGCGAGAGCACGAGGTCGTCGACGCCGTACGGGAGCTCCACCACGCCGGCGAGCCGGATGCGGCCCGACTGCGCGATCTCGGCGGTGCGGCGTTCGACCTCCGCGCTCGAGATGGCGTCGGGCCGTCGCCCCTCGAGGCCGAGGAGCACCGCGGTGAACGTCCCGTGCCCGCGGCCGGTGGCCGCGAGCGAGCCGTAGAGCTCGACGTCCAGGCGTGCGACGTCGGCGGCGGCCGATCCGAGCCGGGCGACGTAGTCGGCCGCGGCGTGCATCGGGCCGACGGTGTGCGAGCTCGACGGGCCGATGCCGATCTTGAACAGGTCGAACACCCCGACGACCTCGGTCGTGCGCGTCGCCGCCGGGGCGGTCACGAGACCTCCGCGAGGGTGCGCGCGCCGTCGGCGTAGAGCGGATGCTCGGCCACGAGCGCGTCGACGCGTCGGGCGAACCCGTCGAGGTCGGCGTCGTCGGCCGCCGTCAGGACGCCGGCGATGACATCGGCGACCTCCGCGAACGCGACCGCGTCGAACCCGCGCGACGCGAGCGCCGGCGTGCCGATGCGCAGGCCGCTCGTGACCATCGGCGGGCGGGGGTCGTCGGGAACGGCGTTGCGGTTCACGGTGATGCCGATGCGGTGCAGGCGATCCTCGGCGGAGCGGCCGTCGAGGTCGCTCTCGCGCAGGTCGACGAGCACGAGGTGCACGTCCGTGCCACCGCCGACGACGCGGATGCCGGCCGCGGCGCAGTCGGGTTCGGCGAGTCGGGCGGCGAGCAGGCGCGCGCCCTCGAGCGTGCGCTCCTGGCGGTCGCGGAAGCCCTCGGTGGCCGCGATCTTGAGGGCCACGGCCTTGCCGGCGATCACGTGCTCGAGCGGGCCGCCCTGCTGGCCCGGGAAGACCGCCGAGTTCAGCTTCTTCGCGATCTCGGGATCCATGCTGAGGATGAGCCCGCCGCGCGGGCCGCCGAGCGTCTTGTGCGTGGTCGTCGTGGTCACGTGCGCGTGCGGCACGGGCGAGGGGTGCAGCCCCGCGGCGACGAGGCCGGCGAAGTGCGACATGTCGACCATGAGGAAGGCGCCGACCTCGTCGGCGATCGCACGGAACGCCGCGAAGTCGAGGGTTCGGGTGTAGGCCGACCATCCGGCGATGATGAGCGCCGGTCGGTGCTCGAGCGCGAGGCGGCGCACCTCGTCGAGGTCGATCTCCTCGGTCTCGGCGGCCCGGTGGTACGGCACCACCTGGTAGAGGCGGCCCGAGAAGTTCAGTCGCATGCCGTGCGTGAGGTGTCCGCCGTGCGCGAGGTCGAGACCGAGGATCGTGTCGCCGGGCGTGATGAGCGCGTGCATGGCCGCGGCGTTCGCCTGCGCGCCGGAGTGCGGCTGCACGTTCGCGAACTCGGCGCCGAAGACCTGCTTCGCCCGCTCGATCGCGAGCGTCTCGATGACGTCGACGTGCTCGCATCCGCCGTAGTAGCGCCGGCCGGGGTAGCCCTCGGCGTACTTGTTCGTGAGCACGGAGCCCTGCGCCTCCATGACGGCGAGCGGGGCGAAGTTCTCGGAGGCGATCATCTCGAGGCCGGTGCGCTGGCGGGCGAGCTCGAGGTCGATGGCGGCCGCGACCTCGGGGTCGAGCTCGGCCAGCGAGGCGGTGAGCACCTCGGTGGGGTCGGTTCGGGACATGCTGGAACTCCTTCCGGTGCATCCGTCGTCGGATGCGTCGAGTTCCTCCCGCTCTGTCATATGGGCCTGAGAGTTTCCACGTCGCCGTCTCCGGCTGCGCTTGCCCCGTCGGCGGGCGCCGAGGCGCCGCTTTCCAGAGTGACCTGCCGCCACGGTACAGGGGCCTGAGAGATTCCCGGGAGGGGTTGCTCCTACGGCAGCCGTGATGACGGCTTCTCCCGTGGCGAGTGATCGGTCGTTCAGTTGTGGGTTCGATCCTACCGGCACGATGCGCGCCGACGCGCGTGCGTCGCGCTGCGACATCCGCGATTTCGCTTCGTGTCAACCTGACTGTAAGATGATCGCGTACTTAGAGTCATTGCGACACGAAGGGAGCGCCGGATGCCTCGCACGATCGAGCTCGCCGAAGCGCGCCTCGCCGTGTCGACCGTGATCTTCGCCCGCGAGCCCGGTGTCGTCACCGGCGAAGCCCCGGCGCAGGCCGAGCAGCCCGCCGACCGCTCGCTGTGGATCCCGCTCGTTCGGCGCCTCCGCGAGCCCGGCGAGGGGCGCTGGGCGTTGCCGGGCGGCTGGCTCGGCGCCGCCGAGAGCCTCGAGGGCGCGGCCGCGCGCACGCTCGAGGAGACCACCGGCGTCACGCCGCGCTACCTCGAGCAGCTCTACACGTTCGGCGCCCCCGACCGCTCCCCCGACGAGCGCGTCGTCTCCGTCGTCTACTGGGCGCTCGTGCGTCCTGAAGAGACGAGCGGGGCCATCGAGGACCCGAACGTGCGCTGGTTCGACGCCGACGACCTGCCAGAGCTCGCGTTCGACCACACCGAGATCGTCGCCTACGCGCTCGGGCGCCTGCGCACGAAGCTCGGCTACTCGCAGATCGCGCACGCGTTCCTCGACGAGACCTTCACGCTCGCCGAGCTCCGCGAGGTCTACGAGACCGTCATGCGGCGCCCGCTCGACCCGGCGAACTTCCGCCGCACGGTCGAGGCGTCCGGCGCCCTCGTCGAGACCGGCGAGGTGCGCACCGGCACGCCGCATCGCCCGCCCAAGCTCTACCGCCCCGCAGATCCCGCCGAGGCGGGCATCCAGGGCGCCTTCCGCATCCCGATCGCCCCGCACCCGAGGAGACACCCATGACGATGGTCCAGCCCAGCGACGTCCGGCTCGCAGCATCCGTCGACCGTTCGATCCAGCTCATCCAGGCGGGCACCGCATCGGGCAGCACCTGCTCCCCCGACCTCGCCAAGGGGCCGTGGGAGTTCGACGCGGGCCCCGTCGCGTACGGGCCCGGCTCGTCGATGGGCGACGTGATCCCGACCGGGTCGCCCCGGCAGGGCGCCCTGCCCGAGTCGTACCGCACCGCGACCGACGCCGAGCTGCACGACCGCGTCCGCGCGGCCAAGGCGACCCTCGGCGAGCGCGTCGTCGTGCTCGGCCACTTCTACCAGCGCGACGAGGTCATCGAGCACGCCGACTTCGTGGGCGACTCGTTCCAGCTCGCGAACGCGGCGCTCACACGTCCGGATGCCGAGGCCATCGTCTTCTGCGGCGTGCACTTCATGGCCGAGACCGCCGACCTGCTCTCCACGCCCGACCAGGCCGTGATCCTGCCGAACCTCGCCGCGGGCTGCTCGATGGCCGACATGGCCGACGAGGAGTCGGTCGAGGCCTGCTGGGCCGACCTCGAGGACGTCTACGGCGACCTCACGGCGACCGACGCCGACGGTCGCGTGCCGGTCATCCCGGTCACCTACATGAACTCGTCGGCCGCGCTCAAGGGCTTCGTCGGGCGCAACGGCGGCATCGTCTGCACCTCCTCGAACGCGAAGACCGTGCTCGAGTGGGCGTTCGAGCGCGGGCAGCGGGTGCTCTTCTTCCCCGACCAGCACCTCGGTCGCAACACCGCCAAGGCCATGGGCGTCCCCATCGAGCAGATGCCGATGTGGAACCCGCGCAAGGCCCTCGGCGGCAACTCGGCCGACGACCTCGCCGACGCCCGCGTCATCCTGTGGCACGGGTTCTGCTCGGTGCACCGCCGCTTCACGGTCGACCAGATCGCCCAGGCGCGCATCGACCACCCCGGCGTGCAGGTCATCGTGCACCCCGAGTGCCCGATGCCGGTCGTCGACGCAGCGGATGCCGCGGGCTCGACGGACTTCATCGTGAAGGCCATCCAGGCCGCCCCCGCGGGTTCGACCTTCGCGATCGGCACCGAGATCAACCTCGTGCAGCGCCTCGCGGCCGAGTACCCGCAGCACGAGATCTTCTGCCTCGACCCGGTCGTCTGCCCCTGCTCGACGATGTACCGCATCCACCCCGGCTACCTCGCGTGGGTGCTCGAGGAGCTCGTCGCGGGGCGCGTCGTCAACCGCATCACGGTGCCGGGCGACGTGGCCGAGCCGGCGCGCGTCGCGCTCGAGCGGATGCTCGCGGCCAAGCCGCCCGCCGCTCCCGTCGCGGTGCCCGCGGAGGCCTGAGCATGGCCCGCGTGCTCGTGGTGGGCGGCGGCATCGGCGGTCTCTGGACCGCGGTCCGCGCGGCCGACGCCGGCCACGAGGTCGAGCTCGTCACCAAGACCGAGCTCGCCGACGGCAACACGCGCCACGCGCAGGGCGGCATCGCCGCGGCCCTGTTCCCCGACGACTCGGCCGAGCGGCACTTCGCCGACACGATCGAGGCCGGCGCCGGGCTCGGCGACCCCGCCTCGGTGCGCGTGCTCTGCGACGAGGGTCCGGCGCGCGTGCGCGACCTGATCCGCTTCGGCGTCGCGTTCGACCACGGCGACTCCGGCCTCGAGCGCGGACTCGAGGCCGCGCACTCGCGCGCCCGCATCCTGCACGCCGGCGGCGACGCGACGGGCGCCGCGATCGAGCACGCGCTCGTCGCGACGGTGCGCCGTCGGGCCGTCCGCATCCACGAGCACACGATGCTCGTCGACCTGCTCGTCACGGCCGGCCCCGACGGCGGCCGCGTGACGGGCGCACGGCTGCTCTCGGCATCCGGCGACCTGTTCGAGGCGACCGCCGACGCGGTCGTGCTCGCGACCGGGGGCGCCGGGCAGCTCTTCTGCCACACCACGAACCCCGACGTCGCGACCGGCGACGGCGTCGCCGCGGCCTGGCGGGCCGGGGCCGAGGTGGCCGACCTCGAGTTCGTGCAGTTCCACCCGACGGCGCTCGCCGCGCCCGGCACCCCGCTCATCTCGGAGGCGGTGCGCGGCGAGGGCGCCGTGCTCCGCGACGCCGAGGGGCACCGGTTCATGGCCGACCTCGACCCGCGGGCCGAGCTCGCGCCGCGCGACGTCGTCGCCCGCGCCGTCTGGCGTCGCAGCCTCGAGCAGGACGGCGTGCCCGTGACCCTCGACGCCACGGCGCTCGGGCGGGCGTTCCTCGACCGGCGCTTCCCCGGACTCGGCGCGGCCTGCCGCGACGCCGGGTTCGACTGGGCGGCCGAGCCCGTGCCGGTGACGCCCGCCGCGCACTACGCCATGGGCGGCGTGGTCACCGACCTCGACGGGCGCACGAGCCTGCCCGGGCTCTTCGCCGTGGGCGAGACCGCGCGCACGGGCGTGCACGGCGCGAACCGCCTGGCCTCCAACTCGCTGCTCGAGGCGGCCGTGTTCGCCGACCGGGCGGTGCGGGCCCTCCCCGAGGCCGGACACTCGGCACGACCCGCCGGCGCCCCTCCGGTCGGCGCGCCGCACGAGGCATCCGGCAATCCGGAGACGCACGCGGGCGCCCCCGTCGACCGGGCGGCGCTGCAGGCCCTCATGTGGCAGCACGTCGGCCTCGAGCGCACGGCCGGCGGACTCGCCGCGGCATCCGCCGTGCTCGACGCGTGGCGGGCGCCCGAGCCGCACGACCGCCGTACCGCGGAGGACCGCAACCTGCTCGACCTCGCACGCCTCACGGTCGCCGCCGCGGCAGCCAGGACCGAGAGCGTCGGCGCCCACTTCCGAGCGGATGCCGCGACCGACCGCGCACGAACGTCGACGAGGCCCGCAGCGGGCCGCCGGCATCACGACGTTGCGGGCGTGCACCAGATCGCCGATGCCGAGGAGGCAGCATGAGCACCGACCACCGCGAGATCGATCGCATCGTGACGGCCGCCCTCGACGAGGACGCCCCGTGGGGCGACCTCACGTCCGAGACGCTCATCCCGGCGGATGCCACGGCCACGGCCGCGCTCGTCGCACGGGAAGCGGGCGTGCTCAGCGGCGTCGAGGTGTTCGCCGCGGCCTTCCGCATCGTCGATCCGTCGATCGCGGTCGAACGCCTCGCCGCCGACGGCGACCGGTTCGCCGCCGGCGAGGTGCTCGCCCGCGTGCACGGCCCGGCACGCGGCATCCTGACCGGCGAGCGCGTCGCGCTCAACCTGCTGCAGCGCATGTCGGGGGTCGCGACGCTGACGGCGGCGTACGTCGCAGCCGTCGCCGGCACGCGTGCCCGCATCGTCGATACGCGCAAGACGACCCCCGGACTCCGCAGCCTCGAGCGGCAGGCCGTGCGCGACGGCGGCGGGCGCAACCACCGGCGGTCCCTCTCCGACGCGATCATGGCGAAGGACAACCACCTCGCGGTGCTCACCGCGGGCGGCGTCGACCTCGCCTCCGCGCTGCGCGACGCGCGCGAGCGGATGCCGCACACCGCCCACCTCGAGGTCGAGATCGACCGACTCGACCAGCTCGACGCCGTGCTCGCCGGCGGCGTCGACACGATCATGCTCGACAACTTCGCGACCGACGACCTGCGCGAGGGCGTGCGCCGCATCGACGGCCGCGCCGTCGTCGAGGCCTCGGGCGGCGTGAACCTCGACACGGTCGCCGCGATCGCCGCGACCGGGGTCGACGTGATCTCGGTCGGCGCGCTCACCCATTCGGCCCGTGCGCTCGACCTCGGGCTCGACGTCGACATCGCGCTGGGAGAGCCGGCCGGCGGGCCGGCGGGCCAGGGGCATCCGTGATCTACCTCGACCACGCGGCCACCACGCCCGTCCGCCGCGAGGCGATCGAGGCGATGTGGCCGTACCTCACGGGATCGTTCGGCAACCCGTCGAGCCGTCACGAGCTGGGCGACGAGGCGGCGCGTGCGCTGGCGTGGGCGCGCGCCGAGGTGGCCGCGGTGGTCGGATGCCGCCCCGGCGAGGTCGTGTTCACGAGCGGCGGCACCGAGGCCGACAACCTCGCGATCAAGGGCATCGCGCTCGCCCGGCCCCGCGGTCGGCGCATCGTCGTCTCGCCCATCGAGCACGAGGCGGTGCTCGAGTCGGCGGAGTACCTGGCCCGGCTGCACGGCTTCACGGTGGTCGAGGTCGCCGTCGACGCCGGCGGCGTCGTGCGACCCGAGGCGCTCGAGGCCGTGATCACGCCCGACACCGCACTCGTTTCGGTGCAGCTCGTGAACAACGAGATCGGCACCGTCCAGCCCGTCGCCGAACTCGCTTCGATCGCGCACGAGGCCGGGGCGCTCATGCACACCGACGCCGTGCAGGCCGCCGGCCATCTCGACCTTGACCTGGCTCGCCTCGGCGTCGACGCGATGTCGCTCGCCGGCCACAAGGTCGGCGCACCGAAGGGCACCGGGGCGCTCATCGCCCGCGGACGCGTCGGCCTCGAGCCGGTGCTGCACGGCGGCGGGCAGGAGCGCGGACGCCGTTCCGGCACCGAGAACGTCGCCGGCGCGGTCGCCTTCGCCACGGCGCTGCGCCTCGCCGACGTGGAGCGGTTGGATGCCGCGGGGCGGGCCGCCCGTCAGGGCCGCGAGCTGACGGGCCGCATCCTCGCGGGGGTCGACGGGGCGCGCCTCACGGGCGACCCCGAGCGTCGCCTGGCGTCGACCGTCTCGTTCGTCTTCCCGGGCACGTCCGGCGAGGCGGTGCTCCTCGAACTGGACCGCCAGGGCGTGACCTGCTCGAGCGGGTCCGCCTGCGCCGCGGGCAGCGCCGAGCCGTCGCACGTGCTCACCGCCATCGGCATCTCCCCCGACCTCGCGCAGACCGCGGTGCGCTTCACGCTCGGACCGGCCACGACCGACGACGAGATCGCGGATGCCGCGGCATCCGTGGTTCGAGCCGTGTCGGCCGTGCGGTCTATCGTGGAACCATGACCGACGCGAACGCGCCCCAGGACAAAGACACGTACGACGAGGCCGCCGAAGAGCGCCTCCGGGCCGAACTGGCCCCCGAGGAGTCGCTGCTCGAGGAGTTCCTCCCCCACCCGTCGCCGATCGACGGCCCGGCCCCCGCGCCGTAGAGCCGGGCTGACGGCGACCACCCGGAACACCGCCGAATTCCATACGTTCCAATCCTTCGCCCGATCCGGGAATAGGGCTGCGCCATCGACTCGTTGTCGACTTCATCCGGGCGCAACGGAGCGCACACCACCGAAGCCGATTGGAACCGCACCGTGACCGAACGCGCCCTTCCCGACCTCGCAGGTCCCGATCTCGCAGGCGGCACCGCGGGCAGCACCGCCGGCGAGGGCGTCGCCGCCGCCCACCCGTCGTCCCGCCAGCACGCCCACAGCGACGTCGAGGCGCTGCACGGCGCCCGCAACTCGCGAGTCATCTGGCTGCTCCTCGCCGCCACGTTCGTCGTCATCCTCAACGAGACGATCATGGGCGTGGCGATCCCGCACCTCGTCGTCGACCTCGGCATCACGATCTCGCAGGCGCAGTGGCTGACCACCGCGTTCATGCTGACCATGGCCGTGGTGATCCCGATCACCGGATTCCTGCTGCAGCGCTTCACGACCAGGCAGCTCTTCATCGCGGCCATGACGCTGTTCTCGACCGGCACCCTGCTCGCGGCGCTCGCCCCGGGCTTCGAGATCCTCCTCGGCGCGCGCGTCGTGCAGGCGACGGGCACGGCGATCATGATGCCGCTGCTCATGACGACGCTCATGGAGCTCGTCGCGGCATCCGATCGCGGCCGGTTCATGGGGCGCGTCTCGACCGTGATCTCGGTGGCACCGGCCATCGGCCCGACCCTGTCCGGCGTGATCCTGACGTACCTGTCGTGGCGCTTCATGTTCTGGTTCGTGCTGCCGATCGCCCTCGTCATGCTCGTCATCGGCATCCGACGCGTCGAGAACGTGACCGAGCCGAAGAAGCTCCCGCTCGACGTCTTCTCGGTCGTCCTGTCGGCGATCGGCTTCGGCGGGCTCGTCTACGGCCTGAGCCTCATCGGCGGCGAGGCCTCGGGCACCGCGACCCCCGCCCAGATGTGGATCTCGCTCGGCGTCGGCGCGGCCGGCATCCTCACCTTCGTGCTGCGCCAGCTCATGCTGCAGCGGCGCGACCGCGCCCTGCTCGACCTGCGCACGTTCCTCTCGGGCAACTTCGCGATCTCGGTGGCGCTCATGATCGTGATGATGGCGTCCCTCTTCGGCACGATCATCCTCCTGCCGATCTACCTGCAGAACGTGCTGCACCTCGAGCCGCTCGCCACCGGGCTGCTCCTGCTGCCCGGCGGACTCGTCATGGGCCTGCTCGGCCCCCTCGTCGGCCGTCTCTACGACCGGTTCGGACCCCGTCCGCTGCTCGTGCCCGGCGCGATCCTGGTCAGCGCCGTGCTCTGGTCGCTCACGATGGTCTCGGAGACGACCTCCCCGTGGATGGTCCTGGCGGCGCACGTCGCACTCTCGGCCGGACTCGCGTTCATGTTCACGCCGCTGTTCACGACGGCGCTCGGGTCGGTCAAGCCCGACCTGTACTCGCACGGCTCCGCGGTGATCGGCACCGTGCAGCAGGTCGCGGGCGCCGCCGGAACCGCGCTCTTCGTCACGGTCATGACCGCCGGCACGCTCGCGGCCGCACCGACCGCGGCCTCGGCCGAGGCCGCACAGGCGTCGGGCATCCACGCGGCGTTCCTCATCGGCGCGATCCTGTCGCTCACCTCGATCGTCGGCGCGTTCTTCGTGCGCCGCCCGGTCGAGAGCGAAGACGGGCCCGTCTTCGCGCACTGAGCGCGCGGGTCGAACGTCACCCGAGGCGCCATACGAAACAGGCCCGCCCGGCGCATCAGCGCCCGGCGGGCCTCTTCGGTTCTTCGGTTCGTCGGTTCGGCGGTTCGGCGGTTCGTCGGTTCGTCGGTTCGGTTCGAGGGTCTCCCCCGCGCCGATCAGCCGCAGTTCGGGCGGCAGCTGCGCTGCGAGATCGCGTCGACGAGCACGGTTCCGAGGTCTTCGGGCTTCGTCGCCGAGTACGCGCCGCCCTTCGTGACCTCGGCGATCTTCTGCATCGCGACGAGGTCGGTGTCGGGACCGAAGCCGATCATGATCACCGGAACCGGTTTCGTGCCATCGTCGGCCTTGGCGAGCTCGGCGAGCAGCGTGTCGAGGTCGATGCCGTTCTCGTCCTCGTTCTTCCCGTCGGTGATGAGCAGCACCGCGTTGACCTTCTCGGGGTCGTACCCCTCGCGAACCCGCTGCACGGCCGCGAGCACCGTGTCGTAGAGGCCGGTCGCGCCGCCCAGGCGAGCGGGCAGCGACTGGATGATCGCGCCGATCTGCTGCGCATGCGCCGCATCGCCGAGCGCCGAGATGGACGCGAGCTCCTCGTAGTCGAGGTCGCCGTTGCGCAGGGTCGAGAAGGCCCAGACGCCGAGGTCGACCTCGCCCGAGAACCTGGAGACGGCGGCCTGGGCCGCCTGCTGGAAGATGTCGATGCGACGCAGGCCGTTGCCGGCAGGCTCCTCCATGGAGCCCGACACGTCGACCACCGCGAGGTAGCGGGCACGGAGCGTGAGCACGCCCCACGTGCGGAGCATCGTCAACTGCGTGGCCGAGTCGAGCGGCAGCGCCTGCGATGCGGGCCCCTCGGGCGCGATGCCCGCGATGTCGATCGTGCCGCTGCCGTCGGCCGCGCGGAACCCGGCGGCGTTCAGCCGGTCGGTCGCCGCGGCGGCGGCCTCTGCGAACGCCGCGAGGTACTTCGCGCGGGCCGAGGGCGCCTCGGCGGCGGTATCCGTTGCGGCGTCGCTCGATTCGGCCTGCTTCGAGGCGGAGTACGATGCGGTCTCGACCTCGCCGCCCATCGCGGTCGGCTCCTCCGTGGCTGCGGGGTCCTCGGTCTCGGGATCCTCGGTGTCGGGATCCTCGGTCGCGGCCGCCGCCTCGGTCGCCGCGTCACCGACGCTCACGAGCGGGTAGTCGAGCAGGACCGTGCCGTCGTTCGGGTACCCGGCGGTGAGCGCCAGGGACGGCTCATCGGAGTTGTACTCGGCGACCTGCGCCTCGGTGGTGACGACCACGCTGGGCTGCGCCTGCGAGGCGAGCGAACCGAACGCGGCGCTCGTGGAGTCGGGGATCGACTTTCCGAGTCCGATCATCGCAGAGGCGAGCGGACGGGGGTCCTCCGCCGGCGCATGCGCACCGAGGGCGACGAGGCTCGCGAGGCTCGCAGCCGAGGCCTCGGGGTCGGGCAGGATCGCGGGGAGCGACCCGTCGAGCACGCGCTGCCAGGTGACCGGCTCGCTCGCGACCGCGGCCGCGTCCTCGGCGGTCGTCGCGAACACGACGGGCGTCGCGGCGATCGGCTCGCCGACCACCGCATCGGGGCTCGAGCGCCCGAGCGAGGCCGCGGTGGCGGCTGCACGGTCGACCCAGGCGGCGGACTGCGGCACCCAGGCGTCGGCGTCGAGCCCCCCGGCCGCGAGCACGGCCGCGGTGTCGGCCGAGTCCTGCGCGGTGACGTCGGTGACCACACAGCCGTCGTTGGCCGCGTCGAAGTCGGCGGCGATGTCGGAGAGCACGGGCGCGATGGTGGAATCGGCCACGATCCTCAGTGGCTGCGCCTCGGCGCAGGCGCCGTCGGCCGCCGCGTTCGAGGGGTCGAGGTGTCCGCCGACCCAGAGGTACACGCCGGATGCCACGAGGCCGACGACCGCGACGGCGCCGACGATGGACAGAATGAGGCCGCGCCTCGGCTTCTTCGCCGGCGCGGTGCTGTGACGCCCCACGGACACTCCAAGCCCGACGGCGAGAGGGCACCGTCGAATCCTTCAGTTCGGGTTCCCCCTTGGTACGGGGAAAGGATCGGGTTCCCCCGGGTACGGGGAATGGATTCGATCAGTGTAGGTTACCCACGCCGGGCAGCGAAAACGGACGCTTCCACTTGTGCGGAAGCGACACATGGCCGGTCGACGGGCCACGGATGCGTCGTGGTGCGGTGCTCCTCCATCCGACCTCGAGGTCGGCACGCCATCGGTATGGGTAAGACTCCTTACGAACGTATCGCATCGGACTCCGCCACGGAACCCTCCGTTGACGCGCGACCGCGGTGGCGGTAGGCAGGAATCGCGATGCAGCAACGACCGTTCGAGGACCGCCGCGATACCGGCCGACGCCTCGCGCAGGCGCTCCTCGAGCGCGGCGCCGGGGTCGACCCGGTCGTGCTCGGCCTGCCCCGCGGAGGGGTTCCCGTCGCCGCCGAGGTGGCGACCGTGCTCGGTGCCCCGTTGGACGTGCTCGTCGTGCGCAAGCTCGGCCTCCCCCGCCATCCCGAGGTGGCGATGGGGGCGATCGGCGAGCGCGGCGCACGGGTCGTGAACGACGACGTCGTGCGCTTCGGGGGCGTGTCCAGCCACGACCTCGCCGCCGTCGAGCGCCGCGAGCGGGCGGAACTCGACTCCCGCATCGCGCGATTCCGGGGCGGAACCGCCCCCCTCGACCTGACGGGGCGCACGGCGATCGTCGTCGACGACGGCGTCGCCACGGGCGCGACCGCCAGGGTCGCCTGCGCCGTGGCACGGGCGTCGGGCGCGGCATCCGTGGTGCTGGCCGTGCCGGTCGGCGCGGCCGACGCCGTCGCCGAGCTCGCGGCATCCCCAGGGATCGACGCGGTGGTGTGCCTAATGGTCCCGCCGTTCTTCATGGCGGTCGGGCAGCACTACGTCGACTTCAGGCAGACGTCGGATGCCGAGG
Organism: Agromyces sp. Marseille-Q5079; assembly: GCF_051016555.1. Taxonomy (NCBI): domain Bacteria; kingdom Bacillati; phylum Actinomycetota; class Actinomycetes; order Micrococcales; family Microbacteriaceae; genus Agromyces; species Agromyces sp. Marseille-Q5079. Next base: position 98,008 of record NZ_JBPEJF010000004.1, on the reverse strand, counting down.
TGCAGCAGATCCTGCGCGCGCACCGATGACGATCGTGCCGCCGCGCTCGTCGTCGACCTCGATGCGCCCGAGCAGCCCGCCGGCCTCGACGAGCGACAGGGTCGTGCCGGACTGCCCCCGGCTGGTCTCGATCAGCAGGCACCCGCCCGGAGCGAGCCAGCGGGCCGCGGATGCCGCGACCCGGCGATGCACGTCGAGCCCGTCGCCACCGCCGTCGAGCGCGATGCGGGCCTCGTGGTCGCGCGCCTCGGGCGGCATCATCGCGATCTCGGCCGTCGGCACGTAGGGCGCGTTCACGGCGAGCACGTCGACGCCTCCCATCAGGTCGCCGGGCAGCGCTGCGAAGAGGTCGCCCTCGAACACGCGAGCGCCCCGCGGTTCGAGGTTGCGGCGCGCGGCGAGCACGGCGGCAGGATCGACGTCGGCGGCGACGAGGTCGACCGGCCCCGCGGCATCCGCGACGACCGCGCCGATGGCGCCCGCACCGCAGCAGAGGTCGACGACGACGGGAACGCGACCGGATGCCGCGACGGCGCGGGCGAGCTCCGTCGCCGCCTTGGCCAGCAGTTCGGTGCGCCGGCGCGGCACGAAGACGCCGGGCTCGAGCAGGATGCGGCGTCCGCCGAACTCCGCCCAGCCGAGGAGCTGCTCGAGCGGCTCCCCGGCGACCCGCCGGGCGACGAGGTGCTCGAGGTCCGTCGCGGCATCCGCCGGCTGCGACTCGGCGACGGCCGCCTCGAGCAGCGACGCCTCCTCTTCGGCGAAGACGCAGCCCGCGGCCCGGAGGCGTGCGACGAGGCCGGCGTCGGGTTCGGGTGCATGCATCACCCGAATGCTAGTCGCGGATGCCGTCCGTGCGTCGCGGACGCGTGCGACGAACGCGTGCGACGAACGCGTGTGACGATCGCGTGATGCGAGAACCGGGATGATGCCCTAGAGTCGTCGGCATGACCGCGTCGACCTGCTGCTGGTGGCCCGCCTCCTAGGCGGACTCCACGTTTCGACGTACGACGACCGCCCGAGGGCGGTCGTTTTCTGCATCTGCGGAGCGTTCCGGCCCGAGGGCCAGAAGACCCCGGAGACCCGCATGACCACTGCACCGCTGCTCACCTCGCTGCTCGCGGCGGGCGCCGACGCGCCGCCGTTCGCCGTCATCCGGCGCGAGCGCGAACCCGTGCTCGATGTGCTCGTCGGCGACGTCGTCGACGTCGACCTGCTCGCCGACATCCCGCTCGACGGCGCCGAGGTGCTCGCGCTCGTGCCGTTCCGCCAGGTGCGCGAACGCGGCTTCGACGCGCACGACGACGGTGCGCCCATCCGGTGCCTCGTGGTGCGCGAGCGCGAGCAGGTCCCGGTTCCCGACGCGATCGAGGTGCTGCCCCGGCATCCGGTCGTCGTCGACGACCTCGACGTCGACGTCAGCGACGAGGACTACGCCGAGCTCGTGCGACGGGTCATCGACGAGGAGATCGGACGCGGCGAGGGGGCCAACTTCGTGATCCGGCGCGAGTTCGTCGGCTCCACCGCGGTCGCGGCGCCCGTCGCCGTACTCGGCTGGTTGCGGGCACTGCTCGAGCACGAGCAGGGGGCGTTCTGGACCTTCGCGGTGCACACGCCGGGGCTCGCGGCGGTCGGCGCGACGCCCGAGCGGCACGTGTCCTCGATCGACGGGCTCGTCTCGATGAACCCGATCAGCGGCACGTTCCGCCACGACGTGCTCACCGACGCGGATGCCGCGGCCGCATCCGTCGACGACCGGCTGCACGCGTTCCTGCACGACGTCAAGGAGCGCGAGGAGCTCGTCATGGTCGTCGACGAGGAGCTCAAGATGATGAGCGCGGTCTGCCCCGACGGCGGTCGGATCCGCGGCCCCTTCCTGAAGCGGATGTCGCGGCTGACGCACACCGAGTACCTGCTCGAGGGGCGCTCCGACCTCGACCCCCGCGAGGTGCTCCGCCGCACGATGTTCGCACCGACCGTGACCGGATCGCCCATGGGCAACGCGTGCGCGGTCATCGCCCGCCGCGAGTCGACGCCCCGCGGGTACTACGCGGGCGTGTTCGCCCGCTTCACGCCGACGGAGCGCGGCTACGACGTCGACGCGCCCATCCTCATCCGTACCGCGTACGTGCGCGACGGCCGGGTCGGCGTGCCCGTCGGGGCGACGCTCGTGCGGCACTCCGACCCGGTCGGCGAGGTCGCCGAGACGCGCGCGAAGGCCGCGGGCATGCTCACGGCGCTCGGCGCACTCCCCCGCGCCTCGGCAGGCGGCGCCGCATCGGCGCCCGTCGACGACGACCGCCACGCGTCGCTCCTCGCCGAGCGCAACGACCACCTCGCCGCGTTCTGGCGTGCACCGCAGCACGCGCACGAGCGCCGCGGCACGTCGGCGCTCGTGATCGACGCCAACGACGACTTCACGACGATGCTCGCCCACCAGCTGCACCACCTCGGCCTCGACGTGCGACTGGTGCCGTGGCACGAGGCCCCCGACGCGGCATCCGAGGACCTCGTGGTGTTCGGCCCCGGCCCCGGCGACCCGCGCGACCGCGACGACCCGCGCATCGCCCGCATGCGCGACCTCGTCGCCGCCCGACTCGACTCCGGACGTCCGCTGCTGGCGGTCTGCCTCAGCCACCAGGTGCTCGCCGACCTCGCAGGCCTGGCGCTCGAACCGCTGCCGACGCCGCGGCAGGGCGTGCAGATCCCGGTCGAGGTGTTCGGCGAGACCGCGGCGATCGGCTTCTACAACACGTTCTCGGCGCTCGGCCCCGACGGGTCGACGACCCCGCGGCTCGATCTCGAGGTGGCCTCGGATGCCGCGACCGGCGTGGTGCACGCACTTCGGGGACGCGGCGTGGCGTCGGTGCAGGGCCACCTCGAGTCGGTGACCTCGCCCGACGGTCTCGCACTGCTCGAGCGCCTCGTGAACGGCGTGCTGACACCGAACGCGCTCGTGCCCTAGCCTTCGGGGATGGGTGACGGGCGCTCGCGCGAGGTCGAGCTGGAGCTGTGCCTGCCGAACGGGTCGCCGCTCGGCACCACGCGGCGATTCTCGGTGGGCGAACCGTGGCCGCAGTTCGCCTGGCCGGTCGTGACGGCGGCACGCGAGGTGCTCGGGCTCGATGTGACGGTGCTGCGGCTCCGCACGATCCGGCCACGCGCCGACGGCGAGCCCGACCTGGTGCGGTACCTCGCGGAGGTCGCCGCCGCGCCGGCCGACGCCGCAGCGTTCGGGCGGGCCGCCACCGATCGTGGGGCGGATGCGTCTCCCGAGGCGGCACTCGACGCCGAGCCCTGGCGGATGCCGTGGGCCGAACCCGGCGGCCCGGCACGCGCACTGGCGTGGGCCGCCACCCGACTCGACGCCCTCGGCATCACGATGACCGCGCCCGCCGCACAGGTGCGCACGTGGAACCTGTCGAGCGTCTGGCTGCTCCCGACCGATCGCGGCGCGGTCTGGCTCAAGCAGGTGCCGCCGTTCTTCGCGCACGAGGGCGCGATCATCGAGCGGATGTCGGGACACGCCGTGCCGCGCCTCCTCGCGCGCGGCGCCGATGTCGTGCTGCTCGCCGAGATCCCGGGCGAGGACCTCTACGACGCGACGGATGCGCAGCGGGCGGCGATGATCGACCTGCTCGTCGGCATCCAACTCGACTCGGTCGACGCACCCGACGGGGTCGCCGACCTCCTCGGACTCGGGCTGCCCGACTGGCGGCTGCCCGCGATCGCCGCAGCGGGGGCGCGAACGTTCGACGCCTTCGCCGAGCAGCTGTCGCCGGCCGAACGGACCGCGGTCGCGAACCTGCTCGGCGGCCTCGACGAGCGCGCGAGCCGGCTCGCGGCGTGCGGACTGCCCGACACGCTCGTGCACGGCGACTTCCACTCCGGCAACGTGCGCGGCACCGGGCTCGACCTGACGTTGCTCGACTGGGGCGACTCCGGCATCGGGCATCCGCTCCTCGACGAGGCCGCGTTCACGACGCGACTGTCGGCCCCGGATGCCGCGAGCGCGCGCGAGCACTGGACCAGCGCCTGGTCGGCAGCGATTCCGGGCTCGGATGCCGCGGAGGCCATGCAGCTGCTCGCCCCGATCGCCGCACTCCGGCAGGCGACCATCTACCACGGCTTCCTCGAGCGCATCGAGCCCGACGAACACGTGTACCACCGGGATGATCCGGCACCATGGCTGGCGCGAACGGCCGAGCTCGCCGACCGCTGACCGCTTCTCGAACGGCCTCGGGTCAGCCGAGGGCGATGACGGCCTCGAGCAGGTCGTCGTCGAGGGCGCGATCGGTGAAGACGAGCCGTTCGAGGTGGGTGGTGTCGTGGGCGTCGGCCGGTTCGTCCGACGACGTGCCGCGCCATGCGAGGTCGAGTCCGAGCCGCTCGAGCACGCGGATCGACGCGGGATTGTTCGCGAGCACGCGCGCGGTGACCGGAGCGTCGGGAGCCGCCTCCGTCGCGGCGGCGAGCGAGAGCCGGGCGGCCTCGAGCGCGAGCCCGTGACCCCACGCCTCGGGCGCGAACCGGTAGCCGAGGTTCCACGCGCCGAACGGCAGCATGTTCGCGCCGGCGGAGCCGACGAATCCGCCAGGAGCGAGTTCGCCGACGGGCTCGCGAAGCCGAACGGCGTTCATGCCGAAACCGTGCTCTCGCCGGCTCTGCGCCGCACGCTCGATCGCCTGCGCGGACTGCCCGCGATCGGCGTGACGCCCCGATGGCAGGTGCTGCCAGGTGCGGGGGTCTCCGTAGACCCGGTGCAGCTCGTCGACGTGGTCGAGGGTGAGCGGGGTGAGCAGGACGCGGTCGGTGAAGTACTCGTCGTTCATCGACTCCAGTCTCGCAGCGACCTCCGACACGCCGAGGGTGCCGGCTCCGCTACTTGAGCAGGCGGGAGAGCACGCGATCGGCGAGCGGCTTGCCGCCCGTCTGGCATGTCGGGCAGTACTGGAAGGTCGAGTCGGCGAACCGCACCTCGCGCACGGTGTCTCCGCAGACGGGGCACGCCTGCCCGGTGCGGCCGTGCACCTGCATGCCGCGACGCTTCGCGTCCTTGAGGTCGGCGGGCGGGCGCCCGGATGCCGTCTGCACGGCCTCGGCGAGGGTCTCGCGCAGCGCCGTGAAGAGCGTGGCGACCTGCTCGGGCGTGAGCGTCGCCGCCAGCGCGTACGGCGACATCCGCGCCTCGTGCAGGATCTCGTCGGAGTAGGCGTTGCCGATGCCCGCGAAGACCGACTGGTCGCGGAGCACGCCCTTGATGCGGGTGCGGCGCCCGTCGAGCACCGCCTGGAAGTCGGCGAGCGTGAAGTCGGGGGCCGTCGGATCGGGCCCGAGACGCGCGATGCCGGGCACCTCCCGCGGATCGCGGACGACGTACACCGCGAGCGACTTCTTCGTGCCGGCCTCGGTGAGGTCGAAGCCCGCGCCGTCGTCGAGCTTCACGCGCAGCGCGATCGGGCCCTTGCCGGGCTTGAGGACGGTCTTGGGCACCTCCTCGAACCATCGCAGCCACCCCGCACGCGCGAGATGGAATACGAGGTGCAGCGAGGCTCCGCCTGCGTCGACCTGCAGGTCGACGAACTTGCCGTGGCGCGCGACGGCAGCGATGGTGCCGCCCGTGAGGGCGCTGAGCGGCGGATCGAAGGTCTTCAGGGCCGAGATCGCCGCGACCGCGGCCGACGTGATCGCGTGCCCGACCGCCCGCTCGCGGAGGAACGCGGCGAGCGCATCGACCTCCGGCAGCTCGGGCACCCCTTCATCGTGCCACTGCCCACCGGCACGCGCGAGCACGGCTCGGGCCCGACGACGTCTTCCTCGCCGCCGTGGCCGCGATTAGGGTCGACCCATGGGCAATGACCAGCGCGACCACGTCGAGGTGTACCCCTTTCCGGCCGAGGGCGAGCCGATCTCGAGCGAGGACGATGCGATCGACCTCATCGGCAGCGTCTGGTCGCACGCCGCGAAGACCGCGGCGGTCCCGGTCGACCGGTTCGACCCAGCCTTCTTCGATCTCTCCACCGGGCTCGCGGGCGCCTTCACGCAGAAGCTCGTGAACTACCGCATCCGCCTCGCGATCGTCGGCGACCTCGGCGAGTACGTGGCCGAGAGCGACGCCCTGCGCGACTACGTCCGGGAGTCCAATCGCGGCGACCACGTGTGGTTCGTCCGCGACGACGAGGAGCTCGCGAAGCGGCTGGACGCGCTCGGCTGAGCCCACCGTCGGCTCCGACTCGAATGTCGGTGGTTGGTGAGATCGTCTCACTATGAAGACGATCGAACTGCGGCAGGCCCGCCACCTGGAGGTGGGCGACACCCTCGTGAACGTCGCCGGTCACGTCTACGAGGTCACGAAGGTGACCCGCATCGGCCGCGGCATCCGCGTGCAGTACCTCACGTCCGAGGGCCGGCCGGGTCGGTTCACCGCGGCTCCCGAGGCGATCAGCCGCGTGCTCGGTGGTCGCGCGACGCCCATCCCGGCGTGAGCGGCTCCTCGCCTCCACCGGTCCCGCTCGTCCGCCGACGCGTCGGCGCGACGAGCCCGCTCGTCAGGCGGGCTTGAGCGGCAGCAGCTCGCCGCCCGTCTGACACGTCGGGCAGTACTGCGCGGTCGTGCTCGCGAACGAGAAGTCCCGGATCGTGTCGGCGCACACCGGGCAGGGCTCGCCGGAGCGTCCGTGCGCGCGCATGGCCGCGACCTTGGTCGCCTTCAGCCGATCGATCGGGATGCCGTGCCGTGCTGCGATCGCGCTCGAGACGACGCCGACGGTCGCGTCGAACAGTCGGTCGAGCTCGTCGTCGCCGAGTGCGGCCGCGTGCACGACCGGCGAGATCTTCGCCGCGTGGAGGATCTCGTCGGAGTACGCGTTGCCGATGCCGGCCAGCGACTCCTGCTCCTGCAGCACCGCCTTGACCTGCTTGCGACGGCCAGCGAACGCCCGGTCGAACTGCGCGCGAGAGAAGTCGGCGGCCGCCGGATCGGGACCGAGCTTGGACACCGCCGGCACCTCGGTCGGGTCGTCGACGACCCAGACGCCGAGCGACACCCAGTTGCCGGCATCCGTCAGTTCGACCGCCGTGCCGTCGTCGAAGACGAGTGTGGCGAGCGTGGGAGGCGGGGGCTCGGAGACCGCCGCCGCGTCATCGCCGGTGGTCGCCTGGGCGTCGGCCGCGGCATCCGTCGCGGTGTCGGCGCCCGCCCATCGTGCCCAGCCGTGCCGTCCGAGGGAGACGACGAGGCGATCGCCGTCACCGAACCCGATGTCGAGCAGCTTGCCGTGACGGGCCACGTCGACGACGTGCTGGCCGACGAGGGACTCGGGCGGGCGCGACCTGGTCTTGCCGATGCGGAACTCGACGACATCGACGGCGGTGATCTCGTGGCCGCGCATGCGCGCGTCGAGCTCATCGGCGAGGGCCTGCACCTCCGGTGATTCCGGCATGCGTCCAGCCTCGCACAGCCGGCCGACATCCCGAAGGGAGCACCCCGTCGCGGCGTGGGCTGGCCCCAGTCGACGGCCACCACTACGATCGCGCTGTGGACCCGAACTCCGCGCGGCAGGTGCTGCGCATCTTCCCCGATGCCCCGATCACCCTCGAGCTCGTCGAGCGCGCCTACGCCGCGGAGTCGTGGGCGCGGCTCCCCTCGCGATACACCGATCCAGCGCAGCGGGAGCAGGCCGAGGCGTGGGCTCGAACGCTCGCGTTCGCGCGTGCCGTGCTGCTCCAGCAGGCGAGCGCCGGCGCCGGGGCCGTCGGTGCGCCCGTCGCGCCGGCAGCGCCCACCCGGCGTCGCCTCGGGTGGCTCGCCATCTCGGGCATCGCGGTCGGCACGCTCGCGATCGTCGCCTTCATCACGTTCGCGTCGATCGGCGCCGTGAGGCTGGTGTCGACGACCGTCGGCTCCGTGCAGCAGCAGGCCGACAGCACCACGGTCGAGCGGTACCAGTCCGGCGAGACGCAGTTCGACTTCCCGGCCGCGCTCGAGTACTACACCGACAACCGCTACGACGACCTCTGCTCCGACGGGTACGCCAGCGGCTGCTGGCAGACCGCCCTGTTCACCGAGGCCGACTGCGGCACCCTCGAGGTGACCGTCGCCTACAGCAACGACGCCGAGGCCTGGCCCGGCGACGAAGAGGCGACCATCGAGATCGAGCACGTCCTCGCCTCCGAGGAGACGCCGGTCGTCTTCGGAAACGACGACTACGGCTACGGCTGGGTCGAGCAGGTCGCGTGCCTCGACACGATGAGCTGAGCGACCATTCTCCTGGGTGCGCACGAGCCGGCCGACCACCGCGACGGTTCAGCCGACCGGTCGACTCGCCCCGACGAGCTCGTCGAGGAGTTGCAGCCCCTCGGGCCACGTGCCGAGTCCGCTCGTCGCGTTGAGGTGCCCGTGGGCGCCGACCGACGTGAACCGGGCGCCCCAGACCTCGGCGAGCCCCGCCGCGTACGCGACGCTGCCGTAGGGGTCGTCGTCGCTGGCGATGACGAGCGAGGGCAGCCCGAGCGGATGCCGCCCGATGCGGGCGAACTCGGACGCCTCGTCGGGGTACCGCTCGCCGTCGGGGTCGGGCGGGGCCACGAGCAGCACGGCGGAGGCCCGGCCCGGATTGCGGGCGAGCCATTCGCCCGCGACGAGGCATCCCATGCTGTGCGCGACGATCACGGTGTCGGGGCCGGCCTCGACGCTCGCCCGGTCGACGGCGGCGAGCCAGTCGTCGAGACGCGGTCGGTCCCACGACGAGGGCGCGATGCGCACGCTCGCGGGCAGGATGCGCTCCCACTGCGTCTGCCAGTGATCGGGCCCGGAACCCCCGATTCCGGGGAGGATGAGATGCGTCATGCCCTCATGGTGCCAAACGCCGGCCGGGCCGTGCAGCGCGTGTGACTGCCAGTGACCGCAGATTTCCTGACGTTGCGGTCGATCACCTGTGGCGACGAGCGGAGGCCACGGGCCCAGCGCGTCCACGACGCGTGCGTTCACGCCTCGGTGACGTGACCGCCCTCGACGTGCCAGCGCCGGTCGAGCGTGACGTGCTCGAGCATGCGCCGGTCGTGCGTGACGAGCAGCAGCGTGCCCTCGTAGCCCTCGAGCGCCTCCTCGAGCTGCTCGATGGCGGCCAGGTCGAGGTGGTTCGTGGGCTCGTCGAGCACGAGCACGTTGACGCCGCGCGCCTGCAGCAGGGCCATGCCGGCGCGGGTGCGCTCCCCCGGCGAGAGGGCGTCGACGGGGCGCAGCACGTGGTCGGCCCTGAGCCCGAACTTGGCGAGCAGCGTGCGCACCTCGCCGGAGCTCAGCTCGGGCACGAGCGCCTCGAACGCGTCGGCGAGCGGCTGGGCTCCCGCGAGCTGCGACCGCGCCTGGTCGATCTCGCCGATCGCGACCGACGAGCCGAGGCTCGCCCGCCCGGCATCGGGCTCGATGCGCCCGAGCAGCAGGCCGAGCAGCGTCGACTTGCCGGCGCCGTTCGGCCCGGTGATGCCGATGCGGTCGCCGCCCGAGACCTGCAGCGACACCGGCCCGAGGGTGAAGTCGCCCCTGGTGACGGATGCCGCGGCGAGCGTCGCGACGACCGCCGACGACCTCGGCGCCTGGCCGATCGTGAACTCGAGCTTCCACTCCTTGCGGGGCTCCTCGACCTCGTCGAGGCGGGCGATGCGGCTCTCCATCTGGCGCACCTTCTGCGCCTGCTTCTCGCTCGACTCCGACGCGGCCTTGCGGCGGATCTTGTCGTTGTCGGGCGACTTCTTCATCGCGTTGCGCACGCCCTGGCTCGACCACTCGCGCTGCACGCGGGCGCGGGAGACGAGGTCTGACTTCTTCGACGCGAACTCCTCGTAGTCATCGCGGGCATGACGGCGCACCGTCTCGCGTTCCTCGAGGTAGGCGTCGTACCCGCCGCCGTAGACGCGGTTCGAGTGCTGGGCGAGGTCGAGCTCGAGCACCTTCGTCACCGTGCGCGCGAGGAACTCGCGGTCGTGGCTGACGAGCACGACGCCGCCGCGGAGGCCGGCGACGAACGCCTCGAGGCGGGCGAGCCCGTCGAGGTCGAGGTCGTTCGTCGGCTCGTCGAGCAGCACGATGTCGAAGCGCGAACAGATGAGCGCCGCGAGGCCGACCCGCGCGGCCTGGCCTCCAGAGAGCCCGGTCATGAGCGAGTCGGGGGTGATCGCCGCCCCGTCGGCGGCAGCTCCCACCGTTCCCACGGCGAGCCCGAGCTCCGCGAGCACGGCCGGCAGCCGCTCGTCGAGGTCGGCGGCGCCCGATGCGAGCCAGCGCTCGAGCGCGACCGAGTACTCCTCGCCGGCGTCGACGCCGTCGGGGAGATCGGTCATCGCGAGCATCGCGGCCGCGGCATCCATGCGGGCGGTTGCCTCGGCGCACCCCGTGCGGCGTGCGACGTACTGGGCGATCGTCTCGCCCTCGACGCGTTCGTGCTCCTGCGGCAGCCACCCGACGAAGGCGTCGGACGGCGCGAGCGCCACGGTGCCGGCCAGCGCGGGGATCGCCCCGCCGAGGATGCCGAGCAGGGTCGACTTGCCCGCCCCGTTCGCGCCGACGACGCCGATGACGTCGCCGGGCGCGACCGTGAGGTCGAGGTCTTCGAACAGGGTGCGGTGGGCGTATCCGCCCGCGAGGCCCTGGGCCACGAGTGTTGCAGTCACCGGTCAACCCTAGCCAGCGCCGGCTGGGAGCTCAGCCGCGGCATCCGGTCGTCATGGCCCTCAGGAGCCGCCGCGGACGGTCGTCGAATCCGTCACGGCCGGTCGCGCCTACGCGAACTGGGGAGAGAGGAACCGACGCTCGTAGCGGCGGATGCACTTCGTCTCGACGGCGAACCGGTACGCCTCGACGCACTCGGGGTCGTCGACGGCGGCGAGTCGGTACTGCTCGTAGTCGGCCAGCGACGGGAAGGTGAAGAGCGCGAACGCCTCGTCACTGTCGCCCTCGCTCGGCAGGAAGTAGCCGTGGTGCGTGCCGCCGAGCCGGTTCACGAGGCGGATCCAGCGCTGCCCGTAGTCGCGGAACTCCTCGATCTTGTCGGCGTCGATCTCATAGCGCAGGTGCACGGTGACAGGGTTGCTCATCCGACCAATCCTGCCGTATCCCCGACGCCTCGCGACACCGCGAAGCGGGCGCATGCCCGCCGGGTCATATGCGATCCCATACGTTGGCCGGATGCTCCGACGACTGCTGTCCCGCGTCTACTGGGCCTGCAGTCGATGGACCCTCTCCAGCGAGCCGGCGCCCGATCGCCCCACGGTGCTCATCGGCGCACCGCACACCTCGAACTGGGACTTCGTGCTCATGCTCGCGATCGCATGGCGACTCGGCATCGAGTTCCGCTGGCTCGGCAAGAAGAGCCTGTTCACCGGTTGGCGCGGACCGATCATGCGCGGGCTCGGCGGCATCCCGGTCGACCGAGCGGATCCGAGTCGCGTCGTCGGCGAGGTCGTCGCGCGCATCCGCGGCGGCGAGGTGTTCGGCCTGGTGGTCACGCCCGACGGCACGCGCGGCGCGAACACGACCTGGAAGTCGGGCTTCTACCGCATCGCCCGGGAGGCCGGCATGCCGCTCACCCTCGGGTACGTCGACCGAACGACCATGACCGCGGGCCTCGGCCCGACGATCGACCTCACCGGCGAGGTGGGCTCGGACATGGACCGCATCCGCGCCTTCTACGCCGACAAGGCGGGGTTCCGTCCGGAGTTCCGCACGGAGCCGCGCCTCACGGACGAGCCTGCCGCGGGCGTCTGACCCCGGCCCGGCCGCTCACTCGACGGGCGTGGCGAAGTCGAGCATCGACTCGGCGACCGCGATGACCGACCACGTTCCGCCCGCGGCATCCGTCAACTCGTAGGCCGGGACGACGATCACGCTGCCGTCGGCCTGCCACTGGCTCGCCAGGCCGAGTCGGGCACTCACGATCTCGACGTCGTTCACCGGCCAGGACACGGACGTCCCCGCCGCCGGAGCCGCCGGGGGCTCGGTCGGCGGCACCCACTCGGTCGTCGCCTCGGCGGGGGCATCCGCCCGGTACGCGATCGGCAGGGTCGTCATCTGGGCACCGAACCGCGGATCGGACAGCCGCTCGAACGCCGTCTGCTCGCTCACGATCTCGTAGTCGCCGAGCGGCACGAGCTCGGCGAGGGCTCCGGATGCGCTCAGCAGGCCCTCCTCCGAGACCTCGACGCTCCAGGCCTGGTCGAGTCGCTGGCCGTCGACGACGGGCCACGCCTGCGCGGTGCGGGTCACCGAACCCTCCCAGGTCTCGGACGTGTACTCGAACGCGTCGGCGTCCCGGCCGGCCGACGTGATGACCGCGCGGAGTGCGTCGATCGCGACGTCCTCGCTCGGGGGCGTCCCGGTCGGCTCGCATGGCTCGACGACGCCCGGGTCGATCTCGCCCCCGCCCTCGGAGCCGTCGGCGCCGTCACCGCCGTCGGTCGTGGGGCAGGACCACGGGTCGATGCTCGGGTCGTAGTACGAGAAGCTCAGCATGCCGTCGAGGCCGACGGTGAGGCTCTCCGCCGAGCCGTCCTGCGGCCCGACGACCCACGAGCCGTCCTTCAGTTCGGGCGTGCCCTCGACCCCGAGCGCCGTCGCGAGCGCCGCGACCGTCTCGGGGTTCGACGCGGATGGGGCGTCGTAGCCGTATCCGGCCGCGGTGCCGGTCGTCGTGGCGAGCCCCGAGGACTGGAACGCGTTGCGGCCCGAACCGTAGGGGTACATCATGTCGCCCGCGAGCTTCTGCGACTCGGCGGCGCCGGCGCCGGACTGCGCGGCATCCTGCTCGGGCACCGCGCCGTTCGACGTGCCCTGCAGCGAGATCGGCGGCGCCGCGGCATCCGCGAGGTTCGTCGAACCGCCGTTCGCGGACCCCACGGCGTACCCCGCCCCACCGAAGACGACGATGGATGCCGCGACCGCGGCGATCGGGATCCAGCGCCGGCGGCGGCGTGCACGCTCGGCGGCGAGGTCGGTCACCTGCGGGGTGCCGGCTCCGGATGCCGCGGATGCGTCGGCCGCGGTCGCCCCGCCCGTCGCCGCGGCGACGACCTCGTCGACGAATCCCTCGCGGGGCTCGACGCCGGCGGCGGGGTCTGCGGCGCGCAGCCGCGCCTCGGGATCGAGCTCGTGGTCGTCGTTCATGGGGATCACCCTCCGGAGTGCGCGGTGCTGGAGTTCGCGTTCACTGGAGGATGTGTCGCAGCGGGTCCGGATCTTGCAGCGGCGCCTAGAACGACAGCCGCTCGCCCCACGCGTCGCGGAGCCGCTTGCGGGCGCGCGAGAGCGCAGCATCCGCCCCTGATCGGGAGATGCCGAGCACCGTCGCGAGCTCCTCGCCGTCGAGGCCCTCCCAGGCGTGCAGCAGCAGGATGCGCCGGTCGCGCTCGCCGACGCTCGCGAGCGCCCCCCGCACCTCGTCGTCGAACAGCGCGCTCAGTTCGGGGTCCTCCGCGACTCGGACCGCGCCGCGCTCGGGCACGTCCTCCACGGGCAGGTCGACCTGCTTGCGCCGGTGGTTCGCGAGCGTGAAGCCCGCCGTGCGGTAGAGCCACGGCAGCACCGCCTCGCGGGGAACGTCGGCACGACGCCGCCATGCGGTGGCGAACACCTCTGCGGCGAGGTCCTCGGCGTCCTGGCGCGGCCCGCGACGGGCGAAGTAGCGCACGAGCGGGGTCGAGTACTCGCGCACGGCGTCGGTGAACCAGGCGACCTCGTCGTCGGTCGCCGGGGCGGCGGGCTCGGCGTCGGCGTCGTCGGGCATCGCCATCCCCTCGGTCATGTCGGCGGCGGCGTCGGTGCTGGCGATCCTCACACCCTGCCTGTGTCGCGTCTGACGCGAGTCTTGCACGCCCCGAGCGGAATTCCGACGACCTCCCGGAGGGTCGCTTCGGGTCGCATTCAGGAACCTCACTGCCGGCACCCAGAGCCATCCCACGCGGTCACGATAGATTCGCGAGCGAGCCACCGGGAGGGGACGCATGGCAGACGACCAGACGCTGGGCCTCACACTCAGTGGCGGGGCTGCGTTCGGCGCCGCGCACGTCGGCGTGCTGCAGGTGCTCGAGGAGCGGGGCATCCGCCCGGGGATCGTCGCCGGCACCAGTTCGGGCGCGATGGTCGCCGCCGCGTACGCGGCCGGGTTCGAGCCGCAGGAGATCGAGCGGGTCGCCCTCTCGTTCCGGTGGCGCGCGATCGCACGCTGGTCGTTCACTCCGCGCTGGGGGCTGCTCGACGCGCGAGCGATGGACGAGGCGGTCCGTCGTGCGTTCGGCAGCGATCCGCTCATCGAGGACCTTCCGCGCAGGTTCGGCGCCGTGGCCACCGACCTCCGGACGCGTCGCGCCGTGACGATCGACCGCGGCCCCCTGAGCGTGGCGCTCCGGTCGTCGATCGCCGTGCCCGGCCTGCTCCCGCCGGTGCGCCGCGACGGCGCCCTGCTGGCCGACGGCGGCATGGTCGACAACGTGCCCGTCACCGCCACCCGCGAACTCGGCGCGTCCCGCGTGATCGTGGTGCGGCTGCACGCGAAATGGGAGAACGTGCGCATGATGCGCACGGTCAGCCGCACGCAGGAGTTGGCGAACGACCCCTCGGTCGTGCTCATCCAGCCCGAGATGGAGGGCATGGCCCAGTGGACCATGTCCGATGCGTCCCGACTCATCGCGGAAGGCCGCCGGGCGGCGATCACCGCACTGGACGCAGCTGACCGGCGCGGCGACCGCGCGGATCTGGCCGTCTGAGGTCGCACGCGCGTCCTCGCGTGCTCGACACATCCACCCCCTCGGCGTTCATTCGCTCGGCGCCCAGGCGTGACCGTGGCAGAAACGCCCGCGCGGCACAACCCCTTGGCCGCCGGGTGACGCGACGCGTTGAATGGCGGCAACCCGGAAAGGTGGAACACGCCATGGATTCGAGCATCTGGATCTGGATCATCGTCGGGATCGTCGTGATCGCGATCATCGTCGTCATCGCCGTGGTCGGCACGTCACGGCGTCGCGCAGAGGCGAAGGTCGAGGCCGACCGCCGGCACGCAGCGGAGCTGCGTGAGAAGGCGGATGCGACCGCGCGCGACGCCCGCGAACAGGCTGCGGCCGCCTCGCAGGCCGAGGCCGACCGCCTCGCCGCACAGTCGAGCGCCGCACAGGCCGAGGCCGACGCAGAGCGCGCCCGTCTGGAGGCCGAGCAGCTGGCCCGCGAGGGCGCCGAACGCAACGAGCGCGCCGCCGGCCTCCAGCAGGAGGCCGACCGCCAGGCGCAGAAGGCGGCGGATGTCGATCCCGACGTCGCCGACGGCGACCGGACCGCGACATCCGCGCCCGCCGCGCCCGCTGCCGAGACCGAGACCGAGACGGTCCAGCCTCGTCGGGCCGGCAGTCACGTGGCCCCCGTCTTCGACGACGGTCGGTCCGCCACTCGGTCCGCCGAGGCCGCAACGCCCGTCGACCAGGACGGACGACCGACGGGAACGACCACGGCCGGCGCCGAGACGCCGCCCGCTCCCGCTCCTCGCACCTCGGACGGAACCGAGCGCTGACGACGCGGACGCCCCGTTCACGGACGCTCCCGCACCGCCTCGCGGTGCGGGAGCGTCCGGTTCAGCGACCGACCGCCCCGAGGTAGTGCTCGGCCCCGTACTCGGCGACGTTCACGCCGAGCTGCTGGCCCTGGACGTCCGCATGGCGGAAGTGCAGGCCCGCCCAGATGCGAGCGTCGATGAGTTCGGCGAGCGGCTGCGAGAACGTGTCGAACGTGCGCACCTTCTGCTCGGTCGGAGCGAGCAGGCCGGACGCGCTCGTGATCTGGAAGCCGCCCTCGATCACGTCACCGAAGTACATGCGCAGGATGGTGACGTGGGCGGTGTCGAGGCAGTTGTGCCCCGACGGGTGCTCGGGGTACGGCGCGGTGATCAAGGCCGTCCAGCCCGGCTCGGCGACGGTGTCGGCGTTGCCGTCCTCATCCGCCCGCGGGATCGCGTTCCACGGCCGCCAGAAATCGTAGTAGTACTTGTCGTTCCAGCAGTTGATCGCCGCATCGGCGCCGCTCAGGTTCTGCAGCGCCAGGAGCCTCGCGCTGTCGGCGGCGTTCAGGTCGTTCCGCTCGATGAGCTGTCGTGAGACCTCGTTCCAGCTCAGGATCGGGGCGCTCTGCCACCACTTCGCGATGTAGGTCTCGTCATCCGAACGCGTGGACCCCACGGCTCGACCCAGTTCCTGAACCTCGGCGAGCTCCTCGGCGTACGCGTCGCTGTCGAGTTCGAGCGGTGGCACGGTGCGGAACTGCGAGGCGCTCTCGATGAAGAACGGCTCGACGCCGCCCACCCACGGAGTCGGGTCGAGGAGCGGCATCCCCGCAGCATTCAGGAGCGGCGTCCAGTGACCGGCCGAACCATCGGGCACCCACTGCGACGGACCGAACCGCCCGTCATCCGCCCTCGCCGCGAGCATCGCGTCGGCGGCGGCGTGCCCTGCGGAAATGCCCTGGTTCTTGAACTGGCCGTTGTCGATCGCCCCGAGCGAGTCGTCGTACTCGGCGTCGAGCGTGTCGAGGAGTGCATCGCGGTTCAGGAACGGCGCACGTTCCGGCGCGCTCGAGACGATCGCGGAGAGCACGTCGTAGGCGGCGGTCGCCACCGCAGCGTCCGTCGAGGCCTTCGCCCCGAAACGCCGGTCGAGGAGATACGGCCGATACTGCTTGGGACCGATCGCATTGACCGCGTCGTACACGGCACCCTGGGTCATGCCCATGTTGATCTGGAAGGCGGGGGGTGCACCACCGTTCGGCCCGGGGACGGCGGCGAGCGTCGACGCCGCGACCGCGTTCCAGTGGGTGATCTCGGTGGCGTCCGCTGCGACCGGGGGTGCGGCCGATGCGGAAGACGGTGCGGCGGTGATGCCGTACGCACCGAACGTGGCCGAAGCGACGAGCGCTGCGGCCATGAGGCTGATGGATCGACGACGGGTCATGATGCCCCCAACATGTTGCGATGAGTCAGGCGCCCGGGCTACCTCCGAGGGTCCCACCAAACCGCGACGATGTCTATAGCATGAAAGCGTGTTCCTGTCCAGAATCAATCTGGACGCACCCTCGCAGCGCTACACGTGCTGAGCCTCGAAGAGGGCTTCCGGACCGCGTACTTCATGACGGAGCAGTACATCGCCCTCGAGAGCAACCCGGATGACGGCCTGATCCTGTTTCAGGGATCATTGGACTCCGACCCCGCGCGCTGGAGCGACTGGCGGAAGGCTGTGACCCGACGAGCACTCGCTGACCCGGCAGCAGCCAGTGAATATCTGCACGACTTCCGATTCCGTTTCGCCGCACCCGGCGAGGGAGGCAGCGCCTCGGATCCCCTCTGACCACTCACCCATCCGTCATGGACTGGGCGACTGTTTAGCGGTTGGCGGTTTGTACGGCCACGGGTCGACGGGTGATGCGGGAGGCAGCAATTGCACGATCGGTTGCACCTTCGGTCGTCCGGTGGACTCGCGGTCTCCCGATACTGGACGCAGAGCGAAGTAGGTGAGCATGGATCTGCACCTCGCAAGGACCGACGTCGATCAGGCCAAACCAACCCCTGCTCAGCGAGTTCCGAAGGACGCCACGGGTCTTCAGCCGATCCTCGGTCTACAACGTTGGGCAGGGAACCGGGCGGTCGCCAACGCCATAGCGCCAGCGATCGTGGCACAGAGGGACGATGGCGCGGCTCGCCCGCCGGCGCCGGCCTTGGCGGGTACTGCCCTAGCCAGGGCTGAGCACATCCGGGCGAGCACCACAGCCAGGCTCGCGAACATCGCGGTTTACAACGGCACCGCCGACGCAGCTATAGGTTCCTACCGCGAGAAGCGAACCACTTTCGCGACGCGGTGGGGCGCGGCATGGGATCGACACAGCACCAAGCTGGCGGAGGGGAACGAGGCCGCAGCAAGCCAGAATCTCGTCGAAGGCATCGTGATCGGCACGTTAGCGGCAGTGCTGATTAGTGCTGGGGCCGCTGCGGTCTTCCCGGCCGCTGCTGCAGCAAGTATGACGACGGGGGCGTTCTGGGCGTTCAATATCGGCTCGAACGCTGCCAGCAGCGTGGTGGGAGGTCTCACAGCTTCTGCAGTAGGTCGACCATCGGTGCCCGGGCCCACGGCAGGTCGACGAGATGCCGAAGCCGAGGGCTGGCAGCGAGTTGCCGCCGCCGAACAAGCAGCACGAGCGGTTGCTGCGACAGCGCCAAAGTTCGGGTTGGAGCTTGGAAACGCCGAGTACTGCATCGCACAGGTCCAGGCGCACATCGACGGACGAGGCGGCGATATGACTTGGGATGAGACGCTGAATATGGTTTCCACCTTGGCCAACTGGGAACTGAGTGTCGCTTCCTTCGACGCCGAGATCACCGCAAAGACCACGGCGATGGCATCGTTCGGGCAAGCCGCTCAGGACTTCCAAGTTCCATCGGTCGACGACACGGAGAAACACATCTGGAGGGGCTGGATGAGCACGCTTGATGACTCCAGCGACGAGGCACTTGATCAAGATGTCATCCAGCGACACCTTGTCAGGCTGGGACTGATTCCCGATCATGTCTATATGACGAATGAGGACCAGCATCGCGCGGTCGCCACTGCCCGAGCACAGATCGCCGCTCCGACGCCCTGAGCCGCGGGAACTCTCATTCGTTCACTGGCTAGGCGCAGACCGTGATCAACTTCGCAGCGTCCGCATCCCGGCGATCCTCCTCGAGCTGTTCCCACCGGACAGAACCATCCGCTGAACGACGTCAGCGGTCGCAGCTATGGATCGACTTTCGGGAGCGGCGAATTCGCTCCTCGGTTGATAGATCGCCCACGACGGCGGCACCACGACACTCAGAACGTCTCCTGTCAGAGGGTGATCATCCGTCGATAGACTGATGTTGGCGCGCCGGGAAGTCTGGTCGGCGGGCGACTAGTCGGTCGCTCTCGAAGCTTCGCTGACCGGATTGGTGGCCCGTGTCCATTCTTCGCTCACCGCGTGCTGCCGCGGTCGCCCTCCTCATGGCGGCGATACTTGCCTTGGTCCTCGCCAACTCTCCGGTTGGGCCGGCTCTCTTCGCTGTCCAAGACTTGCACGTCGGTATCCCGGGAACCCCGCTCTACTTGTCGACCGGGCACTGGGTAAGCGACGGGCTGCTGGCAGTGTTCTTCTTCGTCGCCGCAATCGAACTCAAGCACGAGCTCGCCGATGGGCAACTGAACACGCTGGCCAAGGCGGCCAAACCTGCGATCGCCGCCGCGGGCGGCGTGGTCCTGCCGATCGCGATATACCTCGCGGTCACGACCGGCTCCGGATACGAATCGGGGTGGCCTGTCCCGACCGCGACCGATATCGCTTTCGCTCTTGGCATCCTCGCCGTGTTCGGGCACGGTCTGCCCGGACGCCTCCGAGTGTTCCTTCTCGCCCTGGCGATTCTCGACGACATCGTCGGTATCGCCTTCATCGCCGTGCTCTTCACCGACGATCCCGATATTCTCGCGCTGCTCTGCGCCGCGATCGGCGTCGCGGTCTTCGCCCTGCTGAGCCGCCACCTCGACGGCCGCAAGCGAGCGCCCATCGGGGCCGCGATGATCCTGGTCGGCCTCGTCGTGTGGGGGTTCGTCCTTGCCTCCGGTGTACACCCGACTATCGCGGGGGTCGCGCTCGGCTTGGCGATGCACCGCCCGCCCGCGGCTTCCGTCCGGCATGCGCTCGAGCCGGTCACGAACGGGTTCATCCTGCCGCTGTTCGCTTTCTCCGCCGCGCTCGTGGTCATCCCGCACCTCGGTATCCGCGACTTCGCGGCACCGTTCTGGGGAATTACCCTCGCTCTGCCGATCGGGAAGCTGCTGGGCATCGTAGCCGGGGGATGGTTGGCCGACCGGCTTGATCGAAGCGGGCACCCGCCGCTTCTCACGTTCGGTGGACTCGTGACCGCGGGCGCGCTTGGCGGCATCGGCTTCACCGTCTCGCTGCTCATGAACGAGCTCGCGTTCCACGCCGCGCCCGAAATTGCTGACGAGGGCACGCTCGCCGTCCTCCTCGGTTCGACGATATCGATCATCACCGCGTCGATACTGGTGAGCTGGCAAGCCCGCTACTTCCGTCGACTGCGCCGCCTCCGCGAACACGTCACCGCCCGAAGGGACCTTGCATGACCGCTCGGCTGGCAGCACACGGGCTGTGCCGCAGGTTCGGCCCCACACACGCTGTCGAGGACGTCGGGTTGGTCGTCGATCCCGGGCAGGTCCATGCGCTCGTCGGTCTCAACGGCGCTGGCAAGACCACCCTGATGCGTCTCCTCCTCGGCATGCTTCGCCCGGACCACGGCGGCATATCGATAGGCGGAGTCGCCCTCGGCGGGCTGCCAGCTGAGCGTTGGGCTCGTGTCGGTCATCTGATCGAGACCCCGTTCGCCTACCCCGAGTTGAGCGTCCGGGCGAACCTCACCATGGCCGCTCAGCTTCGCCTGGTCGACCGCCACCAGATCCCCGCGACGGTCGACCAGGCGATCAGCGAGCTCGAGCTCGGCGCGTACGCACACGTGCTGTCGCGCCGTCTCTCGCAGGGCAACCGGCAACGACTCGGCCTGGCTGCCGCCCTCCAGCATCATCCTGAGCTGATCGTGCTCGACGAACCCTCGAGCTCGCTCGACCCCGCAGGTGTGATCCTGCTCCGCGAAGCGATTCTCCGCCGACGTGACGCGGGAGCGGGGATTCTCGTCTCCAGCCACCACCTCGACGAGGTCGCCCGAATCGCCGATCGGATCACGGTGATGAATCACGGGCGACTCATCGGCACCCTCGACCCGCGAACCCCCGACCTCGAGCGCGCCTTCTTCCACGCTGTCCATGCCGACGATGAGGGCCGACGATGAACAACCTCCAGATCGCCCTGGCAACAGAGTTGCGAAAGGCCGCCGCTTCGCGGGTGTTCCGTTCGGTAACAGTGCTGCTGATCGCCGGCATCTCCGTCCTCGCCGGCGCCCTCATATTCGCCGCGCGCATCGGTAGGGAAGAGATCCTCGCCAAGCTCGGTCCCCTCGCCGACGCAACCGGTTGGCCGCTGCTGGCGAACATCGTCATGCAGGTCACGTCCGCCGGGGGCCTTGCCGCGTTCGGTATCGCGGTGAGCTGGATCTTCGGCCGGGAGTTCCTCGACGGCACCATCACCAGCCTCTTCGCGCTCCCCGTGCGCCGCAGCACGATCGCCTCAGCGAAACTGAGCATCTACCTCGGCTGGGCGATCCTCACCGCGGCCGCCCTGACGCTCACCTTCGGCATGCTCGGCCTCATCCTGGGCTACGGACCCGACGCTGCAGCGGCCGGTCTCCTCGGCCAACTCTTCGTGCTCACCGTCTTCACGGCACTCCTCGCGGTCCCAGCCGCGTGGGCAACCACACTCGGGCGGGGGCTCCTGCCTGGAATCGCCACCACGATCGGGATCGTCGTGATCGCCCAGGTCGGAGTCGTTGCCGGCATCGGCGGGTGGATGCCGCTCGCCGCCCCTGCCATCTGGGCGATGCGACTCGAACCCGTCAGCCCCGTGCAGCTTCTGCTCTCCCTCATCATCCCGGCGGTGTGCTGGCTGGCCACGACCCGTGCGTGGTCCCGTCTCGAACTCGACCGTTGACCGGTTCCCCCGGCGTCGCGCCCGGGGGTGGGTAGAGTCCTTCTGTGGGCATGCAACGGGGCGCGGTGTGGCGCCGCCGATCGCGTCGGTTGCAGGTCGCCTTGCACCCCGCACAAGCCGTCGTCCTGGGCTTCGCGACGGCCATCGTGATCGGCGCGCTCGTGTTGATGCTTCCGATGTCGACCTCGTCGGGTGCGTGGGCCGACCCCATCGATGCGCTGTTCACCGCCACATCGGCCGTCTGCGTGACAGGCCTGACCGTCGTCGACACCGCCACCTTCTGGAGTCCCTTCGGACAGGTGGTGATCCTGGCGCTCATTCAGCTCGGCGGGCTCGGGATCATGATCTTCGCCTCACTCATCGGCCTGGCCCTGGCACGGCGACTCTCCGTGCGCTCGAGAATGAACGCGGCCGCCGAGGCGAAAGCCGTCGGCTTCGACGACGTGCGCGGCCTCGTCCGTGGCATCGTGCTGATCTCATTCTTCATCGAAGCCGCCGTGTTCATGCTTCTGCTACCCCGTTTCCTGTTCGGCTACGGGTACGACCTCGGCGCGGCGAGCTGGCATGCGATGTTCCACGCCGTGTCCTCGTTCAACAACGCCGGCTTCGCGCTCTACACCGACAACCTCATGGGCTTCGTCGACGACCCGTTCATCTGCCTTCCGATCGCTGCCGCCATCATCCTGGGCGGCCTCGGCTTCCCGGTCATCATGCAGCTCCGGAGGGAATTCGCACGGCCGTTGCACTGGTCGATGAACACGAAACTGGTGCTCTGGGGAACCGTCGTGCTGCTGATCGCCGGCACCGCCTACATCACCCTCCTCGAGTGGGACAACCTCGACACGCTCGGCAGCCTTGATCCGGCCGGGCGGCTCCTCGCCGGGTTCTTCCAGTCGGTGCAGACCCGGACCGCGGGATTCAATTCGGTCGACATCGGCGCGATGCGCGAGGAGACCTGGATCGGCATGGACGTGCTGATGTTCATCGGCGGCGGCCCGGCCGGAACCGCGGGCGGCATCAAGGTCACCACCTTCGCCGTGCTCTTCTTCATCATGCTCACCGAACTCCGCGGCGAAGGAGCCGTCAACATCTTCGGCAAACGCCTCTCCCGAGCCGTGCACCGACAGGCGATCACCGTCGTCCTCCTCGCAGTGGGCGCCGTGTTCACGGCAACGATCGCCCTGATGCTGATCACCGGCCTGGATCTGGACCGGGTCCTCTTCGAAGCCGTCTCAGCGTTCGGGACGGTGGGCCTGTCCACCGGGATCACCGGCGCACTACCGCCAGCTGCAGAGCTGATCCTCACGGTGCTGATGTTCCTCGGCCGGCTCGGACCGCTCACGCTCGGTTCTGCGATCGCTCTCCGACAGCGCCGTATCCTGTACGAACTTCCGAAAGAGAGGCCCGCCATTGGTTAGGTTCACGCGTTTCGGCGACACTGCCCGCCGCATCGCCGAGGCGAATTCCGTCGCCGTCATCGGCCTGGGCCGTTTCGGGAACTCGCTCGCGGTGGAGCTCATGGCGGGTGGCACCGAAGTCCTCGGCATCGACGCCAACGAAGACATCGTGCAGAGCCTCAACAGTCAATTGACACAGGTCGTGCGTGCGGACTCCACGAAAGAGGAAGCTCTCCGCCAGCTGGCCGTGAACGAGTTCGATCGTGTCGTCGTCGCCATCGGCAGCGATATCCAAGCCTCGATCCTCACGTGCTCGGCGCTTCTGAGTATGAAGATCCCGCAGATCTGGGCCAAAGCCGTCGACGACCGGCACGGCCTCATCCTCGAACAGCTCGGCGTGCACCACGTCATCTACCCCGAGAAGGACATGGGCAAACGGGTTGCACATCTCGTCCGCGGTGCCGCGATGGACTTCCTCGAGATCGACCGCGGTTACGCCTTGGTGAAGACTGCTGCCCCCGCACGCCTGCATGGCGTACGTCTGGGTGATACCGGCATCCGGAAGACCTACGGCGTGACGATCGCCGCGTTCCAACGCCCCGAAAGCGCCTGGCAGAATGCCGATGCCGACACCATGCTCGGGCCGGGCGACAAGATCCTCATCGTCGGCCCGACATCGAACGCCGAGGACTTCGCCCAACTCGCGTGAACTGCCACGGATGTCATGGGGGCCTGGCGATGGGGTGCGACCGAGTGCCGCACCCCCATCGCGGCTCTCAGCCGGTGATGTCGCGCTGGCGGAGGGCCAGCGTCGCGGCGACGACGAACACGGCGCCGAGGCCCCACAGCAGCCCGAGGCCCGCCCAGTCCGTGCCGTCGATCAGCGGAAGCTCGCGGTACGCCCATGAGTACGGCGACAACGCGCGCAACCATTCGGCGTCCTCGACCTGGTTGGCGATCGCGTTGAACACGTAGCCGATCACCGCGACCCCGGCGCCCGCAGCGGTCGCGAGGACGCGCCGGCCCGTCGCGGCACCGACCAAGAGCGCGATCGTGCCGGACACGAACGCCAACCCCACCAGAGCCGCCGACACACCGAACACATTCGGCGGGTCGATGCCGAGCTCGGACGGCTCGTTCAGCACAAGCACGATGCCGCCCGCCAGCAGTCCCAGCCACGCAAGCCGCACCAGCACGGAGAGCGCCGATTCGAGGGCGTACTGGCTGCGTCCGACGCCATGGGCGAGCGTGAGCTCCAGCTTGCCGGATTCCTCTGCGCCGGCGATCGCGGACGAACCCCAGGAAGTGGCCGCGATGACGAGGAGTAAGAACCCGATCAACCCGTAGAACGTGCTCTGCGCGTATCCGGGGCCAGAGGCGATCTGCTCGTAGCCGAGCGTCTTCACCAACTCTTCGGGCATGCTGTCGATCATCTGCTGCATCTCCCCTTTGCCGCCGATGCTCGGGAACAGCGGGAGATACAGGAACAGGGCTGCAGCAGCACCGAGACTCCACCCGACCAACGATCGCCAGGAGTCGCCGATCGAACGACGGAACACCGGAAGCGCCCTAACCACGGTGCACCCCCGCGCCATGGCCGGTGCTCGAGGAACCACCGTAGAGCTGCAGGACGGACTCCTCGAGGTCGGGCTCCTCCACGACGAGATCACTGACCTCATGCCGAGCGAAGAGCTTCACGAGCGGGTCTATGTCCCCGTCGAGCGTCGCAGTCACCCGTGCAACGCCCTCACCGGTGATCACCACATCTCGAAGGCCCGGGATGGTCGCGAGCTCATCGCGAACAGCATCGGGATCAGCCCGATCAAGGCTCACCCTGACACGCCGAACCCGGCCAAGGCGTAGCGAGGCGACGGCGCCTTCCGCGACGATCCGGCCCTCGTTGAGTACGGCGACGTGGTCCGCGGTCTGCTGGATCTCGCTCAGCACATGCGAACTCAACAGCACCGTCTGCCCGGCCGAGCGGGCCTCGCGCACCATCTCGAGGAACTCCCGCTGCACCAGCGGATCCAACCCGCTCGTCGGCTCATCCAGCACGAGCAGTTCCGGGCGGTGCATGAACGCTTGGATGAGGCCGAGCTTCTGCTTGTTGCCCTTGGACAGTGTCCGCACCTGTCGATTCAGATCCAGCCCGAGCCGATCGGCGAGACCCTCGATCACGCCTGGCGCGACGGTGCCGCTGATCTCCGCATAATGTCGCAGGAGATTTCGGCCGCGGATGCGCCCCTCCAAACGCAGCTCACCCGGCACGTAACCGATCCGGCGCCGAAGCGTTGCACCACCGATCCGCGGATCCTGCCCCAGTACCCGTGCCTGACCCGACGACGGCCGAATGATGTCGAGCAGCGTCCGTAGTGTGGTCGTCTTCCCAGCGCCGTTCGGGCCGATCAGCCCGAACACAGTTCCAGGCTCCACTGCAATGTTGAGGTCGTGAATCGCCTCGTGCGATCCGTACCGTTTCTTCAAACCGAGTGTTTCGATGGCAGGGGTCATCGCCCATGCTCCTTTCAAGGAAGAGAAGTCTCCGAATGATCAAGAACCGGCACCGTGCGGCGGATCCGGGTCCTGATTCGGGTCGTTCTCGCCCTTATCGGAGCGAGGGCCACTCGTTCGCGCGAGTGCCTCCTGCGCGGCGACGAGGAAACGATCGTCCGTGTAGAGGCCGTGCGTGTACAGGTCGAGGATCGGCACCGTCGAGCGACGGATCCCTTCCGCGCTGAGTTGCTCTACTCCGAGGGCACGTGTGATCTGATGATGCATCACCAGCGGCACCACCCCGTACAAGGTCAGATACAGCGCTGTCACCGAACGATCGGCCGGGTCACGCATGATCCCTGCCGCGACCTGCTCATCGATCATCGCCGCCGTCCCCGCCTGGAGTGCGTCGAAGAGTTCATCTGCTGCGGGGCTGCTCGACGTGAGCATGCGTGACGTGTAATCGATCAATGGACGATAGGTGTCGACATCCGCGAGCCAGCGTTGGATTGCCATCGCCGAGTCACCGCTCGCGAGCTCGTCCTTCCGCCCGAGGAACTGACTGACCACGTACTCATCGCAGGCCAAGCGCAGCCCATCCTTCGAGTCGAAATGGTGCACCACCAGCGCAGGGCTGACCCCAGCGAGCGTCGCGACTGCACGCACGGAGGTGGCCGCATATCCCTCGCGCCCGAAGAGGTGCAAAGCCGCATCACGAATACGCGCCTTTGCCGTCAGATCCCCATCGGCTAAACGCACGTTCAGTATCATAAACGAACGTTCAGCAACCCGGCAAGGCATAAGGTCCATCCGCCTAGACCCGATCGGGGTGGCGGTGAAGGCGGCGGACGTCGAGTTTCCTCTGCGCCAACTCCGCGTAGTTCGGCAGGTCCAACGCGCACCCGGTGGAAATGTCGGGATCTCAGCACCGATATACGGTCCCGAGCGGACGGTGTTCCTTGCGGATGAGCTACTTCAGATGCTCAGCCGTCACTTCGAGGAGATCGGAGTTTACGGGTCGGAGCAGTGGCTCTTCCCCGCGCCTTCCGGGATGCCGCCGCACCAGAACACCGTCGGCCATTGGTGGCGGCTCCAGACCTACGCGCGTCTGTGGCCCACGGCCGAGGACAAGACGCGCGCCGCGGCGGGCGGACTACTGCGCGCCGCGTTGGCCTCCGTAAAAACTCCCGCGGACTCTTTGCGGACTCGTCATTCATGAGGACCACCACCAGCCCCGAAAAGTCACGGGAGTTGGCCGCGCGTCACACGTTGAAGCGGAACTCCACCACGTCGCCGTCCTGCATGACGTAGTCCTTGCCCTCCATGCGGGCCTTGCCCTTGGCGCGCGCCTCGGCGACCGAGCCGGTCTCGACGAGGTCGGCGAACGAGATGACCTCGGCCTTGATGAAGCCGCGCTCGAAGTCGGTGTGGATCACGCCGGCGGCCTGGGGGGCCTTGTCGCCCTTGTGGATCGTCCATGCGCGCGACTCCTTGGGGCCCGCCGTGAGGTAGGTCTGCAACCCGAGGGTGTCGAAGCCGATGCGGGCGAGCTGGTCGAGGCCGGACTCCTCCTGGCCGGTCGAGGCCAGCAGTTCCGCGGCATCCGCGGGGTCGAGGTCGATGAGCTCGGACTCGATCTTCGCGTCGAGGAACACGGCCTCGGCGGGGGCGACGAGCGCCGCGAGCTCGGCCTTCTTCGCGTCATCCGTCAGCACCGTCTCGTCGACATTGAAGACGTAGATGAAGGGCTTCGCGGTGAGCAGGCCGAGTTCCTTGACGGGCGCCAAGTCGACGGATGCCGCGGACAGCGGCGTTCCGCGCTGCAACACGTCTTGCGCCGCCTTCGCGGCCTCGAGCACCGAGGGGTCGAGCTTCTTGCCCTTGATCTCCTTCTCGAAGCGCGGGATGGCGCGTTCGAGGGTCTCGAGGTCGGCGAGGATCAGCTCGGTGTTGATGGTCTCCATGTCGGACTTCGGGTCGACGGTGCCCTCGACGTGCACGACGTCGGCGTCTTCGAAGCCGCGCACGACCTGCGCGATCGCGTCGGCCTCGCGGATGTTCGCGAGGAACTTGTTGCCGAGGCCCTCGCCCTCGGAGGCGCCGCGCACGATGCCGGCGATGTCGACGAACGACACCGCGGCGGGCAGGATGCGCTCCGAGCCGAAGATGCCGGCGAGCGTCTCGAGGCGCGGATCGGGCAGGTTCACGACCCCCACGTTGGGCTCGATCGTCGCGAACGGGTAGTTCGCCGCGAGCACCTGGTTCTTGGTGAGGGCGTTGAAGAGGGTGGACTTGCCGACGTTGGGCAGGCCGACGATGCCGATAGTGAGAGCCACGGGGGTCTATCGTACCGGTGCGTCGGCCTCCGGCCTCATCCGAAGCGGATGCCGCGCCTGCCGGACCGACGCGGCTGTCGCCGTCAGCCCGCGCGACGCCCGACCGCGGGCAGTCCCTCGAGCTCGGCGAGGAGCGCGCCCGATTCGGCCTCGGCCCGGATGCGCTCGCCCAGCGCCGCGGCCGCGTCGCGATAGGAGGGCTCGAGCAACAGGTCGAACACCGCCGTCGCGATGGCGGAGGCATCCGACTTCGCCGGCAGCACGATGGCGGCACCGTGGCGGGCGGCGCGGGCCGCGTTCTCGGGCTGGTCGCGGCCGAGCGGGAGGCAGAGCACCGGCACCCCTGCGGCGAGCGCCTTGATGAGCGTGCCGTGCCCGGCGTGGGTGATCACGACCGCGGCCCGCGGGATCAGCTCGCCGTGCGCGGCCGAGCGGACCACGACGACGTTCGACGCGGCCGGGATGTCCGCCGGGTCGATCGCGGGCCCGGTGGTGATGACGGCGCGCACCGGGAGGGTCGCGAGCGCACGGGAGATCCTCGTGAGCAGGTCGGCCTGCCGCATGAACGAACTCGAGAGTCCGACGACGACGAGCGGGGCGTCACCCGGCGGCAGTTCCAGCGCCCCCTCGACCGGGATGTCCTCGAGCACGGGTCCGACGTACCGCACGTTCGGCGCATCCGGCGGCGGGTCGTCGAATGCCGAGCCGGTGAGCACGAGCACGCGGTCGGCGTGATCCCACTGCTCGCCGGGGTTGCGGACCGGCGCGAGGCCGTGCTCGGCACGGGCCGCGTTGACCGGGCCCATCCCGGCACGGGCGGCTGCCGTCATGAGCGCGTACGCCGCGCGGTCGCGCGCCCGGCCCAGCGCGTTGTGCGCGGGCGCGAGCCCGAGGCCGAACGGCGGGCGCACGCGCGAGGGCTGCAGGTATACGCTCCCGACGAGCACCGCGGTCGGGATGCCGCGCGCCTCCGCGCCGATGAGCGCGCCGAGGAGCAGGCCGTCGGCGAGTACCGCGTCGAACGGCTCGGCGTCGAGCGCAGCCACGACGTCCGCGGCGTAGCGGGCGGCCGGCCCGGTCATCAGGCGCTCGCGCACCCGGTTGAGCGCGCCGAACTGCGTGCGGCACTCCCAGTCCTTGAGCAGGTCGTCCTCGAGCGCCGTCGACCTGCGCTGGGGCGCGGTCGGCCAGGTTCGATGGGTCGCCCCGGTGACGGCGATCGCATCTGCGAGCGTCGGATCGCCGTAGACGACGACCTCGTGACCGTGGTCGACGAGCAGGCGCGCGATACCGAGGTTCGGCGGGGTCGCTCCCCCGCCGTCCCAGACGGCGAGCAGGTACCTCATGCCTGAAGAATCCTCCCGTGCCGGGCGCCGGTCAAGCGAAATCCCGATCGGCGCTCGAACGGATTCCCGGCCGCCGGCCGATTCGACCCCGACGGGTCACCCGATCGTCGGATTCCGTTCACCCGCCGCCGGTACTCCTGACGAGGCCCGATCGTCGGGGCCCGCACCCCTACGCACGGAGGTCCCATGATTCGCCAGCTCCCCACCCGCCGTCGACTCGGAGCCGCGGGCGCCGCGCGCCTGGCGCTCGCGGCAGGCACCCTCGGCGCCCTCGCCGCGGTCGCGCTCGCGGGCCCGGCCGTCGCCGCCGAGACATCCGACTCACCCGTGCCCGACGGGTTCTACAGCAGCAAGCAGCCCTACATCGCGCCCGAGCCCGCCGACCTCGAGGCGTACTCGCCCGCACCGGCCGGCTACGCGACGATCGCGACCGAGTCGGTCGCGCGGCACGGGTCGCGCGGCCTCTCGGGCTACAAGTACGACGCGCTGCTGCACCGGCTGGCCGAGACCGCCGCAGCCGAGGGCGGATTCCTCACGCCCGAGATCGGCACGGACTTCATCGCGAACCTCGACGCGATCACGGCCGCGAACGTCGAGAACGGCTACGGCATGCTCACGGGCCAGGGCGCGACGCAGCACCAGGGCATCGGCGCTCGCGCCTACGAGCGCAACGCGACCCTGTTCGCCGAGGCGTCTGCCGCAGGAGACCGCATCGTCGCGGAGACCTCGGGCGAGGCGCGGGCCACCGAGTCGGGCGAGAACTTCCTGCTCGGCTTCGCGGATGCCGCGGCCACCGCCGGCGGCGCCGTGCCCGCGCTCGACGAGCCGCTCGTCGCGCACCCCGAGCGCCTGTACTTCCACAAGGTCGAGAACCCCGACGGAACCGACAAGGCCGAGGGCTCGCCCGAGCGCGAGGTCGCCGAGGCGTACGAGGCCTACCTCGAGGAGCAGACCGGCGACGGCGGCACGATCGCCGCCGCGACGGACTTCATCGAGGAACTGCCCCGCTCGGTCGAGGTCGCCGACGAGCTCCTGTCGGGCATCTTCACGCCCGAGTTCATCGCCCAGATCGGCGCCGACGACGCGCACACCTGGTTCAACACCGCCGACGGCACCGAGACGGGCGCCGTGACCTGCGCGCCGGGCGCCGACCCGGCCGCCGACCCCGACGCGTGCGGCGATCCCGAGAAGTCGATCGAGAGCCCCGTCGACGCGGCCATGACGCTCTACAACCTCTACATCATCGCCGTCGACATGCAGGAGGAGAACGTCGCGCCGCACGAGTTCGACTTCGACGCGTACTTCGTCGGGCACGAGGCGGATGCCGAGTGGTTCGCGTACCTGCTCGATTCCGAGGACTTCTACGAGAAGGGCCCGAGCCTCGCGGGCCACGACGAGACGTACCGCATCGCGAAGCCGCTCCTCGACGACTTCTTCGCGATGATCGACGCGCGTGCCGCGGGCGGCGACGTGGCGGCGACCTTCCGGTTCGCGCACGCCGAGACGATCATCCCGTTCGCGGCCCTGCTGCGCCTGCCGGGCTCGACCGTGGCTGCGCCAGACGTCGCCTCGCCCGCGAGCGCCGCGGACGTCTACGACTACGCGGGCAACCCGTGGCGCGGCGCCCAGGTGACGCCGATGGCGGCGAACGTGCAGTGGGACGTCGTCGCGCGCGCGGGCATCGATCCCGCGACCGGCGCCGCGTACACCCCGCTCGTCCGCATGCTCTCCGACGAGCGAGAGATCGCCTTCGCCGAAGGCTGCACGCCGGTCGCCGAGGGCTCGGCCTGGGTCAAGACGACCGAGCTGAAGCGCTGCCTCGCGGATGTCGCGACGGCCGAGAGTCCCCTCATCGCCGATGACCCGGCCGCCGCCGCGTCCGACGCATCCGCCGCCGCGGGCCCGCAGCTCGCCGAGACGGGCGTGGAGACCGGGGCGGCCACGGCGGCCCTGCTGCTCGTCGCGACCGGCGCCGCGGCATCCGTCATCGCCCGCCGGGTGCGACGAGCCCAGCGCGGCTAGCGCAGCCCACGCGTCCGCGCGCGGCTCACCCCTCGAGCCGCGCGCGGAAGCAGCGCGTGAGGTAGGGCACCTCGAGCTCCACGGCGCCCGCGACGTCGGGATGGGTGTCGAGCAACGTCTCGAGCGCGCCGATCGTCGCCTCCTGCTCGGTGGGCGATGCGGTGATGAAGGTGCTGCGCGATCGGACCAGTTCGAGGAACCGCTCGCGCGACATCCGCTCGGTCCACTCGACCGTGTGCTCCTCGACCTCGCCGAACGGCGGCCCGATCGTCACGTACGCCTCGAACGTCGCGCTCGCGTCATGGCGTTCGTGCATGATCTCGCCGGCGTCGCGCAGCCAGTCGGCGCGGAGGTCGCGGCTGTTCCAGACCAGGCCGAGCACGCCGCCCGGCCTCAGCACTCGCGCGATCTCGGGCAGCGCGCGATGCGGCTCGAACCAGTGCCACGCCTGGCCCGCGACGACCGCGTCGAACGAGTCGTCCTCGAGCGGGATGTCCTCGGCCGTGCCGAGGATGCGCGGCACGCCCGGCACCGCGAGCTCCAGCTCGTCGAGCATCTCCTCGACCGGATCGACGGCGATCACGTCGCGGTCGAGCGCGACGAGCGCCTCGGTGAGCTTTCCCGTGCCGGCACCGAGGTCGAGCACCTCGACCGCCTCGCCCACGAGCCACGAGACGGCCTGGGCCGGGTAGCCGGGCCGGGCCCGGTGATAGACGGATGCCGCCGCGCCGAACGATCTCGCCGCCGCGACCGTCGTCGGCGCAGCCGGATCGCCGAGGGGCGGTGCGGGGTCGGTCGTCTCGGTCATGGCGCCCATTCCACGCCTGCGGCGAGGCATCCGTCAACCGTCGGCGGTGCATGGCACGATGCTGACGTGCCAGTGGACTTCACCGCGATCGACTTCGAGACCGCCAACCCGTCGAGTGCGTCGGCCTGTTCGATCGGACTGGTGAAGGTGCGGGGCGGCATCGTCGTCGACCGGCTGCACCGCTTCATCCGCCCACCATTCCCGCACGACGAGTTCTCGGAGTGGAACGTGCGCGTGCACGGCATCACGCGCGACATGGTCGCGCAGGCACCGGGGTGGGCCGACCTGCTGCCCGAGTTCCGCGCGTTCGCGGGCGACGACGTGCTCGTGGCGCACAACGCCGGCTTCGACATGCGGGTCATCGAGAAGACCAGCGAGGCCGTCGGCGCCGACGTGCCGAACCATCGCTCGCTCTGCAGCCTGCAGGTCGCGCGCAAGACCTATCACCTCGAGTCGTACCGCCTGCCGGTCGCGGCCATGGCCGCGGGCTTCGAGGGCTTCTCCCACCACGACGCCCTCGCCGACGCCGAGGCGTGCGCGGCGATCATCGTGCACGCGGCCCGACGTCACGAGGCCGACGACCTCGACCGGCTCGCGCACGTCACGCGCGTGTCGTTCGGCACGGTCGGCCGGGTCGCCGCGGCGACCCGTGCGGCGACGCACGGCCCGATGGCGCTCCAGTAGCGCCGCCTCCCCCACGCCCGTCGCGCCCACGCCGACGGCTCTCGCCCGCGATGTCGGCGGCCCCTGCCACACTTGGCGGCATGGAGATCCTGCTGCTCGTCATCGGCCTCGTCGTCGGCATCGCACTCGGTGCGCTGGCCACCTGGTTCCTCGCGTCCAAGCGCGCGGCCGAGGCCACCGTCGACGCGCCGGCGGTCGAAGACCCCGCACTCGTCGAGGCCCGGCACCAGGCCGAGATCTCGGCACTGCAGGCGGGCGGCGCCGCCGAGCAGGCGCGCATCCGTGCCGAGGAGCAGCAGGCGCAGGCGCAGCTGCAGGCCGAACTCGCGGCCGTACAGGCCACGACCGTGGGCCTGCGCGAGCAGATCGAGTCGGCGCGCACGCAGTACCGCGAGATCGTCGAGCGCCAGCGGTCCGAGCAGCAGCAGCGCGAGGCCCGTGAGGCGGCCGACAGCAAGGTGCTGCAGGCGCTGGCCCCGGTCAAGCAGACGATCACCGAGATGCAGGCGAAGGTCACCGAGCTCGAGACCCAGCGGCACCAGCAGCACGGCGAGTTGAGCCAGCAGCTGAAGATCGCCGCCGAGAACGAGGAGCGCCTGCGCTCCACGGCCGAGACGCTCGCCTCGGCGCTCCGCTCCAACAGCACGCGCGGCGTCTGGGGCGAGACGCAGCTCAGGAGCGTCGTCGAGGCGGCGGGCCTGCTCGAGCGCGTCGACTTCGACACCCAGCACTCCATCACCACCGACGCGGGCGCCGGCCGCCCCGACATGGTCATCCACCTGCCCGGCGGCAAGAACATCGCCGTCGACGCCAAGGTGCCCTTCAACGCCTACCTCGAGGCCAGCCAGATCCCGCTCACGGCGACGGGCGCCGAGGCGGCTCGCCGCGATGCGCTCATGAAGCAGCACGTCAAGGCCGTACGCGACCACATCACCGCGCTCGGCGGCAAGACCTACTGGGCGGGGCTCGGCGCCTCGCCCGAGATGGTCATCGCGTTCATCCCGAGCGAGTCGCTCGTCTCGAGCGCCCTCGAGACCGACCCCGCCCTGCTCGACTACGCGTTCTCCAAGCGCGTCGCGCTCGCCTCCCCCGTCACGCTCTGGTCGGTGCTGAAGACGGTCGCCTTCAGCTGGCAGCAAGACGTCCTGACCAAGGAGGCCAAGACGCTCTTCGACCTCAGCCGCGAGCTCTACGCGCGCCTGTCGGTCACGGCGGGCCAGATCGAGAAGCTCGGCCGCACCATCGAGCGCACCGTGAAGGACTACAACGCGTTCGTCGGCTCGCTCGAGACCCGGGTCATGCCGACCGCCCGCAAGCTCAAGGCGCTCGACGAGACCAAGGTGCTCGCACAGCTCGAAGGCATCGAAGAGAGCCCGCGCGAGCTGACGGCCTACGAATTCACCTCGGCGGCCACGACCGAGACGGCGGCCATCGAGGTGGGCGCCTCCGACGCATCGCCCGAATCGTCGGTCATCGACGCCGAGTTCGACCTCGGCTCCGACGACGCGAGCTTCGCCGCCGACATCGACCCCGAGATCCGGTCGATCTGACGTCGCGTCCGACCTGAACGCTCAGTCCCGCCGCAGCGGCGGCAGCGTGCGGAGGATCTCCGGATCCACCCGGCGTCGCACGATGCGCACCGGCCGGGCCGTGACGACGTCATCGACCACCTCGAGCTCGGCCGGCGCCTCGATGCGCAGGTCGGCGTCGGCGTCGGCGAACCGCAGCCGCGCCGAGGCCCGGTCTACGCCGGCGTCCTCGCGCAACACGCGTTCGCGCGCCTCCCGGCCGTCCGGCGCCGACAGCTCGTCGTCCACGCCGACGAAGGTGTGGCCGCGCACCGCCCGCCCCGTCTCGGGGTCGTAAAGCACGCTCACCCGCTGTCTCGTCTCGACCTTCTCACTGCTCGCCGTCTCGTCGATCATCGAACGGCCCCCTCACCAGAAGTTCCGGGCGACGCGCCCGCGCGCGAACGAGTTGACCACGAACATCCGCACGCTCACGCTCGTGACGCCGTCGCGGGCGACGACCGGCGGGCCGTCGTCGCCGAAGTTCTCGACCCCGCTGTCACTCACGATCTGCGAGACGCCGAACCGGGCGAACGTGCCGTCGTCGTCATCGACGCTGTTGACCGAGGTGAGCGCCACCTCGACGATCGTGCGTCCCGGATGCGAGACCTGGAACGTCCACGTGTGCGTGTACACGCCGCTGCTCGACGCCCACGGCGCATTCAGCGATTGCCCCAACATGCCTCGGGTCTACCAGCTCCCGGGGCGCGCCGGAGCGTCACTGCGCGATCAGGCTGAGCACATTGCCCGAAGGATCGCGGAACCAGCAGATGTCCGGCCCCTGACCGGTCTTCGACCCCCACGCGATACCCCGCTCGTCGGTGCCGAACGAGTGCGGGTCGGTGTAGATCTTCGTGATGACGCCGGCGGCATTGAGGTCGTCGACCGTGCCCTCGAGATCGGCGACCTCGAAGTTCAGGATCGTGAACGACGCGGGTTCGTGATCGTCCTTCGGATACACGAAGACGCCCTGGCCCGACGGGAGCGTCAGCCGCAGCCCGCCCATCGACTCCTCGACGGCCAGCCCGAGCACCTCGCCGTAGAACGCCCGGGCCGCGTCGACGTCGTGCACGCTGAAGCCCGGGAACGCATCACTGATATCCACCATCGGATCCCCCTTGTTCGCGGTGTTCGCGCCCACCATGGCACACTCGGCGGTCCACGTCGAGGGTGAGGCAGCCGGACGGTCAGTCGCGGAGCGCCCCGTCGTCCGAGGCCGGCGGGTGGCTCTCGTCCGACGGCGACGCGAACCCGGCCGCGGCCTCCGCCCCGGTGACCACGCCCACCGCGTCGGTCGGCGGCGCGGAGTCGAGCGGGTGGGCGAGCTCGTCCTTTCCGAGCCGGGCGATGGCGAGGGTCGCGAACGCGATGAACGGCGGCACGAGTCCGGCGAGGAGGAACGCGGGTGCAAGCCCGATCGCCTCGCCGACGGGGCCTGCGACGGCCATCGACACGGGCATGAGCGCGAGCGACACGAAGAAGTCGAGACTCGACACGCGTCCGAGCATCGACGGCGGCACGCGGCGCTGCAGCAGGGTTCCCCACACGACTTGCGCGCCGTCGAAGAGCGCTCCGACGAGGAACAGCGCGATGACCATGACCCAGAGCTGCGAGGTGTAGCCGATGATCGCGAGCGGGAGGCATCCGACACCCCACGCGAGGATCATGAGCGTGAGGTAGCGCCGCGGCAGGCGGAACGACGCCACCGTGAGCGACCCGACCGCACCGCCGACGCCGAACGCGGCGAGCGCGAGCGCGAACGCCCCGGCGCCGCCGCCGGTCTGGTCCTTCACGGCGAACGGCAGCAAGACCTCGATCGGCCCCATGATGATGAACACGAGGACGATCGAGAAGACCAGGGTGGCGAGCAGCCACTTGGTGCGCACGAGGTAGGCGAACCCGTCGCGCAGGTCGATGAAGGACTGCCGCACGGGGTGCCGCACGACCTCCTTCGGGTCGCGCCGCACCGGCGTCTCGCGCATCACCGCCAGCACCACGACGGCGACGACCTGCATGCCGGCGACCGCGGCGAACGCCAGCCACGGCCCCTGAAGGGCGATGAACGCGCTCGCGAGCGCGGGGCCCGCCGCCTGCATGACGGCTGGACGCAGCACGCCCTCGATGCCGTTCGCGGCGAGCAGCTGCGAGCCGGGCAGGAGCGCGGGCAGCCAGGCCGAGTAGGCCGGGTAGAAGAACCCGTCGGCCAGGCCGAGGACGAACGAGATCGCCGCGATGTGCCACACCTCGATGACACCCGTCGCGGCGAGCACCGCCGCGACGGCGAACGCCGCACCCCGCACGATCTCGACCGTGATGAGGATGCGCCGCTGCGGGATGCGGTCGGCCGCGACGCCGCCGATGAGCACCGCGAGCACGAGGCCGAGGCTCGATCCGACCGCGACGAGCGAGAGGTCGATCGGGGTTCCGCCGAGCTCGACGACCTGCCAGACGGCGGCGACCAGCCAGGCGCCGGCCGACAGCAGCGACGCCGCGAGGGCGAGCGCGAGCAGCCGGTACTGGGCGACGCCGAACGGCCGAAGGGCGCGCGGCAGTCTCTGGCGGTCGGTCACCGTCCCATTGTCGGCCGACCCGCCGACGCCCGCGATCGATCGACGGTCACCGGTCGGCGTCGACCAGCCATTTCTCGACGAGGTGATCGGCCACGATGCGCCGGATCGTGCCCGACTTGCCGCGCAGCACGATCGACTCGGTGCGCACGATCGGACCCTTCTTGCGGACGCCCTCGAGGAGCTCGCCGTCGGTCACGCCGGTGGCCACGAAGAAGGTGTTGTCGCCGCGCACGAGGTCGTCGAGCTCGTAGACCCGGTCGCAGTCGAGGCCGGCCGCCTCGCCGCGGGCACGCTCGGCGTCGTCCTTCGGGGCGAGCACGCCCTGCATGAACCCGCCGAGCGCCTTGATCGCGCACGCCGTGGTGATGCCCTCGGGGCTGCCGCCGATACCGACGCACATGTCGATGCGCGACTCGTAGCGGGCCGCGTTGATGCCGCCGGCGACATCGCCGTCGCTCATCAGGCGGGTGCCGGCGCCGGCCTCGCGGATGTCGGCGATGAGCTGCTCGTGCCGCTCGCGGTTCAGCACCGCGACCCGCAGCTCGCTCACGTCCTTGCCCTTCGCCGCGGCGAGCGCGCGCAGGTTCTCGCCGATCGGCCGGCGGATGTCGACGACGCCGATGCCCGAGGCATCCGTCACGATCTTGTCCATGTAGAAGACCGTGGAGGCATCGAGCATCGTGCCGCGGTCGGCGACGGCGATGACCGAAAGCGCGTTGTGGCGCCCGGCGGCGGTGAGCGACGTGCCGTCGATCGGGTCGACCGCGATGTCGCAGGCGGGCCCGCGGCCGGTGCCGACCCGCTCGCCGTTGAAGAGCATGGGCGCGGCATCCTTCTCGCCCTCGCCGATCACGACGACGCCGTCGAAGTTCACCGTGCCGAGGAACGCGCGCATCGCGTCGACCGCGGCGCCGTCGGCGCCGAGCTTGTCGCCCTTGCCGATCCACGGATACGAACGGATCGCGGCGGCCTCGGTCGCTCGCACGAGTTCGAGGGCGATGTTGCGGTCGGGGTGGCGGTACAGGCTCTCGGCGTCGTTGTTCGTCATCCTCGAGTGATCCTCCGTGCGTCGGTGCGACTGGCCTGCGCGGCCCCGGTCGGGCCGTCGGCTCCGTCCGCGCTCGCGTCCAGCCTAGGGAGGGCGTTTGCGATGCTGTCGAAATCCGGGACGACTAGCGCAGAAAGAACGGCGATTCTTAACCTGCGGTCAAGCCTGCGGTCACGAGGTCGGGCCGGCCGGCGTCGTCGACGATCACGGACGGCGCACGGGCAGGAGCAACTGCGCACGGCGTCACGGGTGCGATGACCACGAGGGCGGATGCCGCGCACAGGTCGTGCAGGCCGAGACCCGTCGCCGTCGCGAGCCCCGCGCCGACGGACGACGCACGGTCCGACGCGAGGAAGTCGGCGATCCGCAGGCTCTCGGCATCGGACTGCGGCGCGAAGCGCGCGCGCATGATCCCGCCGTGCGCGCGCACGATCGCGGCCTCGAGCAGCCCCTCGGGCGCACCGCCGATGCCGAGGAGCAGGTCGAGCCCGCCGTTCGTCGAGACCGCGTGCACGACGCGCTCGATGTCGCCGTGCTCGAAGCCGTGCACCTGCGCGCCCGCGGCGGTCACGGCCTCGGCGACGGCCGCATTGCGCGGGCGGGTCTGCACGGCGACGCGGAGCGAGGAGACCGGGCGCCCGTGCGCGGCGGCGAGTCGTGCCAGGTTCTCGGCGACCGGGAGGTCGAGCCCCAGGCCTGCATCCGCACCGGACGCGGGCGCCGCGTGCACGAGCTTGTCGAGGTAGAACGCGGGCCCGAGGTCGGCGAACGACCCGCGCGGCGCGACCGCGAGGATCGCCATCGCCCCCGCGCGACCGGAAGCGGCGAGTCGGGTGCCGTCGACCGGGTCGACCACGAGGTCGAGCGCCGGGCCGGCGCCCGTGCCGAACCGCTCGCCGGGGTGGAGCATCGGGGCGTCGTCCTTCTCGCCCTCGCCCG
The DNA here is from genome assembly GCF_051016555.1 of Agromyces sp. Marseille-Q5079. NCBI lineage: Bacteria > Bacillati > Actinomycetota > Actinomycetes > Micrococcales > Microbacteriaceae > Agromyces > Agromyces sp. Marseille-Q5079. The sequence goes on along the minus strand of NZ_JBPEJF010000004.1, from coordinate 59,148 downwards.
AGACGACGCGGATGTCGGCGGGCGCGCCCGCGAGGGCCGTGCGGAGCGCTTCGACCGCCGCCGCGTCCACCGCGTCGCCGTCGCCGCATCCGACGAGCGGACGGGCCGCATCGGCCGCGGCGCGGACGGCCACGGCGAGCGCACGTCGCAGGCCTTCGTCGAGGGCCCACTGCGCGGCATCCGCTGCGGGCGCCGAACGCGGCTCGTCGGATGCGGCGACAGGAGGCTCTTCGGCTGGGGTCGGGAGCACGGACCCATCTTCGCCCAGTCGCGGCATCCGCTGCTCGCGCAACGCACGTGAGCACTCCTCGCAACCTCGGTAGACTTCGGAGGAATCCTGTTGCCTTCCGAAGGAGCGCCATGCCCATCGCCACCCCCGAGCAGTACGCACAGATGCTCGACACCGCCAAGGCGAAGGCGTTCGCCTTCCCGGCGTTCAACGTCTCGTCGACGCAGACCCTCAACGCGGTGCTGCAGGGCCTCACCGAGGCCGGCTCCGACGGCATCATCCAGGTCACCACCGGCGGCGCCGACTACTTCGCCGGCCACACGGTCAAGGCCCGCGCCACCGGCGCCCTCGCGTTCGCCGCCGCAGCGCACGAGATCGCGAAGAGCTACCCCGTCACGGTCGCGCTCCACACCGACCACTGCCCGAAGCCGGCACTCGAGGACTTCGTCTTCCCGCTGCTCGCGGCGTCCGAAGAGGCCGTCAAGGCCGGCGGCAACCCGATCTTCCAGTCGCACATGTGGGACGGCTCGGCCGTGCCGCTCGACGAGAACCTCGAGATCGCGAAGGAGATCCTGCCCCGCATGAAGGCGATCAACGCGATCCTCGAGGTCGAGATCGGCGTCGTCGGCGGCGAAGAGGACGGCGTGAAGCACGAGGGCTCCAACGAGGCGCTCTACACGACCCTCGACGACGCGATCTCCACCGTCGAGGCGCTCGGCCTCGGCGAGCAGGGCCGCTACATGGCCGCGCTCACGTTCGGCAACGTGCACGGCGTCTACGCTCCCGGCAACGTGAAGCTGCGCCCGTCGCTCCTCAAGGACATCCAGGACGGCCTCGCCGCCAAGTACGGCACCGGCCCGAAGCCGCTCGACCTCGTCTTCCACGGCGGCTCGGGCTCGACCGACGCCGAGATCGCCGAGGCCGTGGCCAACGGCGTCGTGAAGATGAACATCGACACCGACACGCAGTACGCGTACACGCGGGCCATCGCCGACTACATGTTCAAGAACTACGACGGCGTGCTGAAGGTCGACGGCGGCGTCGGCAACAAGAAGCAGTACGACCCGCGCGCGTGGGGCAAGGTCGCCGAGACGGCCATGGCCGCCCGCGTGGTCGAGTCGACCCGTCAGCTCGGCTCCGCCGGCAACTCGATCTCGGCGTAGGGCGCAACCGCATGACGAACGACGAGGCCGCTCGACCGACCGGAGCCGCCGGGCAGGATTCGCCCGCGCCGACTCCCCCGCGTGACGAGCGGCCTCGTCCGCAGTACGGCGAGTACGCGCCCGAGGGATGGACCTGGCAGCCGCCGGTCGCACCCGCTCCGACACCGGATGCCGCGGCCGACGCGACCCTCGCCGGCGCGTCCCGGGCCTCGGCCGGTGCGCCGGACGCCTCGACCGGCACCGGCGTGCAGACCGCGCCGGCTTCCGGCGTCGCGCACCCGACCGACCGTCTCTGGACCATCGCGCTGCTCGTGTTCGGCGTCTTCGGCGTCGTCTACAACTGCCTGACGCTCTGGCAGTTGCCGGCGACCGCCCTCGAGTCCGCGAAGCTGTCCTCCTCGATGCTCGGCATCGACGGACCGACCTCGTTCACGCCGGGGCCCGCGGTGCCGGCGATCATCGCCGTCGGCATCGCGGTGCAGGTGCTGGCGTGGGTCGGCGCCCTGCTCTGGTCGCGCGCCCGCCTCCGCGCGGGGCGCATCGCCTGGTGGATCCCGCTCGTCGCCGGCGTCGTGGCGTTCTTCGTGGTCTCCGTCGTCGGCATGCTCGTCTTCGCGAGCGACCCCGACTTCCTGACCTCGCTCAGCACCACCGGCGCGTAGCGGCCAGCCGCACCGCGCCGTGCGCGAACGCAGAACGCCCCGCCTCGCGGCGGGGCGTTCTCTGCATCCGACGTGTTACGGCCGGGCTTCGGTGCGGGTGCGGCCGCCGAGCGCCCGCTCCTCGCGGTTGCCGGCGAGGTCGCGCCGCAGCTCCTTCGGGAGCGAGAACATCAGGTCCTCCTCGGCGGTCTTCACCTCGCTGACCTCGCCGTACCCGGCGTCGGCGAGCGCCTCGAGCAGTTCGTGCACGAGTTCCTCGGGAACGGATGCCCCACTCGTCACGCCGACGGTCTCGACGCCGTCGAGCCACTCCTGCTTCACCTCGCTGGCGTAGTCGACGCGGTAGGCGGCCTTGGCGCCGTACTCGAGGGCGACCTCGACGAGGCGCACGCTGTTCGAGGAGTTCGCCGATCCCACGACGATCACGAGGTCGGCGTCCTGCGCGACCTTCTTGATCGCGACCTGGCGGTTCTGGGTGGCGTAGCAGATGTCGTCGCTGGGCGGATCGGCCAGGTTCGGGAACCGCTCGCGCAGGCGCCGCACGGTCTCCATGGTCTCGTCGACCGACAGCGTCGTCTGCGAGAGCCACACGACCTTGTCGGGGTCGCGCACGTCGATGTTCGGCACGTCGTCGGGACTGTTCACGATCGTGACGTGGTCGGGCGCCTCGCCGGCGGTGCCCTCGACCTCTTCATGGCCCTCGTGGCCGATGAGCAGGATCTCGAAGTCGTCGCGCGCGAAGCGCACGGCCTCGCGGTGCACCTTGGTCACGAGCGGGCAGGTCGCGTCGATGGCGTGCAGTCCGCGATCGGATGCCGCGTGCACGACCGCCGGGGAGACGCCGTGCGCGCTGAACACGATGTGGGCGCCCGAGGGCACCTCGTCGACCTCCTCGACGAAGATCGCGCCCTTGGCCTCGAGCTCGGTCACGACGTGGATGTTGTGCACGATCTGCTTGCGCACGTACACCGGGGCGCCGTAGTGCTCGAGCGCCTTCTCGACGGCGATCACCGCTCGGTCGACGCCCGCGCAGTAGCCGCGGGGGGCTGCGAGCAGCACGCGCTTGTGTCCGGGGACGGGGATATCCTTGAGCCGGCCGCGCAGGCCGGGCACGCGAGGCATGCCGAGGCCGATTTTAGGGGTGGTGGTCGTCACCATCACATCCTACGCGGGGCGGGCTGCACGCCCGCCGACCGACCCCGAGGAGGACCCATGACGGATGCCGCGCCCACGCGAGACGCGCCCTGGCCGGTCTCCACCCTCTCGGGCAAGCTCAAGGAGTGGATCGACCGCCTCGGCATGGTCTGGGTCGAGGGCGAGATCACCCAGTGGGGCGTCTCGGGCGGCAACGTGTACGGCAAGCTGAAGGACCTCGAGGCCGACGCGACCATCTCGTTCACCATGTGGTCCTCGGTGCGCGCGAAGCTCTCCGAGCAGTTCAAGCAGGGCGATCACGCGGTGCTGCTCGTGAAGCCGAGCTGGTGGGTCAAGGGCGGCTCCCTGTCGATGCAGGTCTTCGACATGAAGCACGTCGGGCTCGGCGACCTGCTCGAGCGGCTCGAGAAGCTGCGCCGGCAGCTCGCGGCCGAGGGGCTCTTCGAGCTCTCGCGCAAGCGACCGCTGCCGTTCCTGCCGGGCGTGGTCGGCCTCGTCACCGGCCGCGACAGCGACGCCGAGAAGGACGTCCTGCGCAATGCCCGGCTTCGCTGGCCGGCGGTGGAGTTCCGCATCGAGTACGCCACGGTGCAGGGCGATCGCACGCCGACCGAGGTCGCCAGGGCCATCCGGCAGCTCGATGCCGACCCCGAGGTCGAGGTCATCATCATCGCCCGCGGCGGCGGCGACTTCCAGAACCTGCTCGGGTTCAGCGACGAGCGCGTGGTGCGCGCCGCGGCCGAGGCGACCACGCCGATCGTCTCGGCGATCGGGCACGAGGCCGACCGCCCGCTGCTCGACGACGTCGCCGACCTCAGGGCGTCCACCCCGACCGACGCCGCGAAGCGCGTCATCCCCGACGTCACCGAAGAACTCGCGCGGGTCGACTCCGTGCGGGCCCGCCTCGGCATGCGGCTGGCCTCCATCCTCACGCGCGAGCGCGACCGCATCGGGCACCTGCGCATGCGACCGGTGCTCGCCGACGGATCGTGGATCGTCGACCGCCGTGCCGAGGAGCTGACCCGGTGGGTCGCACGCGGCTCCGAACTGGTCGAACGGCACGTCGAACGCCAGACCTCGCGCATCGGCGAGCTGCGCGGACACCTCCGCGCGCTCTCCCCGCAGGCGACGCTCGACCGCGGCTACGCGATCGTTCAGGGCGGCGACGGGCGGGTCGTGCGCGGCCCGCAGGGAGCGCCCGAAGGCGCTGAGCTCGTCGTGACGCTCTCCGACGGCACGATCGGCGCGCGCTCGCACGGCGCGCTCGAAGCCGGCAGCACGCCCCATGCCCCCGAGGGCTCCCTCGACCGCGACGAGCCTGTCAGCCCCGCCGAATAGAATGGCGCCCATGCCCCCCACCACGGATGTCTCCGAGCTGAGCTACGAGCAGGCGCGCGACGAACTCGTCCAGGTCGTCTCCGAACTCGAGCAGGGTTCCGCGACGCTCGAGCACTCGCTCGCGCTGTGGGAGCGCGGCGAGGCGCTGGCCGCCCGCTGCGAGGAGTGGCTGGTCGGCGCGAAGGCCCGGCTCGACGCCGCCCGCGCGACCGCGAACGGCGCCGTCGCGGCATCCGACGAGGTGCGCTGATGGCGACCAAGCCGCCGGCCGTCGTCGCCGAGCTCGGGCGCCCCGAGACCCCCGAGGAGACCGCCGCCCGCAAGGCGACGAACTCGCGCAACCACCGCGAGCGCCAGACCACGCGCAACCTCGTATACGCGTTGATCGCGAGCCTCGCGGTCGTGCTCGTCATCGTGCTCGCCGTGCCGCGCAGCAACGACGCGATCGACCGCGACGTCGACGTGGCCGAGGTGGCCGAGCAGGCCCAGGTCGCCACCGGCGAGATGCTGGCCGTCCCCGACCTGCCCGAGGGCTGGAACGCGAACGCGGCCGAGCTGCGGCGCAGTGAGACCGACGGGGTCACGGCCTGGTACGCCGGCTACGTCACCCCCGACAACGAGTACCTCGGCGTGTACCAGGGCCTCGACGCGAACCCCACGTGGGCCGCAGAACTGCTCGCCCGCACGCTCGCGACCGGCACGGTCCAGATCGCCGGCGTCGACTGGACGGTCTACGACAACCGCGACTCGTCCGACGACGTCGGCAACGCCCGATACGGGCTCACCACCGAATCTGGCGGCACGACCTTCGTCCTCATCGGCACCGCCACCGACGCCGAGTTCGCCACGATGGCCGCGGCGCTGACGCCCGCCATCGAAGCGCAGCAGTGATCCGCCGCAGCATCTGATCCCCCCGAGCCACCACCACGAGGAGCCGCCGTGACCGAACCCTCCGCTCGCCCCACCACCCCGGCCGAGACCTGGCGGGAGCTCCGCCGCGGCAATGTGCGCTTCGTCGAGGGCGAGCCCCAACATCCACGGCAGGACGTCGAGCGACGCGCCTCGCTCAGCGAGGGCCAGCGACCGCTCGTGGCGATCTTCGGCTGCAGCGACTCGCGCCTGTCCGCCGAGATCATCTTCGACGTCGGCCTCGGCGACGCGTTCGTCGTGCGCAACGCAGGGCAGGTCATCTCTTCGTCGGTCGTCGGCTCCCTCGAGTACGCGGTCGGCGTGCTGCACGTGCCGCTCATCGTCGTGCTCGGCCACGACGCCTGCGGTGCCGTCCAGGCCGCGATCACGTCGCAGACCGCCGACGCCGAGCCCCTGCCCGCGCACATCGCCGGGCTCGTGGCGAGCATCGTGCCCTCGGTCCGGCGCGTCGCCGGCGGCGACCCGAACGCGCCCGTCGACGGTGCGAAGGTCGACGCCGCCTACGTCGGCCGCGAGCACCTGCGGGCCACCGTGTCGAGGCTCCTCGAGGAATCCGAGATGATCAGCGACGCGATCGCAGCGGGTACGCTGGCCATCGTGGGCGCGAACTACCGCCTCTCCCAGGGACTGGTCGACACCGACGTCGTCATCGGCCGGATCTGACGGCAGCCCGAGGCATCCGCCCCCACATCACCCCGCCCGCCGCACGAGACACACGGGCACGCGAACCGGAAGGACACCTGGTGGACAACACCGCCGACTACCGCATCGAACACGACACGATGGGCGAGGTGCGGGTGCCCGCGTCCGCCCTCTACCGCGCGCAGACCCAGCGCGCCGTCGAGAACTTCCCGATCTCGGGCAAAGGCCTCGAGCCCGCCCAGGTCGCCTCGCTCGCACGCATCAAGAAGGCGGCCGCACAGGCCAACGCGCAGCTCGGCGTGCTCGACCAGGACGTCGCGAACGCGATCGTCGAGGCGGCCGACGAGGTCATCGCGGGGCGCCACGGATTCGTCGAGCACTTCCCGGTCGACACCTACCAGACCGGCTCGGGCACGTCCTCGAACATGAACATGAACGAGGTCCTCGCGACCGTCGCCACGGCGAAGCTCGGCCGCGAGGTGCACCCGAACGACCACGTCAACGCCTCGCAGTCCTCGAACGACGTGTTCCCGACCTCCGTGCACATCGCCGTCACGGCCGCGCTCATCGACGAGCTCATCCCCGCGCTCGACCACCTCGCCGTCGCCCTTGAGGCGAAGGCCGAGGCGTGGGCGGAGGTCGTCAAGGCCGGCCGCACGCACCTGATGGACGCGACCCCCGTCACGCTCGGCCAGGAGTTCGGCGGCTACGCGCGCCAGGTCCGCCTCGGCATCGAGCGCGTTCGCACCGCGCTCCCCCGCGTCGCCGAGGTGCCGCTCGGAGGCACCGCCGTCGGCACGGGCATCAACACGCCCGCCGGGTTCCCGCAGCTGGTCATCGAGCTCCTCCAGCGCGAGACCGAGCTGCCCATCACTGAGGCCGCCGACCACTTCGAGGCGCAGGCCAACCGCGACGGCCTCGTCGACGCGTCCGGTGCGCTGCGCACCATCGCCGTGAGCCTCACGAAGATCTGCAACGACCTGCGCTGGATGGGCTCCGGCCCGAACACCGGCCTCGGCGAGATCTTCATCCCCGACCTGCAGCCCGGCTCGTCGATCATGCCCGGCAAGGTCAACCCCGTCATCCCCGAGGCGGTGCTCATGGTCGCCGCGCGCGTCATCGGCAACGACGCCACGGTCGCCTGGGCCGGCGCATCCGGTTCGTTCGAGCTCAACGTGCAGATCCCGGTCATGGGCACCGCGCTGCTGGAGTCGATCCGCCTGCTCACCAACGCGTCGCGCGTCCTCGCCGACAAGACGGTCGACGGGCTCGAGGCCAACCTCGACCGGGTCACCGCGCTCGCGGGCATGTCGCCGTCCATCGTGACGCCGCTCAACAAGCTCATCGGCTACGAGGCCGCGGCCAAGATCGCGAAGCACTCGGTCAAGCAGGGCGTCACGGTGCGCGAGGCCGTCATCGAGCTCGGCTACGTCGAGCGCGGCGAGCTCACCGAGGAGCAGCTCGACTCGGCCCTCGACCTGCTCTCGATGACCCGTCCGCCGCAGGCGAAGTAGCGCTGCAGCGCCTCGCGCGCACGCCGTCCGAACGCCCGTCACGCTCGCTCGTGGCGGGCGTTCGGCGTCCCCGGCAGAGCGCGCGCCGGCACCATGCGTGCCCGGCCGCGCCCGGCCGACGTCATGCGTGCCCGCCACCGGCCCGGCTCGCACGCGTGCGGCGAGCGCGCACGGAGCGGGTCGTTCATTCCCCCGCAACCGCTCGTCCACCGGACCACGGTGTCCGGTTCACCCCTGCTCGACAAGGTGGCCACGGCATCCGCCACGCACCTGGACGAGAAGGACTTCGCATGATCCCGAGCCTGCCCCGCGGCACCCGCATCGCCGCCACCCTGCTGATCGCCGCGGCCGCCGCCGGCGCCACGGCCGCCCCCGCGTCGGCCGCACCGGCGACCGGAGCTCCGGTCGCTGCCGCATCCGCCGTCGCGTCCGAGCGTTCGACGTCCAAGGCGCCGGCAACCCAGCCGTTGCGCATCCTCCTCACGAACGACGACGGCTGGAACGCGCCGGGCATCACCGCGGTCTACGACGCGCTCGTCGCCGCGGGCCACGACGTCACCATGTTCGCCCCGGCGACCAACCAGAGCGGCGTCGGCGCCCGCGCGACCTTCGGCGGATCCCTCCAGGTCACCCAGCCCGAGGCGGGCAAGTACGCACTCGCGGGCAGCCCGGCGGATTCGGTCGAGCTCGGCCTCGCGACCGCGTTCGCCGACGGCGCCCCCGACCTCGTCATCTCCGGCACCAACGTGGGGCAGAACATCGGCGCCGCGACCGTGCACTCCGGCACGATCGGCGCGGCCGTGACCGCCCTCAACGAGGGCATCCCCGCCATCGCCGTCAGCACCGAGGTCGGCGCGACCGGCGGTCCGTTCGCCGAGACCGCCGCCTTCGTGGTCCGACTCGTCGCACAGCTCGACCGGCTGACCGGCGCGGGCCCGATTCTGCCGAACGGCATCGGCCTGAACGTCAACTACCCGATCGTCGACGACGGCGGCACGCCGGGCGTCGCCCTCACGAGCACGGGCAAGGGCTTCCTCGACGTCACCGGCACCGGTGTCCTGCCACAGGTCGGCGGCACCTCGAGCATCGCAGTCGGCGTGAACGTCGATGCCGTCGAGACCGTGAAGAACGCGGACACGACCGCGCTCGCGTCCGACGACATCGCCATCACGCCGATCACGGGCTCCTACGACGCGGTTCCCAACGGCGGCCTGCTGAAGCAACTGGTCTCGGCCCTTCGCTGATCCCGCTCACCGCCGGCACCGGACCCGTCCGCCGTTCCTGGAACGCCGGACGGGTCCTCGCACGCCACGGTGGAACCGCCCTTCCCGCCCCGGGAACCGTGCGGATGCCCGGTGCGGTGCGCCGCACATCGACGGGCGTAGGTTGAAGACATGGATCACGGAGGCACCCCCGTCACGACCGCGGCCGAACTCGAGCAGATCGTCGGCCGCCCGCTGCCCGCCGCCCGCGACAAGGCGCGCGATCACCTGCACGACATCGACCGGCAGTGGCTCGCGGCATCCCCGCTCTGCTTCATCGCCACGGCGGATGCCTCGGGCGCGCAGGACGTCTCACCGAAGGGCGACCCGGCGGGCTTCGCCATCGCGCTCGACGACCGCACGATCGCGATTCCCGAACGGCCGGGCAATCGTCGGGCCGACGGATTCCACAACCTGCTCGAGAACCCGCACGTCGGATTGATCTTCGTGATCCCGGGTCGCGGTGACACCCTGCGCGTGAACGGGCGAGCACGCCTGCTCCGCGACGTGCCGTATGCCGACCGCATGCGTGTGCGCGGCCACATCCCGAGCGTCGTGGTGGAGGTCGCGGTCGAGGAGGTCTTCTTCCACTGCTCGAAGGCGTTCCTCCGCTCGAAGACCTGGCAGCCCGACGACTGGAACCCGGATGCCGCGCCTCGCCGCGCAGTCATCGCGCACGCCCTCGAACGACCCGACACCTCGGTCGACGAGCTCGAGGAGTACTACGGCCCGTCGTACGCCGAGAAGATCTACGGCTGACGACCTGCCGCGGCACCAGTCGGCGCCACGGCTCCCTCCGACATCCGCGACCCCCATCCACGCCCGGACTCAGGCGATCGGCACCGGATCAGGACGGATGCGCGACATCCGTCCTGATCCCCGAGCGTCGGCCTGAATCCGCGCCGCGAGGCCTTTTTGCGGCGGCGCCCCGGGTGTAGCGTGCGAGAGGACGCCGCTCCGGGGATCTCGAGCGCGTCGTCGCGCATCGAGGGAGGGGTCGATGAGCAACGCTGGGGCGAGCATGCGCCGGTTGAGCCCGGCATTGGAGTCATTGCTCATCGCGGTCGTCGCGGTTCTCACGTATGCGACGCTGTGGGGGCTCGGCGTGTGGTCGGGCGCCGATACCCATATTCCGGATGGGTTTCCACTTTGGGCGGCCACCGCGACCATCTCGTTCGTCATCTGGCTTGTGGTGTTCCTCAGTGGACTGCGGCGCGTTCACGGCGAACCAGAACGCCTGCGTCGCGGGCGGCCGTGGTGGCTCCGGTCGATTCTGATCTACGCCGCGCTCGCCGTTGCGGCATCCGGGCTCCTGATCTGGGTGACGACGTCCATGAGGCAGTCGCCCGAGGAGTGGTGGGTTCCGACGGCATTCAGGGTGATCATCGCCGTGCTGACCGCGTTCGGTTGGGCCGCCGGAGCACCGTGGGTCATGCTCGTCTGGATCACGCACGAGGAGTTGCGGGCTGTTGGGGCCGCCGCAGATCGATCCCGTGCGCCCGAACCAGCGGACGAATTCGATCCGCGCCAGGTCGACGGCGAGAGCCTGAATCGCTTCGCGCACCGTATGCAGGACGTCTGGCGCGGCATCGAGGGACCCTCACTCGCCCTCGGGTTGATCCTCTCGACACTCGTGTTGAACACCGGCACGCTGCGAATCGTCGAACTCGATGCCAACCGTCCGCCTGAGACGTTTCCCCCCTCCTACGTCCTCGCGTACGGTGCGTTCTTCGCGCTCGTGGTCGTCGCCATCGTTGCCCCGCTCGCGATCGAATGGCGCAGGATCGGCCTCATGGTGATCTCGAAGTCGCTGCCCGAGCCGCTGTCGGGGATACCCAGCGAAGCGCAGGTCACGGCCGCCGACCGAATCGCCGCCCGGCTCGGCCTCGACGCCCCGCTCCTTCGCCGCCCGATCACGGCGCTCGGACTTCTCGCGCCGTTCGCCACGGCGATCGTCGCATCGCTCGTGCCGACGAGCTGACGACCTGACGACCTCGCGTGCGAGGACGGGCCTCCAACCCGCCCCCGCAGCCCGGATCAGGTGAGCTCGGCGCCGTCGAGCATCTCCGAGACGAGCGCCGCGATGGCCGAGCGCTCCGAGCGGGTCAGCGTGATGTGCGCGAACAGCGGATGCCCCTTCAGCGTCTCGATGACGGATGCGACGCCGTCGTGACGTCCCACGCGCAGGTTGTCGCGCTGCGCGACGTCGTGGGTGAGCACGACCCGGGAGTTCTGGCCGATGCGCGAGAGCACGGTCAGCAGCACGTTGCGTTCGAGCGACTGCGCCTCGTCGACGATCACGAACGAGTCGTGCAGCGAACGGCCGCGGATGTGGGTGAGCGGCAGCACCTCGAGGATGCCGCGCTCGACCACCTCGTCGAGGACGTTGTCGGAGACGACCGACCCGAGCGTGTCGAACACCGCCTGGCCCCAGGGATTCATCTTCTCGCCCTGGTCACCGGGGAGGTAGCCGAGCTCCTGCCCGCCGACGGCGTACAGCGGCCGGAACACCATGATCTTCTTGTGCTGCTGGCGCTCGAGCACCGCCTCGAGCCCGGCGCACAGGGCGAGCGCGGACTTTCCAGTGCCCGCGCGTCCGCCGAGGGACAGGATGCCGATCTCGGGGTCGAGCAGCAGGTCGATCGCGAGGCGCTGCTCGGCCGAGCGGCCGTGCAGCCCGAAGACGTCGCGATCGCCGCGCACGAGCCTGACCTCCCGCTCCCCCACGACTCGCGCCAGGGCGGAGCCGCGATCGGAGTGGATGACGAGCCCGGTGTTGACGGGAACGTCCGCCACCGCGGGGATCGTCAGCACCTCGTGCTCGTACAGGCTGGCCATGTCGTTGGAGCCGAGGGTGAGCTCGCCCATGCCGGTCCAGCCCGAGTCGAGCGCGAGCTCGGCGCGGTACTCCTGGGCGTCGAGGCCGATCGAGGCGGCCTTCACGCGAAGCGGCAGGTCCTTGGAGACCACGGTGACCGCGATGCCGTCGTTCGCGAGGTTCGCGGCGCACGCGAGGATGCGCGTGTCGTTGTCGTTCAGTTGCAGGCCGCTCGGCAGCACGGACATGCTGGAGTGGTTCAGCTCGACGCGCAGCGATCCGCCGTCGCCGACCGGGATCGGGAAGTCCAGTCGTTCGTGCTCGATGCGCAACTCGTCGAGGATCCGCAGCGCCTGGCGGGCGAAGTAGCCGATCTCGGGGTCGTTCCGCTTGGCCTCGAGTTCCGTGATGACGACCACCGGCAGCACGACCGAGTGCTCGGCGAACCTGAACAGCGCCTTCGGATCCGACAGCAGCACCGAGGTGTCGAGCACGTACGTGCGTTCGCTCTGCGCGGCACCGCGGGGTGATTCTGCATCCGGTCGCGACTTGCGCCCGGTGGGGTTCGCGAAGGACTTGGAGGTTTCGGTTGAGGCCACGACCGCTCCTGCCCCGAGCGTTTCCGCTCGGCTCTCGCGCCGGCCGGGAGTCCTCCTACGAGCGCTTCACGAGCCGACTCGTTCGGGCACCTTGCCCGATGTGAGTGACGCTACGACCGCGCCGCGATTTCCGGTCGACCGACACGCGGCGACGCGCACGACGACACGCAGTGTTCACATTCGACGCGGGTGAACACCCAGGGCGCGCGGATGCCGCACCCGATCGGATGCCGCGCCGCGGCGTCAGTACGTCGTGTCAGTACGTCGCGTCAGTAGGTCGCGACCGTGCCGAACGAGATGAACGCCGACCGGAGCATGTCGAACGTCTCGGCGCCGGTCGCGGCATGGGCGCTGAGTCGCACCTGGCCGAGACGTGTCGTGGCGGTGACGCCGTGGTTGTGCAGCGACGCGGTGAGCAGCGTCACCTGGTCCTCGGGCGGCTCGATGACCACGATGCCCGCGCGTTCGTGCTCGTTGCGCGAGGAGGCCACGGCGAAGGCGAACTCGTCGGCGAGGTCGATGATGCGGCTGACGTTCTCGGCGACGACCGCGTTCACGGCCGGAACGCCGACCTCGGCGAGCTCCTCCATGGCGGCGGCGAACCGGGCCTGGGCGATGGGGTCGGGGTTCGTGACGCGGAACGCCTTGGCGCCCGGCGCGGGCGGCGGGACGAACCCCCACGGCTCGGCCTCCTCGGTCGCCGAGTAGCCCGAGAACACGGGCGTGAGGCGGTCGATCGCGCGTTCGGACAGGGCCATGAACCCGGTGCCCCAGCCCGACCGGCACCACTTCTGGCCGCCCGTGACGACCACGTCGGCGGCCTGGTAGGGGGCGTCGACGACACCGAACCCCTGGATGGCGTCGACGATGAGCAGTCGGTCGCCGATGACCTGGCGGATGCCCTCGATGTCGGCGAGGTATCCCGTGCGCGAGTCGACGAGGCTGACGGCCACGGCGACGACGCCGGATTCGATCTGGTCGCGGATCTGCCCGGGCGTGACCTTGCCGTGGTCGGTCTCGAGCCACACGGGCTGCACGGTGTGCAGCGCCTCCTGGGCGCGCACCGCGGCGATCGGCACGCTCGGGAACTCGTCGGGCGAGAGCAGCACGCTGCCCGTGAGGCCGAACATCGCGTGCATGAGGCCGCTCGTCGTGTTCGGCGTGAAGACGATCTGCTCCGCGGGGAAGCCGGTGAGGGCGGATGCCGCCTCGCGAACCCGCGCGTCCTGCTCGGCGAAGACGCCGGAGCTGCCGTGCCGTGCGCGCTCGAGGACGTGCGTGAGGGCGTTGCCCTCCTCTGCCGCGACCTGCGACAGCGGACCGAATCGGCCGTAGTCGAGGTAGCCGGGTTCCTCGCGGAACCCGTTGACGAATGCGTCGATGCCCATTCGCTCCTCCTTCTCCGAGCGCTATCTTGGCAGACCCGTGCACCCCGATGGGTTTCGGATCTCAGCCGCCGAAGCGCCGATGCCTGCGCGAGTAGTCGCGGATCGCCCGCAGGAAGTCCACCTGCCGGAGGTCGGGACCGAGCGCCTCGACGAAGTAGAACTCGCTGTGCGCGGCCTGCCAGAGCATGAAGTCGCTGAGCCGCTGCTCGCCCGACGTGCGGATCACGAGGTCGGGGTCGGGCTGGCCGCCCGTGTAGAGGTGCTCGCCGATGAGGTCGGGGGTGAGCCGTTCGGCGAGGTCGTCGAGGCTGCCGCCCTCGGCGTGGTGGGCCGCGACGATCGAGCGCATCGCGTCGGTGATCTCCTTGCGACCGCCGTACCCGACGGCGAGGTTGACGTGCAGGCCGCGCTTGTCGGCGGTGCGCAGCTCGGCCGCGTCGAGTGCGGCCACGAGCGGCGCGGGAAGGCCGGCGTCGGATCCGACGTGCTGCACGCGCCAGTCGCGGTAGTGCGAGAGCTCCTCGGCGAGGTCGGCGATGATCTCGATGAGCGCCGAGAGCTCCTCTGGAGCGCGATTGCCGAGGTTGTCGCTCGAGAGCAGGTAGAGCGTCACGACCTCGATGCCGAGGTCGTCGCACCACTCGAGGAACTCGCGCATCTTCGCCGCGCCCGCGCGGTGCCCGTGGGCGGCCGAGTCGTAGCCGAGCTGCTTGGCCCAGCGACGGTTGCCGTCGATGATCATCGCGACATGCCGGGGCAGCGTGGCGGGCTCGAGTCCGCGTCGCAGCCGACGCTCGTACAGCCGGTAGAGGATGCCGCGACCGAGGGTCTGATCGCTGGATTGCACGCCGCTACACTACCGCGCCACGGGCGCGGACACTCACAGCCGGTCGTGACCGTCCTGGCTCTACGCTGTGACAATGACCCCCGAGCGCCACCGCGATTCCGAAGATCTCGCGCACGAGCTGACCGAGCCCGTCGCCCCGCAGGATCCCTCGGACACCTTCATCTCGCGTGACGACCACGGGCCCGACCTTCCGAACATCCCGCTGCTCGACGACGAGATCAGCCACCCAGCCGAGGACGTCAAGCCCACCTGGCGCGGCTGGATCCACGCCGGCACGTTCCCGGTCACGATCATCGCCGGCATCGTGCTCATCGTGCTCGCCGAGGGCGCGCCCGCGAAGTGGGCCTCCGCCGTCTTCACCCTCAGCTCGATGCTGTTGTTCGGCAACTCGGCGCTGTACCACCGCTTCGACTGGAAGCCGCGCACGAAGCTCCTCCTGAAGCGCATCGACCACGCGAACATCTTCCTGCTCATCGCCGGCACGTACACGCCGCTCGCGATCCTCGCGCTGCCGCCCGAGAAGGGCTGGCTGCTGCTCGGCATCGTCTGGGGCGGCGCCCTCATCGGCATCGGCTTCCGCGTGTTCTGGATCCACGCGCCGCGATGGCTCTACGTCGCGCTCTACCTGCTGCTCGGATGGGCCGCGGTCATGTACCTCGGCGACCTCCTCGCCGTGAGCGTCGCGATGATGGTGCTGATCGTGGTCGGCGGCCTGCTCTACTCGGTCGGCGCCGTCGCCTACGCGCTGAAGAAGCCGAACCCGTGGCCCGGCCGGTTCGGCTTCCACGAGATCTTCCACACCTGCACGGTGCTCGCGTTCATGTGCCACTGGACGGCGACGCTCATCATCGCGATGGCGCCCGCGTACCACCTGGGCTGATCGGATGCCGCGTGCGCGGCGTGGTCCCGCAGGTCAGCGGGAGTTGCGGTCGTCGTCGTCGGATGCCGCGGGCCCGGTCGTGGGCTCGTCGGCGGCCGCGTCGGCGGCATCCGTCGACGCCGGAGACGGCAGGTCGGCCGCGGCGCGCTCGGCCTCGGTCTCGGCCATCTCGCGTGCGAGTTCCTCGCGCACCTCGGCGCGGTAGTTCGTGCGCCGGATGCGCCGCGTCATGTCGATGACGAGCAGCGTCACCGCGATCATGATGCCGAAGGTGATGACGAAGCCCCACACTCCCGGGGTGACCGTGTTCGGGTCGAATTCCTCGTCGGCCGCGCGCACGAGCGGGCTGATCGCGAGCGGTGCGGAGAGCAGGGTCGTCGCGACGCTCACAGGCTCGACCGGCGGATGGAACTGACGGACACGGAGCGCATCGGACTCTCTCTCACCGCGAATTTCGGCGTCACGGTGCGGGTTAGGCTTGAACTGCAATCCTAGACGATCCGACTCAGGAGGAATCCGAGTGCCCGCCCCCGAAGCCGACCGCCTCGCCGCGCGATACGGCCGCACGCGCAAGCGACGCACGCGCGACCTGGTCATGCTCGTGATCGCGGGCGTCGCGTTCGCCGCGGTCCTCGTCGCGTGGGTCGTCTGGGCCGGGCTCGACGGCCAGCAGGCCAGCGTTCAGGCCACCGACACCGGGCACGTCGTGAACAACGACGAGCGCAACGTCGAGGTCACCTGGACCCTCTCCGTCCCGGCGGGCGAGACCACGGCCTGCACGATCAAGGCGCTCGACGACGACTTCACCGTCGTCGGCTGGAAGGTGATCGAGATCCCGGCATCCGACCTCAACCTCCGCAGTCTCACCGAGACCGTCCGCACCGCACGCGATGCCGCGACGGGTTTGATTTCGAGCTGCTGGCTCACCTAACATGGGTCATTCGCCTCGACAGTCGTCGGGGCGTCACGTCTATATGGACGCGTTCTCGAAGCGCGTCACCCGCAGGAGGGCACCATGGCGCAGGACGCCACCGTCACCTGGCTCACGCAGGAAGCGTACGACCGGCTCGCCGGCGAGCTCGAGCAGCTCTCGACCACGGGTCGAGAGGAGATCGCCAAGCGCATCGAGTCCGCTCGTGAAGAGGGCGATCTGAAGGAGAACGGCGGATACCACGCCGCCAAGGACGAGCAGGGCAAGATCGAGGCCCGCATCCGTCAGCTGAAGGAGCTCCTCCGCACGGCGGAGGTCGCCGACGCCCCCGAATCCACCGGCGTCGTCGAGGCCGGCACGGTCATCACCGCGGTCATCGCGGGCGACGAGGAGACCTTCCTCATCGGCAGCCGCGAGATCGCAGGAGACTCCGAACTCGACGTGTGGAGCACGCAGAGCCCCCTCGGCGCCGCGATCCTCGGCCTGAAGGTCGGCGACAAGACGAGCTACACCGCCCCCAACGGCCGCGAGATCGCGGTCGAGGTCACCGGCGTGGAGACCTGGGCCGGCCAGTGAGCGACCGGCGCGCCGCCGGTCATCCGACCGGCGGCGCGCCGCACTCGACCCGGCGTCGCACCGGGCCGATGCCTACTCCGCGATGATGCGGGGTTCGTAGCCGGCGCGACGCAGCACGTCGACGACCAGCGCGCGATGCGACGGTCCGCGCGTCTCGACCGAGAGCCGCAGCGCGACCTCGGAGATCTGCAGGCCCGACCCGTGCCTCGTGTGCATGACCTCGATGACGTTCGCGTTGGCCTCGGCCAGCAGTTCCGCGATGCGGGCGAGCTGGCCGGGTCGGTCGGGCAGGCCGATCTCGAGCGTGAGGTACCGGTCGGATGCCGCGAGTCCGTGCGCGATGACCCGCTGCATGAGCAGCGGATCGATGTTGCCGCCCGACAGCAGCGCCACGATCGGCCCGTCGGACTGGATCTCGCCGCTGAGGATCGCCGCGACCGAGACCGCGCCCGCGGGCTCGACCACGAGCTTCGCCCGCTCGAGGAGCACGAGCAGCGCCCGCGCGATGTCGTCGTCGCTGACCGTGATCACCTCGTCGACGGCGGCACGGATCACCTCGAACGTGAGGTCGCCCGGGCGGTAGACGGCGATGCCGTCGGCGATCGTCGGCACGACGGGCACCTGCACGGGTCGGCCGGCCGCGAGCGACGGCACGTAGGGCGAGGCGTTGACCGCCTGCACGCCGATGACGCGCACGGTGCGCCCGAGGAGTGCGGCCTGCTGCTTCACCGCGCTCGCGACGCCCGCGGCGAGGCCGCCGCCGCCGATGGGCACGACGATCGTCGCGGCATCCGGCACGTCTTCGAGGATCTCGAGGCCGAGCGTACCCTGCCCGGCGATGACGTCGGCGTGGTCGAACGGCGGGATGATCACCGCACCCGTCTCGGTCGAGAAGGCCTGGGCGGCCTCGAGCGTCTCGCCGATCGAGTCGCCCTGCAGCACGACGTCGGCGCCATAGGCGCGGGTCGCGTCGAGCTTGGGCAGCGCGACCCCGACGGGCATGAAGATCGTCGCGCGGATGCCGAGCTGGCGAGCGGCGTACGCGACGCCCTGCGCATGGTTGCCGGCGGATGCCGCGACGACGCCGCGCTCGCGCTCCTCGGCGCTCAGCGCCGCGAGCCGGTTGTAGGCGCCGCGGAGCTTGTACGACCCGGTGCGCTGGAGGTTCTCGCACTTGAGGTGCACGGGCGCGCCGACGGCCTCGGCGAGGTACCGCGAGGTCTCCATCGGCGTGTGGCGTGCGACGGCCTGGACGATCTCGCGCGCACGCTCGAAGTCGGCGAGGGCGGGTCCGGGGATGGTGCTGATCACGCGTTCATTCTCCTCGTTGGTAGCCGGGGCGTTGCGGCACGGTGCGCCAGAGCGGCGAGCTCGGGACGACCGGTGGACCGGCGGACTGCTTCCAGGTTCCGCCGGCGACGAACGTGATCATGACGTTCAGCACGGCGGCGATCGGCACGGCGAAGAGCGCACCGGGGATGCCGGCGAGGAAGGAGCCCGCGGCGACGGCGAGCACGACGCCGAGCGGGTGCACCTTGACCGCGGTGCCCATGATGAGCGGCTGCAGGACGTGGCCCTCGACCTGCTGGACGAGCAGCACCACGCCCAGCATGATCACGGCGGGCCAGAAGCCGTTGAAGACGAGCGCCACGAACACCGCGAGCGCACCCGTGACGACGGCGCCGACGATGGGGATGAACGAGCCGAGGAAGACGAGGATGGCGATCGGCACCGCGAGCGGCACCTGCAGGAGGAACGCGCCGAGCCCGATGCCGATCGCATCGATCGTCGCGACGAGGATCTGGACCTTCACGAAGTTCTGCAGCGTCATCCAGCCGGCGAATCCGGCGCCGTCGACCGCGGCACGGGCGCGCCGCGGGAACACCCGCACGATCCAGCCCCAGATGCCGCGACCGTCGATCAGGATGAAGAGCGTGGCGAAGAGCGCCAGCAGCGTGCCGGCGAAGAAGTGGCCGAGCGTGGAACCGACCGACAGCGCGCCGCTGACGAGGATGCCGCTGTCGGACTGCACGGCCGCGACGATCTGGTCGACCACGTCGTTCAGCTGCTCGGCGCTCAGGTGGAACGGCCCCTCGAGGAGCCACGTGCGGAAGTCGTTCCAGGCCAGCACGGACTGCGCCGCGAGCTCGTCGGAGCCGCGCACGATCTGCCAGATGCCGAGGGTCAGCAGGCCGCCGACCACGGTGAGCGCGCTCAGCATGGCGGCCGTGATCGCCAGCCACTTCGGCCAGTGATGGCGCTGCAGCAGGCTCGAGAAGGGCACCAGGAGGGCGGCGATGAGCACGGCGACGAGCAGCGGGATGACGATGTAGCGCAGCTGCACGATCAGGAAGATGGCGGCGGCCACGACTCCGCCCACGAGCAG
Organism: Agromyces sp. Marseille-Q5079; assembly: GCF_051016555.1. Lineage (NCBI taxonomy): Bacteria > Bacillati > Actinomycetota > Actinomycetes > Micrococcales > Microbacteriaceae > Agromyces > Agromyces sp. Marseille-Q5079. The sequence continues at coordinate 39,828 of NZ_JBPEJF010000004.1, read as the reverse complement.
CAGGCGCCAGGACCACGCCGCGGCGAGTCGCATGCCGTACGGGATCGAGCTCCGGACGTCGACCGGCTGCTGCACGCGGGGCTGCGGCGCGGACTGCTGCTGGGGCGCGCGCTCGACCGCGCGTCTCCTGCCGACGAACCTGCCCCGACCCTGGCCCATCGCTCCAGTCTAGGCGCGGGGCATGCGCCGACCGGCATGCGATCTTGTCGGTGGCCGCCGATAGTGTTCGAGGACCATGGCCGATACCGTCAGTCCGCAGCTCGCCCGTCGCATCGCCCTCGGCGCCCAGGGCTTCGGGCGCCCCGTCCCGCCGTCTCCGGGCGTCCGGCAGGTCTCGGGCGTGCTCGATCGTCTCGGGCTCCTGCAGATCGATTCCGTCAACGTCTTCGAGCGCAGTCACTACCTGCCCGTGTTCAGTCGTCTCGGCGAGTACGACCGGGCGCTGCTCGACCGCGTCACCACCGGCCGCCGAGGCCGCACGCTGGAGTACTGGGCGCACGAGGCCGCATTCGTCCCGCGGGAGATGTGGCCGTTGTTCGAGTTCCGTCGCGGCGAGTACCGCGCGCGCGGCGACGCCTGGGGCGGCTGGCTCACCGAGAACCGGCAGCTCGCCGACTGGCTGAAGGCCGAGCTCGAGGCGAACGGCCCGATGCGCGCGAGCGAGATCGAGCACGACGCGAACGTGCGCCGTGGTCCGTGGTGGGGCTGGTCGACCGTGAAGCGCACGCTGGAGTGGATGTTCCGCGTCGGCGAGGTCGTCTGCGTCGAACGACGCCGGTTCGAGCGCGTGTACGCCCTGCCCGAGCAGGCGCTGGCGTCCGAACTGCTCGGCACCGCCCCCGACGAGTCCGAGTCCATCCGCGTGCTCGTCGAGCGCGCGGCATCCGCCCTCGGCATCGCGACCGAGGCCGACCTCGCCGACTACTGGCGCATGAAGCGCGCACAGGTGCGCGACGCCGTGCGCGACCTCGAAGACGCGGGCGTCCTGATCCCCGTCGAGGTGCCGGGCTGGCGAAGCGGCACCCGGCCGGCTCCCGCCTGGGTGCATCGCGACGCACGGCGTCCGAGGCGCATCGAGGCGGCGACGCTGCTCTCGCCGTTCGATCCGGTCGTCTGGTTCCGGCCGCGGGCCGAGCGCATGTTCGACTTCCACTACCGCATCGAGATCTACACGCCCGAGCCGCAGCGCGTGTTCGGCTACTACTCGCTGCCGGTCCTGCTCGACGACGACGTGGTGGGCCGGGTCGACCTGAAGAGCGACCGCAAGGCCGGGGTGCTCCGCGTGCAGTCGGCCTGGAGCGAGGCGGCGGCTCCGCGCGAGACGGCGGCGCGGCTCGCCCCGGTGCTCCGCCGGGCGGCCTCGTGGCAGGGCCTCGACGACATCGTGGTCGCCGAGCGCGGCGACCTCGCGCACGCGCTGCGAGCCGAACTCGCGACGGCGCCCTGACGGCTCCTAGAAGGAGCCGCCCATCTGCTCGAGCCGCTTCACGCGTTCGGCGATGGGCGGGTGCGTGGCGAAGAGCCGATCGATGACACCGGGCTTCAGCGGATCGGCGATCCAGAGGTGCGCCATCGACGAGTTCTGCCGCTTCATCGGCTGCCCGTAGGTCTCGAGCTTCAGCAGTGCGCTCGCGAGCGCGTCGGGGTGCCGCGTCGTCATGGCGCCGGTCGCGTCGGCGAGGTACTCGCGCTGCCGCGAGACGGCGAGCTGCACGAGGCTCGCGACGAGCGGCGCGATGAGCATCGCCACCAGGCCGACGACCATCATGATCGGGTTGCCGTTGTTGTTGTTGCGGCCGAAGAACGCCATGCGCACGAACATGTCGGAGATGAAGCCGACCGCGACGACGAGTCCGAAGACGATCATCGACAGCCGGATGTCGTAGTTGCGCACGTGCCCGAGCTCGTGCGCCATGACGCCCTCGAGCTCGGCGTCGTCCATGATCTCGAGGAGGCCGGTGGTCGCCGCGACGACCGCGTGCTCGGGGTCGCGGCCGGTCGCGAACGCGTTCGGCGCCGGGTCGGACACGATGTAGACCTTCGGCATCGGGGTTCCGGTGGCGATCGAGAGGTTCTCGACCGTGCGCCAGAGCCTCGGATGCTCGGCCTTGCTGCGGATCTCGACGGCCCCGGCCATCGAGATGGCCTGGCGGTCGGCCGTGAAGTACTGGAAGCCGGCGTACGCGGTCGCGATGACCACCGTCACGACGACGATCGTCACGTCTTGGTAGATCGCGGCCGCGAGCCACCCGAGCCCGCCGACGATGGCGAGGAAGAAGACGATGATGAAGACGGTGTTGCGCTTGTTCTTGGCGATCGCTCGGTACAACGACGCCTCTTAGAACTGGACGCGCGGCGGCTCCGCGATGGCAGCCGGCTCGGTGACCTCGAAGAAGTCGCGCTCATGGAAGCCGAGGCCCCGCACGAACAGCGTGTTCGGGAAGACCTTGATCTTGGTGTTGAGCTCGCGCACGCCGCCGTTGTAGAACCGGCGCGAGGCCTGGATCTTGTCTTCGGTGTCGACGAGCTCGGACTGCAGCTGGAGGAAGTTCTGGCTCGCCTGCAGCTGCGGGTAGGCCTCGGCGACCGCGAAGATCGACTTCAGGGCCTGCTGCATGTGGTTCTCGGCGGCGGAGGCGTCGGCCGGCCCCTGGGCCTGCAGCGTCTCGGCGCGGGCGCGCGTGACCGATTCGAACACGGACTTCTCGTGGGCGGCGTAGCCCTTGACCGTGTCGATGAGGTTCGGGATGAGGTCGGCACGACGCTTGAGCTGCACCGTGATGTCGCTCCAGGCCTCGTCGACGCGGACGTTGAGCGTGACGAGGGAGTTGTAGGTGGCCCACAGGTAGATGCCGACGATCAAGACGAGCGCGACGACGACGATGACGGGGATGAGCCATTCCATGGCGCGGACTCCTAGCGCTCTTGCGGGGGGACTGTGGGTGCCCTCACATCCTATCGATCGGCTGGGAACTCCCCCTCGGTTCCCATGAGACTCGGAGCATCCGAGCGGCGCACTCCCGGCGTATGCTCTGGGTCGTGGCAGATCGAAGCGGATCGGACGAGCACACGCCCGCGCGGCACCGCGCGAGCGATCCCCAGCCCGTCATTCCGTCGGAGCCTCCGAGCGCTCCGGATGCCTCGGGCGCGGCCGTCATCGTCGAGGACCTGCATGTGCGGCGCGGGTCGACGCAGGTGCTCGACGGCCTCTCGCTCGCCGTGCCGAAGGGCGCGATCGTCGGACTGCTCGGCCCGAGCGGCAGCGGCAAGACCACGCTCATGCGGGCGATCGTGGGCGTGCAGGTGGTGCAGTCGGGCACGATCGAGGTGCTGGGCCTGCCCGCCGGAACGGCCCAGCTCCGCAACCGCGTCGCCTACATGACCCAGCAGGCCAGCGTCTACGACGACCTCACGGTGCGGCAGAACATCGCGTACTTCCGTCGGGTGCTCGGCGCACCGGCATCCGACGTCGACCGCGTGATCGACCGCACCGAGCTCACTCCGATCGCCGACCGGCTCGTCGGGTCGCTCTCGGGCGGGCAGCGCGGGCGCGTCTCGCTCGCGGCGGCGCTCCTCGGCGCCCCGGAGGTGCTCGTGCTCGACGAGCCGACCGTGGGCCTCGACCCCGTGCTCCGGGTGGAGCTGTGGGACCTCTTCCGCAGCCTCGCCGACGACGGGGTGACGCTGCTCGTCTCCAGCCACGTCATGGACGAGGCCAAGCGCTGCGACCGCCTGCTCCTCATGCGTGACGGGGCACTGCTCGCCGACGACACCGTGGCCGGCCTCCAGGCGTTCACCGGCATCGAGGACATCGAGACCGCGTTCCTGCGCCTCATCGAGCACGGCCGACCCGACCTCCGGTCGAGGGAGGCCGAGCCCGACGGCGCCGCCGAACCCGCCGGCGAGCCCGACGGGGATCCCGGAACGGGATCGGAGGCCTCCCGATGAACCTCGGCCGCACGTTCGCGACCGCGGGTCGTGTCCTCGCGCAGATCCGCCACGACCCGCGCACGATCGCGCTGCTGCTCATCGTGCCGAGCCTGCTCATCGGACTCGTCGCCTGGATCTTCTCCGACACCGACGTCTTCGACGACATCGGCCCGGCCATGATCGCGCTGTTCCCGTTCATCGTCATGTTCCTCGTGACGAGCATCTCGACGCTCCGCGAGCGTCGCAGCGGCACGCTCGAGCGGCTGCTCTCGATGCCCATGGGCCGGGGCGACTTCCTGCTCGGCTACGCGCTCGCGTTCGGCCTGCTCGCGTTGGCGCAGACCGCGATCGCCGTCTCGTTCGCGATCTGGGTCTGCGGGCTGGAGATCACCGGCTCGATCTGGCTGCTGTTCGCCGTGGCCGTCGCCGACGCGCTGCTCGGCACCGCGCTCGGCCTGCTCGCGAGCGCGTTCGCACGCACCGAGTTCCAGGTCGTGCAGTTCATGCCGCTGCTCGTGCTGCCGCAGATCCTCCTGTGCGGCATCTTCATCCCGCGCGAGATGCTGCCCGCCGTGCTCGAGACGATCAGCGAGTGGCTGCCGCTCAGCTTCGCGATCGACGCCCTGCAGGCCGTGGCTGCCGACTCCGAGAGCGCCGAGTGGATCGTCGCGAAGCTGCTCGTCATCGTCGCGTGGATCGTCGGCTCGATCGTCCTCGGCGCGATCACCCTCAGGCGCCGCACCCCCTGACTCCGACCTCCGTCGACGCCCCGCCCCGCGGACCGGGACGGGCCACGGGTCAGGCGCCGAGCACGCGCTCCAGGTACGGGTTCTGGAACCGGCGCTCGGGGTCGAGCTCGTCGCGCACCGCCAGGAACTCGTCGAATCGCGGGTACGCCTCGCGCAGCCCGGCATCCGTCTGCGTGTGCATCTTGCCCCAGTGCGGGCGGCCGCCGTGCGCGCGCATGATCGCCTCGACCGCCGCGAAGTACTCGGTCGGGTCCTCGCGGAAGTAGCGGTGCACCGCGATGTACCCCGTGTCGCGGCCGTACGCCGTCGAGAGCCAGTTCTCGTCGGATGCCGCGGCGCGCACCTCGATCGGGAAGCTGATCTTCCAGCCCTTGCGATCGATGAGGTCGCAGACCTCGCGGAACGCGGCCGGCACCTGCTCGAGCGGGATCGCGTACTCCATCTCGCGGAACCGCACGGTGCGGTTGGTGACGAACACCTTCGGCGAGAAGTCCGTGAACTCGCGGTCGCCCGTGAGCCGGTCGACCTGCCGGGCGAAGAACGGCGTCGTCTTCGGCGCGACCGTGCCGAGCGCGCAGATGGCCCGGTACGCGCCGTTCGCGAGGAGCTCGTCGTCGATCCAGCGGGAGACCGCGCCGAGCGGGTTGCGCGGGGCATCCGCCGGAAGCCGGGTGTTCGTCTTCGTCAGCGCGGTGCCGGTGTGCGGGAACCAGTAGAACTCGAAGTGGTCGGCGCCGGCCACGCGCGCCATCCACTGCTGCAGCACGGCCTCGAGCGGTTCGACGCGCTCGACCGCCTGCAGCACGAATCGCGGCACGAGCTGGAGGGTCACCTCGACGAGCACGCCGAGGGCGCCGAGCCCGAGGCGAACCGCGGGCAGCAGGTCGGGGCGACTCGTCTCGCTCACCTCGATGAGCTCTCCGGTGCCGGTCACGAGCTTCGCCGCCACGATCTGCGTGGCCAACCCGCCGAAGCCGAGTCCCGTGCCGTGCGTGCCGGTCGAGGTCGCCCCGGCGATCGACTGCCGGTCGATGTCGCCCATGTTCGCCAGCGCGAGGCCGTAGGGCGCGAGCAGGTCGGGCAGCGCGTGCAGCCGGGTGCCGGCCGCGAGGGTGACCCGCCCGGTCGCGACATCCGCGTCGATCACGCCGGAGAGGTCGCCGAGGTCCAGCTGCACGCCGGGGGCGACCGCGATGCCCGTGAAGCTGTGCCCGGCCCCGACCGGCTTGATGCGGAGGCCGGATGCCGCCGCCGCCGCGACGGCGCGCTGCACCGCCCCGGCCGAGGCCGGCCGCTCGACACGCAGCGGCCGCACCTGCTCGGTGCGGCCCCAGTTGCGCCAGATCGCTCCGCTCGCCGTCACAGGAACACCTTTCCCTCACCGCGGTAGGTCGGGAGCTCGTCGACGATGCGGCCGTCGTCGACGAGATGGAACACGTTCAGGTGCTCGGAGAGCTCGCCCGACTTCGTGTGGCGGAACCAGACGCGGTCGCCGACGCGGAGGCGCGCCGCGGCCGCCCCGCCGACGGGGGTCTGCACTTCGCCCGCGGCCTCGCGCGGCAGCATCGAGAGCCCCTCGGGCCAGACGATGCGCGGCAGCCGGTCGGGCGCGGGCGGGCCGGAGGCGACCCATCCGCCGCCGAGGATCGTGGCGTGGCGTTCGCTCGGCCGGCGCACGACGTCCATGGCGAAGGCCGCGGCGGGCGCGGGGGTGAAGTGGCCGTAGCCGTCGAACAGGTGCCCGCCGAAGAGCCCGGAACCCGCCGCGACCTCGGTGACCGAGGCATCGGCCGACGTGACCTCGAGCGAGCCGGTGCCGCCGCCGTTCACGAACTCGAGGTCGGCGTGCTCGCGCACGGCCGCGACGGCGCGTGTGCGCCGCTCGACGAGTTCGGGCATGGAGCGGGACTGCATCCAGCGGTTCACGGCCCCGTCGACCGGCTTGCCGGCCGGGCGGTTCGTCACGCCGGCGATCTGGGCCTCGTAGCCCATCATGCCGACGAGGCGGAAGCCGGGGCGCTTCACGATGTACGCGGCCAGTGCGCCGGCATCGGCCGGTTCGTACACGGGCGACCGGCGCACGCCGAGGTGTCCGAGGACGGGCGCGTTCCAGGACGCGTCCAGTTCGAGGGCGACCCGGATCGGCTCGCGCTCGGAGGGCGCGATGACCGTGTCGATGAAGTCGAGCTGCGCGATCGAGTCGACCATCAGCGTGATGCGGCTCGCGAGCCTCGGGTCGGTCGCGAGCGTGCGGATGCCGCCGCGTTCCGCGGTCGGGTAGCCCACCACGAGGTCGTCGACCGTGTCGGCCAGCCAGATCGCCTCGGCGAGCGTGTACGCGAGCACGCCGCGGTATCCGGGCATGCGCAGGAGCGCCTCGATGACGCTGCGCACCCGGATGGACTTGGACGCGACGCGGATCGGCTTGCCGTGCGCCCGCCGGACCATGTCGGCCGCGTTGTGGCGGAGGGCACCGAGGTGGAGCGCCCCGACGGGCGCGTCGAGGTGGGCGGTCGCCGCGGTGAGCGACGGCCAGTACCGTGCGGGCGTCGCCCAGGGCGCGGCATCCACGATGCCCGTGCCCGGCCGGGGCTGAGAGAGGTCGAGCATCAGCGCACACTCCGAACTCGCGAGACCGCGATCGCACCCGCGAGCGCGCAGACCGCGCTCAAGACGAAGACCAGCGCGAACGAGCCGGTCAGGACCACCGCGCCCGCGCCGATCAGCGGGCCGACCGCCTGCGGCACGGCGGTGGCGATGTTCATGATGCCGAGGTCCTTGCCTCGCGACGCGGCATCCGGCAGCACCTGCGTGGCGAGGGCCTGGTCGACCGAGAGGAAGCAGCCGTAGCCGAGGCCCAGGATGCCCGCCGCGATGATGGCGACCGTGAGGTCGGGCACGAGCGCGAGCAGTACGGCCGCGACGGCCTGCAGGGCGGATGCCGCGAACACGAACGACTTGCGCCGGCCGAGCCGGTCGGAGAGCCGCCCGCCGACGAGGGAGGCGGTGATGACGAAGACCATGTAGACGAGCGTGAGGATGATGAGGTCCTCCTCGGCGTTCTCGTCGCCGAGTCCGAACATGAGGAAGTAGAGCAGCAGGCTCGTGCCGAGCGCGTTGCCGACCGAGACGAGCACGCGGCTGAGCAGGGTCCACCCGAAGTCGGGGTGCGTGCGCGGGCTGATCCAGAGGCTCGCGAGGACCCCCTTCGCGGTGACGCGCGTGCGCTCGGCGGCCGCGAGCGGCTGGTCGTACCGCATGAGGAACGGCACGGCGAGCACGACGAGCGTGATCGCGAGCAGGAGGTAGCCGAGCGCCTGGTCGGTGACCAGCTCGGTCACGAGCACGAGGCCGACGATGATGCCCACCGCCTGCGGCGCCGACATCCACCCGGAGACGAACCCGCGCTGCCCCACCGGGACCTGGTCGGAGATCGTCGCCGTGAGCGCCGCCGTCATGATGCAGAAGCCGACGGAGGCGGCGACCCATGCGGCGCCGATCGCCCAGATCTCGGTCTGCAGGCCGAGCACCACGAGCGAGAGGGCGAACACGAGAGCGCCGATGAGGATCCACGGGCGGCGTCGGCCGAACCGCGACGTGGTGCGGTCGGAGGCGGCGCCCGTGAGCGGGTAGGCGATGATCGTGGCGACGGCCGCGATGCCCGAGATGACACCGAACGCGACGACGCTGTCGATCCAGTTCTCGGGGTGCAGGGTGGCGTCGATCTGCGCGGGCAGCAGGAGCTGCACGGGCGTGAGCTGGGCCATCCAGATGGCGAACCAGACGGTCGCGAAGGATCCGATCCACGGGGCGGAGACCCTCGTGACCGGTTCGGCGAGCGCGGCGGGCGCGTTCGGGTGCAGGCTCGTCATCGGGGTTCGGCCATTCTCGAGAGGGCGACGGCCGACGCATGCGCGACCGCCAGGGAGGCCTCGTCGTCGCGATCGACGAGCCAGGTGAGGGTGAGTCCGTCGGTGAACGCCACGAGCACCCGGGCGACGCGGGCGACGGGCACCTGCCACTCGCTGCCGGATCGCTCGGCGGCGATGACGAGCGACTGCTCGGCGAGTTCGACGTACTTCGCGTACTGGGCGCGCGCGAGCGGATGCCGCTCGGGCGACCGCAGCGCGTACTGGGTGAGCTCGAGCATCGCCTGCTCGTGCTCGGGGTCGGCCTTCAGGTGCTCGAAGTAGCGGATGATGCCGGCTTCGAGCATCTCGACGAGCGTGCCGTCGACGAGGTCGTCGGGCATCACGGCGTGCCGGGCGTGATCGATGACGGCCGAGATGAGCTCGTCGATGAGCTCGTCGCGGGAGTCGAACGCGTAGTGGAAGCTGGCGAGGCTCATGCCGGCCTCGGCGACGATCGCGCGGGTCGTGGCCTGGGCGATCCCGTTGCGCGAGATGACGCGGAGGGCGGCCTCGATGAGCGCGGCACGACGCTCGGGTGCGGGAATACGGGTCACGGCGGCTCCTCTCGACGACACTGCCGACATCCCGGCCGGGGCCGGGACTGAACTGGGACGGGTGACCCAGTTGCAACAGTATGCACCAGAGCGGGGCTTCGAGCACACCCCGAGCGCGTTACGCTCGCACCATGCGCCTCGGAGTCCTCGACGTCGGTTCCAACACCGTGCACCTCATCGTGGTCGACGCGCACCCCGGCGCGCGCCCGATCCCGGCCGCCTCGCACAAGTCCGTGCTGCGACTCATGCGCTACCTCGAGCCCGACGGCTCGATCGGCGCCGACGGCGTCGCGGCGATCCTCGCGGCCGTCACCGACGCCGCTGCCGTCGCTCGCGAGGCCGGCATCGACGAGATGCTCGCGTTCGCGACCTCCGCGATCCGGGAGGCCGCCAACGGCGAGGACGTGCTCGCCCGCATCGCCGACGAGACCGGCGTCGAGCTGCAGGTGCTCTCCGGCGACGACGAGGCCAGGCTCACGTTCCTCGCGGTGCGGCGCTGGTACGGCTGGTCGGCAGACCGGATCCTGCTCTTCGACATCGGCGGCGGCTCGCTCGAGATCGCGAACGGCATCGACGAGATCCCGGATGTCGCGCGCTCGCTCCCCCTCGGCGCCGGACGATCGACCATCGCGTTCCTCCCCGACGACCCGCCCGCGCCCGCGGACGTGCAGCGCCTGCGCGAGCACGCGGCCGAGGTGCTGAAGGCGGCGGTCGACGAGTTCGGCCACCTGCCCTCCCCCGACCACGTCGTCGGGTCGTCCAAGACGATCCGCTCGCTCGCCCGCCTCGCGGGGTGGACCGAGGAGGGCGTCGGCTCCGGCGAGCGCAGCATCCTGCGTCGCAAGGGGTTGGACGACTGGATCCCGCGACTCGCGCGCATCCCCGCCGACGCACGGCCGGCCCTTCCCGGCATCACGGCCGATCGCACGTTCCAGATCGTCGCCGGCGCCGTCGTGCTCTCGGAGGCGATGCGCGCGTTCGACGTGCCGGAGCTCGAGGTCTCGCCGTGGGCGCTCCGGGAGGGCCTCATCCTGCGCCGACTCGACCGGCTGACGTGAAACGAGCGCCCCTCCTCGATGAGGAGGGGCGCTCGTTCCGTGCGCCGTGCCGACGCGCTCGTCGTGCGAGCTCGGCGCGATCGTCTTACTGGAGGGCCTTGGCCTTCAGCGCGTCGTACTCGGCCTGCGTGATCGCGCCCGAGTCGAGCAGGCCCTTGGCCTTCTCGATCTCAGCCGTGGGCGAGACCGGCGCCGCGGCGACGGTGCGGATGTAGTCCGCGCTCTCGGCCTGCGCCTGCTGGATCTTCGCGGCGTTGCGCTCCCCCATGCCGCGTCCGCGGGCGATCAGGTAGATGAACGCGGCGAGGAACGGCAGGAAGACGAGGAAGATCACCCACAGGGCCTTGCCCCACCCGCTCAGCGTGTGGTCGCGGAAGATGTCGATGAACACCGAGATGAAGATCCAGATGCACGCGAACAGGACATAGACCCAGAAGAGCCACACGAAGAATTCCCAGATGTTCATGACATGCCTTTCACTCCGATGGCCCCGATCCAACGCCGGTGCTCACCCGAACCATAGCGCGCGGCATCCGGAATGCGGGGAATTTCCGCCGACCGAAACGCGGCCTGTCGTGGAGCGGTGCTCCCGCTGGGATTCGAACCCAGACTGAGGCGAGTTTAAGTCGCCTGCCTCTGCCGATTGGGCTACGGGAGCGCGGCACCGCGATGCGCTGCCGCGTCCACCCTACTTCGCGGCGCGCGCCCCGATCGGGCCCGCGCCGCGGCATCCGTCACCAGGTGCCGACGTACTCCGAGACCGGCAGCACCGAGCTGCGGACCACGGGCACGCCGCGGGAGATCGCCTGGTCGATGCGCGAGCGCAGCTCGGGCGAATCGACCCGGTAGTCCAGGAAGTCGGTGTCGCTGGCGTACACGCCGATCGGCAGGGTCAGCGCCTGGAAGAACGAGAACAGCGGTCGGAACTGGTGCTCGAGGATGAGCGAGTGCCGGTCGCTGCCGCCGGTCGCGGCGAGGAGCACGGGCTTGTCGATCAGGGCGTACTGCCCGACGAAGTCGAAGACGTGCTTGAACAGGCCGGTGAACGAGGCCCGGTAGACGGGGCTCGCGACGATGAGCAGCGTCGCCGACTCGATCTGGCGAAGCGCCGCCTCGGCGGTCGGCGGAAGTGCGCTCCGGTTCAGCACGCCGCCGAACTCGGGGCCGATCTCGGAGAGCTCGATGAGGTGGGTCTCAACCTCGATCTCACTCCCCGGGGTCGGCTGGAGCGCGGCGGCGAAGCCCTCGAGGATCTCCTTGGCGAGGACCGTGGTCTTCGAGGGCGCGTGCAGGCTTCCGGAAACGGCGACGATGGTGACGGTAGGCATGCTGCGACGCTAATCCCGATCTTTTCGGTCGGGAACCCGGCCCGACGCGCGCGGTAAACGAGTGCAACAGGCCTTCACAGAGGGTCGTGCAAGGTCACGAGGAGGGCGTGCTGCGAGCGCATGCGTCGTCGCATGACGGCTCCCTCGGCAAGGTCGCGGGCGCACGGAACGCCCGACCCCGGCGGAATCCTCCGCGGGATCGGGCGTTCGGCCGGGCGTCGCCCGGGACGCGCTGGAGCCCCTGCGACTACTCGGCGGCCTTCCACGCGGCGACGAGCGAGTCCAGTCGCGAGTCGGCGCCGAGCGTCACGTCATGCACCCCGGTCCCCGTGCCGAGGATCGACGTCAGCTCGTGCACCGGGACCTCGTGGAACTGCGAGAGGATCCGCTCCTGCGCGTCGGCCAGTACGGCATCGCGGGCATCGACGTCGGGCAGCGTCAGCTGCTCCTGCAGCAGGGCCTCGAGTTCGGGGTCGTCCAGGTGCAGGCGATCGGTCGCCGTGCTCGAGTACGTCACCCGCAGCACGTCGCCGTCGGCACGTGAGAGGTTCTGCCAGGAGAGGTCGAAGTCGCCGCTCTCCTGCAGCTTCAGGAACTCGGGCACCGAACCGCCGACGAGCTCGACCTCGATGCCGACCGCCTTCAGCTGCTGCTGGATCAGCTCGAGGGACGTCTGGTTCGGGCCGAAGTTCGTGATCCACGCGAGGCGCAGCGAGAGTCGGGTGCCGTCCTTCGCACGGATGCCGTCGGCACCCTCCTTCCAGCCGGCGTCGTCGAGGAGCGTCGCGGATGCCTCGGGGTCGAACCCGATCGAACCCGACAGGTCGACGTACCCGGGCGTGGTCGCGGCGAGCGGACCGGTCGCGACCGCGAAGAGGTCGTTCAGGGCCGTGTCGCGCACCTCCTTGGGGTCGATGGCGTGGGCGATCGCCTCGCGCACGTCGAGGTCGCCGACGATCGGACGCGCCTCGTTGAAGTACACGCCGAAGGTCGCGCCGGGGTTCGCGCGGGACACGATCCCGAGCCCGCTCGCCTCGATCGTCTCGACGTCGATCGGCTGCACCCCGCCGATGGCGTCGACCTGCCCGGACGTCAGGCTGCCGGTGCGCACGCCCGCCTCGGGCACGACCTGGAAGGTCACCGAGTCGAGGTGGGCTGCTCCGTCGTTGCCGAGCTGCGACGGCGCCCACGCGTAGTCGTCCCGGCGCTCGAGCACGGTCTGGACGTCCTTCGTGTACTCGGCGAGCGTGAACGGCCCGGTGCCGATGACCGCGGCGCCGTCGGCGCGCTCCGCGTACGGGGTGTCGAGGGTCGCGGCCCCGACGATGCCGAGCCCGACGGTCGCCGCGGAGCTCGGGAACGCCGCGTTGGGCGTGCTGAAGTGCACCTCGACCGTGTCGTCGTCGACGGCGACGGTCTCGTCGTAGCCGACGAGGGCGGTGATCGCCGAGCTCTCGGCGCCGGCGGCGACGATGTCGTCGAACGTCGCCTTGACCTCGGCCGAGGTGAACGGGGTCCCGTCGGAGAAGGTCACGTCGTCGCGCAGCTCGAACGAGAACACCGTGGCATCCGCATTGCTCGACCACTCGGTCGCGAGCCACGGTTCGAGCCGGCCGTTCGCGGGGTCCTGGTAGAGGAGGGAGTCGACGAGCTGGCGGGTGACGTAGAGGGTGTCGTTGCCCGAGCCGGTGCCCGAGGGGTTCAGCGAGATCGGGTCGTTGCCGATCGCGAAGACGAGGTCGCCGCCCTCGGCGATCTCGGTCTCGGACGGTGCGGCTGCGCCGGTCGCGCCCGCGCAGCCGACGAGCGCGAGGCTCGAGGCTGCGATCAGGGCCGCCAGGGCGGTGCTGCGGGGTGTTCTGGACATGTGTGTGCTCCGTGGTTCGATTCGGTCGGTCGGTGGTTCGGTGGTTCGGTCGGTCGGTCGGTTCGGTTCGGTGGTTCGGTGGCTCGGTCGGGGTCGCGGATGCCGCGCGGACGGCTCGCTCGTCAGTGCGAGGCGGCGACCCCCCGACCGGGGATCGCGTCGAGCAGGGCGCGCGTGTAGGCCTCGCGCGGTGCGGTGAACACCGCATCGATGCCGCCCTGCTCGATCACGCGGCCCTCGCGCATGACGGCCACGTCGTGGGCGATGCGTCGCACCACGGCGAGGTCGTGCGAGATGAACAGGTAGCTCGGGCCGAGTTCGCGCTGGATGTCCACGAGCAGGGTGAGGATCTGGTCCTGGATGGACACGTCCAGCGCGGAGACCGGTTCGTCGAGCACGAGCAGGTCCGGCGAGATCGCGAGGGCGCGCGCGATCGCGACGCGCTGGCGCTGCCCGCCCGAGAGCTCGGCCGCCTTGCGTCCGGCCGCCGTGCGGGGCAGCGCGACCACGTCGAGGAGCTCCGCGACTCGGGCGCTCCGCGACGCGCGCGTGCCGATGCGGAACGCCTCGAGCGGGTCGGCGATGATCTCGCCCACGGTGAGCCGCGGGTTCAGGGACGCGTAGGGGTTCTGGTGCACGAGCTGCGCGTTCCGGCGGAACTCGCGGAGCTCCCGTCCGCGGAGTCCCGTGATGTCCACGCCCCCGAACTCGATGCGGCCGGCGGTCGGATCGGTCAGGCGCAGCGCGAGTCGCGCGGTCGTCGACTTGCCCGACCCCGATTCGCCCACGACGGCGAGGGTCCGCCCTCGTGCGAGCTCGAGGCTCACCCCGTCGACGGCGCGGGCGACTCCCCCGCCTGCGGCGCGCGGAACCGCGAACTCCTTCACGAGGTCGACGAGTCGGAGGACGGGCGTCGCCTCGGCGTCGCCGGCGACATCCGCTCGACCGGTCTGCGAGACGGCCTGCGAGACCGCCCGCGGGTCGTCGAGGCTCGGGGCGGCGGCGATGAGCGCCCGCGTGTACGGATGCTGCGGCGCGCCGAGCACCTCGGCCGGCGTGCCCGTCTCGACGACCTCGCCCTGGGACATCACGACGATGCGATCGGCGCGATCGGCCGCGACGCCGAGATCGTGCGTGATGAGCAGCACGCTCGTGCCGGTCTCGCGCTTCAGCAGGTCGATGCGGTCGAGGATCTGCCGCTGCACGGTGACGTCGAGCGCGCTCGTCGGCTCGTCGGCGATGATGAGCGCCGGGCGGGCGATGATCGCCATCGCGATGAGCACGCGCTGGCGCATGCCGCCCGAGAGCTCGTGCGGATACTGCTCGGCGCGCACCTCGGGGTCGGGCAGGCCGGCCTCCGCGAGCGCGGCGACCGCGCGGGCTCGGGCGTTGCGGCGATCCGCGAGCCCGTGGATGCGGAGCACCTCCGCGACCTGCGTGCCGATGCGCTGCACCGGGTTCAGGCTGACGGTCGGATCCTGCGGAACGAAGGCGATCTCACGACCGCGGATACCGCGCAGCTCGGCCTCGGAGACCCGCGCGAGGTCTCGGCCGCGGAAGCGCACCGACCCGCCGGCGATCGAGGCCGACGACGGCAGCAGTCGCAGGATCGCATGCGCCGTGGTCGACTTGCCCGAGCCGGACTCGCCGACGATGGCCACGGTCTCCCCGGCACCGACCACGAGCGAGGCCGCCCGGACGCCGTCGATGACCCCGCCGGCGACGCGGTAGCGGATCGCGAGCCCGTCGACCTCGAGGAGGGGCGGGACCGCGTCGTCGGCGTTGCGGTGCGGCGCGGTCCGGGCTTCGGTCGTGAGGCTCATCTGGCTCGTCTCCGTTCGATGTCGAGTGCTCGGGAGATGCGGTTCGCCGCGAGCACGGTGGCCGCGATCACGAGGCCCGGCATGGTCGTCAGCCACCACGCGACGCGGAGGAAGTCCCGGCCGCCGGCGACGAGGGCGCCCCACTCCGGAGCCGGGGGCGGCGCGCCGTACCCGAGGAAGCTGAGCGAGGAGACCGCGAGGATCGCGGCCGCGAACTCGAGGGTCGCGAGCACGAGCACGGGGCCCGCGGAGTTCGGCAGCACGTGCCGGAACAGCACGCGGGACCATCCGTCGCCCGAGGCTCGAGCGGCGTCGACGTAGACCGAGGTGCGCACGCGCAGCACCTCGGAGCGCATCACGCGGGAGACCGAGGCGATGCTCGCGACGCCGACCGCGACGGCCACGTTGACGGTGCCGAACCCGAGCGCGGTGATGATCGCGAGCGAGAGGAGCAGCGACGGGATGGCGAGCAGGACGTCGGCGAAGCGCATGACGCCCGCGTCGACCCACCGCCCGACGAAGCCGGCGATGAGCCCGAGGAGCGAGCCCACGACGAGCCCCACCACGACCGCGATCACCGCGCCCTGCAGCGAGAGCGCGGTGCCGTGCACGACGCGCGTGTAGAGGTCGCGACCGAGCTGGTCGGTGCCGAACCAGTGCGCGGGCGAGGGCGCCTGCAGCCGCTCGGCCGGCACGCCCACGAGCGGGTCGCCAGGGGGGAGGAGCGACGGCGCCACCGCGGCCAGCACGACGAGCGCCGACCAGGCGATCGCCAGCACGAGCGTCGGCCGGGCCAGGACCCAGCGGGCGCGACCGGCGGCCGCGAGCGCGGCATCCGCCGACCTGGCGCGCACGGCGTCGCCGAAGCGGGCGTCCGCCGTGGCGGCGAAGACGTCCTCGGACTGCTCGCGCGGCTCGGGCGCGAGGACGGTGGTCTCGGTCATGCGGTCACCCGTTCTTCGAGAGGCTCCGACGGCTGCGGGCGCGTGCGGGCGCGCCGGCCGCTTCCGGGGCCGAGGATGCGAGGGTCGAGCAGCGGGTACACGAGGTCGACCACGAGGTTGGACACGACGAACGCGGCGGCCGCGAAGAGGACCACGCCCAGCACCACGGGCACGTCCTGCTGCGCGACGGCGCTCGCCGTGACGCGGCCGAGTCCGGGTCGCGAGAAGACCGTCTCGGTCACGACGGTGCCCGAGAGCAGGCCGCCCACGATGAGGCCTGTGATCGTGAGCGCGGGCAGGGCCGCGTTCTTCAGCGCGTGGCCGAGGTGCACCCGGGCACGGTCGGCCCCCTTCGCGCGTGCGGTGTCGATGTACGGCTCGGTGAGGGTCGCCCCGACGCTGTTCGAGAGCAGTTGCGCGATCATCGCCCCCGTCGGCACGGCCAGGGTGATCGCCGGCAGCACGATCGAGGCGAACCCGGCGTCCCCGACGGCCGGGAAGATCGGCAGCCCGAACGAGAACCACTGGATCAGCAGCAGCCCGAACCAGAACGACGGGATGGCGACGCCGAGCGGCGGCATCCCGAGCAGCACGTTGGCGAGCCAACGACGACGCGTGAAGTTGGCGGCGATCGCGAGGCCTGCGCCGAAGATGATCGCGAGCACGAGGCCGGCGCCCGCGATCGCGAGGGTCGGCGGGATCGCCTCGGCGAGCACGCGGCTGACGGGCAGCCCGGTCACGATCGACCGGCCGAGGTCGCCGTGGAGCACGGCGACCAGGTGGTCGAGGTACTGCACGATGAGCGGCCGGTCCAGGCCGAAGCGGGAACGCAGCGCGTCGAGCTGCGCCGGGGTGATGTCGTTCGCATCGACGCCGGCGAGCAGCGAGACCGGGTCGCCGGGCAGCACGTACAGCACGAGGAACGCGACCGTGTACGCGGCCCAGAGCACGCCGACGGCCTGCAGCAGCCGGCCGCCGAGGTACCTCGCCATCAGGCCGCACCCCGATCGGGTGCCCACCCGAGGGCCGGGGCCACGCGCGTCGCGACGTCGTGCAGGATCTGCACGTAGTCGTCACCCGAGAACTCGTACGGCAGTTCCAGGCGCAGGTCGGTGACCCGCGCGACGGCCGGGTCCGCGAGGAGCTGCTCGACGATCTCGTCGGAGCTTCCGACCAGGTCGCGCGCGAACAGCGTACGACGCTCGCCGTGCGGCGCGAGCGTGCGCTCGACCCGGCTCGCCCGGTACTCCTCGTACCTGGCCCTCGTGCTCCGGTCCGCGCCGTCGGTCGGCACGACGACGCGGCCGAGCGCGATCCTGGGCGCACCCGCACCTCGGAACGCGCGGCGGTACCGCTCGAGCACGGCGACCTGGGCGGTCGCGAAGTCGTCGCTCGTCTCGCCCGACACGATGTTGCCCGTGAGCAGGCCGAGGCCCTGCGCGCCCGCCCACTCCGCCGAACGGAGCGATCCGCCGCCGTACCAGACGCGGTCGCGCAGGCCGGGGCTGTAGGGCTGCAGGCGCGGCCGCTGCACGTTGCCGGGCGAGTGGATGCGCGTGTCGGCGTCGCCGACGAAGTCGCCAGAGAGGTTGCCGAGCAGTCGCTCGATGCGGGCGTGCGAGAAGTCCTGGTCGCTCCAGTCGCCGTCGAACACGCGATCGCCGATGAGCTCGACGTGCGGCGGCCGTCCGGCGCTCAGCCCGACCTGCAGGCGGCCGCCCGACAGCACGTCGGCGGTCGAGAGGTCCTCCGCGAGGCGGAACGGGCTCTCGTACCCGATCGGGATCACGCCGGTGCCGAGGGCGATGCGCGAGGTGCGCTGCGAGGCCGCCGCGAGGAACACCGCCGCCGACGAGACCCCGTGCTCGAGGTGCCGCTGGCGCACCCAGGCGCCGTCGAAGCCCAGGCGCTCCCCTGCCTCGAACAGCAGCAGCGTCTCCTCGAGGCCGACGCCCGGGCGGTCGTCGTCGTAGTTGCCCGGCGTCAGGAACGCGAGGCTGGACAGCCCCGGCTGCTCATCCGCCTGCGCACCCTGCAGCACGGCCGGCCCGACCTCCGCCCGTGCGGCGCGGTCGGTATCGGTGATCGAAGTCATGCATCTCCCCTGTGGTCTCGGACATTCGCGTCGGCGACTCGGCCACACTGTCCCCGCCATCGGATGCCACGGGCAAACCGCGTCACGCCGCGTGACCATGAGTGAACGCGTGTTGCGATTGCGACGACGTGTGACCTGCGCGAGACGACGTCGCAAGTCCTCAGGTGAAGGCGTGTTGCGAAGAGTTCGCATCCGTGACGGCCGACCTTGCGAGCCCCGTCCGCCGCCCCGATCGTGGTCGACATGACACGAACGACCACCATCGCCGTCGCCCTCGACGGGGCCGGATGGCACCCCGCCGCCTGGCGCGACCCGTCGGCCCGACCGGCCGAGCTGTTCAGCCGCCGTTACTGGCGCGACCTCGTGCAGACCGCCGAGCGCGCCGACGTCGACCTCGTCACCATCGAGGATGCGCTCGGACTGCAGACCTCGACGCTCTGGTCGGCCGACGACCGCACCGACCAGGTGCGCGGACGCCTCGACGCCCTGCTCATCGCCTCGTTCGTCGCCCCGGTGACGAGCCGCATCGGCCTCGTGCCGACCGTGACGACGACGCACACCGAGCCGTTCCACGTCGCGACCGGGCTGCAGACGCTCGACTTCGCGAGCCGCGGCCGGGCCGGCTGGCGCCCGCAGCTCTCCGGGTCGCCGTACGAGGCCGCCCACTTCGGCCGTCGCACCGTGCCGACCGTCGACGTGGAGGCGCTGCTCGCCGGCGACTCCGAGCAGATCCGTGCGGGGTTCGACGAGGCGCGCGAGGTCGTCGAGGTCGTCCGGCGCCTCTGGGACAGCTGGGAGGACGACGCGATCATCCAGGATGCCGCGACGGGTCGCTTCATCGATCGCGAGAAGATCCACGGCGCCGAGTTCGAGGGCGAGCACTTCTCGGTGAAGGGGGCCTCGATCGTGCCGCGCTCGCCGCAGGGCCAGCCGCTCGTCGCGGTGCTCGCCCACCAGACCATCCCCTACGAGCTCGCCGCCACGAGCGCCGACCTCGTGTTCGTCACCCCGCACGACGACGCGCAGTCGACCTCGATCCTCGCCGAGGTGCGCGACGCCGAGGCGCGCACGGGCCGCACCGGCCGACCGCTCTCGGTGCTCGCCGAGGTGCTCGTCGTGCTCGAGTCGACGCCGGCCGGCGCGCGCGCCGCCCTGGAACGGCTCGACGAGCAGAACGGATCGCCCGTGGCATCCGACGCCCTCGTCTTCGCCGGAACGCCCGAGCAGCTGCTCGAGCGCATCGACGCCTGGACCGCGCTCGGCTACGACGGCGTGCGCATCCGACCGGCCCGCCTGCCGCGCGACCTCGAGCAGCTCGCCGACTGGGTGCTGCCGAAGCTCGGCAGCTCGGATGCCGCGGGCACCACCCTGCGCGAGCGGCTCGGCTTCGAGCTGCCCGAGAACCGATACATCGCCGCCGCCACCGCTGCCGCACGAACGAACGAGGAGGCCGCCTGATGGCCGAGACCAAGCGCCAGGTGCACCTGGCCGCCCACTTCCCGGGCGTGAACAGCACGACGCTCTGGGCCGACCCGCTGCATCGCAGCCAGGTCGACTTCACGGCGTTCGAGCACTTCGCCCGCACGGCCGAGCGCGGCCGCTTCGACTTCCTGTTCCTCGCCGAGGGCCTGCGCCTGCGCGAGCACAAGGGGCAGCTGCACGAACTCGACGTCGTCGGCCGGCCGAACACGCTCGCCGTGCTCGCGGCCCTCGCCGCCGTCACCGAGCACGTCGGCCTCGTGGGCACGCTGAACGCGACCTTCAACGAGCCGTACGAGCTCGCGCGCCAGCTCTCGACGCTCGACCACCTCTCCGACGGGCGCGCCGGATGGAACGTCGTGACGAGCTCCGACGCGTTCCACGGGGCGAACTTCCGTCGCGGCGGATACCTCGACCACGCCGACCGCTACCACCGCGCGAACGAGTTCGTCAGCCTCGCGAAGGAGCTCTGGGACAGCTGGTCGGCCGACGCGATCGCGGCCGACCGGGCCTCGGGGCGGTTCCTCGCCGAGGACGCCGCCGATGCCGGCGCCTTCGCGCACCGCGGTGCCCAGTTCGACGTGCGCGGCCGCTTCACGACGCCGGCCAGCCCCCAGCGCTACCCCGTGATCGTGCAGGCCGGCGATTCGGCCGACGGTCGCGACTTCGCGTCCGAGCACGCCGAGGTGATCTTCTCCCGGCACAGCGCCTTCGAGGAGGCGCGCACGTTCTACGCCGACGTCAAGGGCCGACTCGCCGGCTGGGGTCGCACCGAGGACTCCCTGAAGATCCTGCCCGCCGTCACGTTCGCGATCGGCGACACGCAGGCCGAGGCCGAGGAGGTCGCCCGCGCGATCTCGCTCGCCCAGGTCACGCCCCGCAATGCGATCACGGCGCTCGAGCAGCTCTGGGGCACCGACCTCTCGGGGTACGACGCCGAGGGTCCGCTGCCCGCCTTCGATCCGGGCGAGGGCCCGGCCGACACGGTCGCGGGCGCGATCACGAAGGGCTGGGCGCCGCGCTTCCCGAACGCCGTGCAGATCGCACGGGCCTGGCGGGCGCAGTCCGAGGCCGAGGGGCTCTCGATCCGCGAGCTCGTCATCAAGGTGGCCGGTCGCCAGTCGTTCATCGGAACGCCGTCGCACATCGCCGCCGAACTCGACCGCTACGTGCAGGAGCGCGCGACCGACGGCTTCGTCGTCGTCGGCACGACCTCGCCGCACGGCCTCGACGCGTTCGTCGACCGCGTCGTGCCCGAACTGCAGGACCGGGGCGTGTACCGCACCGAGTACGAGCCGGGCGCGACGCTGCGGCAGAACCTCGAGCTGCCCGAGCCCGGCGCCCGCGTCGCCGAGGAGGTGCGTCGTGTCGGCTGAGTCGCAGGCCGACCGCCGCGTGCCGCTCGCGGTGCTCGACCTCGTTCCGATCGCCGAGGGCTCGAACGCCGGCGAGGCCCTGCGCCGCTCGATCGACCTCGCCCGCCGGGCCGAGTCGTTCGGCTACGCACGCTACTGGCTCGCCGAGCACCACCTGAATCCGGGCGTCGCGGGCGCCGCGCCGCACACGTTCCTCGGCATTCTCGCGGCCTCGACCGACCGCATCCGCGTGGGCACCGCGGCGACGATCCTCGGCAACTACGAGCCGCTGCAGGTCGCCGAGGCCTTCGGCACGGTCGCGGCGCTCTGGCCGGGCCGGGTCGACCTCGGCCTCGGCCGCAGCGGGCTCCCGCCGGCGAAGGCGGATGCCGCGGGCGAGAGCGCACCCGCGGCCCCGGCCGCTCCCGACGCCGACCCGGCCCCGGCCGCTCCCGACGCCGACCCGGCTCCGCCCGCGGCCAACGAGGTGATCGACGGGCTCGTGGTGCCGCCGCAGCGTCCGTTCCGCTTCGACCGTGCCCGATTCGGGCTGCAGGCCAGGCTCCTCGGACGCACGGTCGGCGACGCCGGCCGATTCGCCGACGACGTGGACGCGCTGCGCGACTTCTTCGCGGGTCCCGTGCGCTACGCCGACGACAGCCGGCCCGGCGGCGTGACCGTGGACGCGCAGCCCGCGACCGGCAACCCCGTCGAGCTCTGGGTGCACGGATCGAGCGCTGGCGAGAGCGCGCGCCTCGCGGGGCGGCTGGGCCTGCGCTTCGGCGCGAACTACCACGTCGCCCCGAGCGGCGTGCTCGCGGCCGTCGCGGAGTACCGCGAGCACTTCCGCCCCTCGACCGAGCTCGAGCGACCGCACACGATCGTCTCGGTCGACGTGGTCGTCGCGCCGACGGATGCCGAGGCCCGCCGTCTCGCGAGCGGCTACGCGGAGTGGGTGCTCTCGATCCGCGAGGGTCAGGGCGCCGTGCCCTATCCGAGCCCGGAGCAGGCCACGCCCGACGCCGAGCTCTCGAGCGCCGCACTCGACGCCGTGCAGGATCGCCTCGACACCCGATTCGTCGGCTCGCCCGCGAGCGTCGTCGCGCAGCTCGAGACGCTCCAGCGCGCGACGGGCGCCGACGAGCTGCTCGTCACGACGATCACGCACGACCACGAGGCGCGCGTCGCGTCGTACCGGCTGCTCGCCGAGGCCTGGCACGCGGCGTCACCGGCCGTGGGCGAGGATCGGGTCGCCGAGCGCGCCGGGTCCGAGCTCGCGGGCGCCGCGGTCGGAGCGTGACGGCCGCGACGCACGACGTGCGGATCGGTGCCCGGCCCACGACGCCGAGCACCCTGCACCTGGACGCCGTCGCCCGCGAGGCCGAACGCCTCGCGGGCGACGCGTCGCCCATCTCCTCGCCGCACGACGGGGCGTCCCGCTCGGTACGCGCCATCCTCGCCGCGGCGGTCGACGACGTGGCGCCCGCGCTGGGCGCCCTCTCCGCGCACCTGTTCGCGCTCGCCGAACCAGCCTTCGCAGAGGCGAAGAGCGCTGAAGCCGTCGCCGACACGCTCGCGGCCCGCGGCATCCGCTCGGAACTCGGGGTGTTCGGACTGCCGACCGCGCTCGTCGCCGAGCTGCCGGCGGACGCGTCCGGCGCTCCCGGAGCGCAGAGCGGCCCGACCATCGCCGTGCTCGCCGAGTACGACGCCCTGCCGGGCGTGGGCCATGCGTGCGGACACAACCTCATCGCCGCATCCGCCGTCGGCGCGTTCCTCGCACTGGCCGAGGCGCGGCGGCAGGACGCCTCCGCCGTGCCGGGCCGGGTGCTGCTCATCGGCACCCCCGCCGAGGAGGGCGGCAACGGCAAGGAGCTGCTCGCACGTGCCGGCGCCTTCGACGACGTCGACATCGCGGTCATGGCCCACCCGTTCGGCGCCGACCTCGCCGACCCCGTCTTCATCGGCCGCCGCATCGTGCGCATCGTCTACCACGGGGTCGCCGCACACGCCGCGGCCGCTCCGTTCCAGGGCCGCAACGCGCTCGACGCCGCGGTCCTCAACTACCAGGCGGTCGGCCTGCTGCGACAGCACCTGCCGCCGGGCGACCGCATCCACGGCGTCGTGATCGACGGCGGTGCCAGGCCGAACGTCGTGCCCGAGCGCGCCGAGCTCGAGTACTACGTGCGCTCGCACGAGACCGCGACGCTGCGAGAGCTGTCGGCGCGCGTCGACGACATCGCGCACGGCATCGCGCTCGCGACCGGCACCGGCGTCGAGATCGCCTGGGATCCGCAGCCGTTCAGCCTGCCGATCCGCCACAACGGCCCGCTCGCCGCCCGCTGGGCGCTCGCGCAGGCCGAGCGGGGCCGCCGCGTGCTGCGCGCCGCGGACGCGCCCGGCGCCCAGGCCGCCTCGACCGACTTCGGCAACATCAGCCAGCGGCTGCCCGGCATCCATCCGGTCATCGCGATCGCACCGCCCGAGATCGCGCTGCACACGCGCGAGTTCGCCGAGTACGCGGGCTCCCCTGCATCGCTCGAGGCGGTGACGGATGCCGCGTACGGCCTCGCGGCGACCGTCGCCGACGTCCTGGCCGACGCCGACCTGCTGGCCGCGGTTCGCGACGACTTCGCGGCGGCGGGCGGCCCGGTCGACGTCGAGCGCACGTTCGAGTGAGCGCCACCACGTGAGGCCCGCGGCATCCGCGACCGGCCGGGATCGCACCTCCGGGCGCGTGCTCGCCCTCGGCGTGTCGACGGGCTTCGTGACGATCATCGACCAGGCCGCGTTCTCGTTCGCCGTGCCGGGGCTCCGCGACGACCTCGGCGCCGACGCCGGGCAGGTGCAATGGCTCGTCGCCGGGTACTCGCTCGCATTCGGGGCGGCCCTGCTGCCGGGCGGGCGCCTCGGCGACGTGTTCGGCCGGCGGGTGCCCTACCTCGTCGGACTGCTGCTCTTCGCAGTCGGCGGGATCCTCGCCGCGGCGGCGGCCGACGCGAACGTCGCGATCGTCGGGCGACTCGTGCAGGGCCTCGGCGCGGGTCTCGTGAACCCGCAGGTGCTCGGCTACTTCCAGGACCTGTTCACGGGGCCCGCCCGGGCGAAGGCGATCGGCGCCTACACGGTGTCGGCCTCGATCGCGGGACTCCTCTCCCCACCCCTCGCCGGTTGGATCCTCGCCGCGACCGCGCCCGGCCTGGGCTGGCGGCTCGTGGTCCTGCTCTCGGTGCCCGTCGCCCTCGCGCTGCTCGTGGCCGGCCTCGCCGTGCTGCCGGCGGTTCCGCGATCGGGCCGTCGGCAGGGCTTCGACCTGGTGGGCCTCGCCCTCCTCATGGCGGCGATCCTCGCGCTCATGCTGCCGGTCACCGCCGGGGTGCCCGGCGGGGCCCTCTGGCTCGTGGTCGCCGCGATCGCCGGCCTCGCCTTCGCGGCATGGGAGCGCCGGGTCGCCCGCCGTCGCGGGTCGCCCGTGCTCGATCCGGCGCTGCTGCGATCGCACGGCTTCATGTTCGGAACCGGGGTCGCGACGCTCACCTTCGGCGCGGGGCTCGGGCTCGGAATCGTCTCGACGCTGTACCTCATCGACGGCCTCGGGATGCCCGCCCTGACGGCCGCGCTCCTGCTCGCCCCGCGCGCGCTCGGCATGGCGGTCGGCAGCATGCAGAGCTGGCGCATCGCGACCAGGTTCGGTCGCCGCGGCATCACGTTCGTGCTCGCGGCCGGGGCGGTCGCGCTGGCCGTCGAGGCGACGCTCGTGGCCACCGGTGCTCCGCTGCTCGTGCTGCTCGCCCTCGTCGGCGTCGGAACGGTGCACGGGGTGCTCTCGGGACTCGCCATCCCGTCGAACCAGACGCTCACCCTCGAGCACGCGCCGGCGGATGCCGCGGGCGTAGGTGCGGGCGTGCTGGCGCTGGCGCAGCGCCTCGCCGGCGCCGTGTGCCTCGCCGTCGGGATCGGGCTGTTCCTCGGGGGCGCGACGCCCGCGGCGGGCTTCGCGACGGCCGCCGCCGTGTTCGCCGCGCTCTCGGCCGCCGCGGTCGCCATCTCGGCGCTCGATCGCAGCGCCGTGCACGTCCGATGAGCGTCGCACGAGCCCCGCCGTTACGCCCCGTGACGCCCGCACGAAACCTGCCGTCACGACCTCCGGAACCCCCTTGAGACCTGCCTAGCATTCCCACATGACCGACACGCTGACCTCCACGAACACCGCCGCCGCGACGCCCTCCGCGGCCTCCTCCGCGGCCCCCGCCGCACCCCTCGACCGCGCCGCCTTCGCCCGCGAGTGGGAGGAGTGGCACCGTGCCCACGAGGCCGCCCGTGCGAGCGCGCACGGCTTCCTCGCCGTCACCGGCCTGCACTGGCTCGGCGCCGAGCCGCAGCGCCTCGACGGCGCGCCGGGCCGCTGGTCGACGGGCGATGCCGGACCGGTCGTCGAACTCGACGAGGGCGACGTGCTCGAGCTCGACGGCGTCGCACTCGCCGGCCGTCACGAGTTCGGACCGATCCCCGAGCGAGGCGGTGTCACGCTCCGTTCGGGCGAGCTCGCGATCGAGGTCGCGCGCCGCGGCGGCAACGACATCGTGCGCCCGCGCGACCCGGCGTTCCCGTTCCTGGTGGCGTATTCGGGCACGCCCACGTACCTGCCGAACCCGCGCTGGCTCGCCCACGGCCGCTTCGTGCCGTTCGACGCGCCGCGCGCGGTCACGGTCGACGCCGCGGTCGAGGGCCTGCAGCACGTCTACGAGGCGCCGGGCGAGGTCGAGTTCGTGCTGCGCGGCGAGACGTTCCGCCTCATCGCGTTCAACGGCAAGGAGCCCGGCAGCCTCTTCGTGCTGTTCACGGATGCCACGAGCGGGCTCACGACGTACGCCGCCAACCGCAGCCTCGCGATCGACGCTCCCACTGACGACGGCACGGTGCTGCTCGACTTCAACCGCGCGGTCAACCTGCCGTGCGCGTACACCGACTACGCGACCTGCCCGCTGCCGCCCGCCGGCAACCGCCTGCCGGTCGGCATCGAGGCCGGCGAGAAGACCCCGCTCGCACGACAGGAGGCCTGAACCATGCGGTTCCAGCTGCTCGACATCGTCCCCCACGTCGAGAACCCCGTCACCGGGCGACTCGTGAGCGCCGCGGAGCGACTCGACCAGACCGTCGAGTCGGCCCGGCGCGCCGAGCGCCTCGGATTCGACGCGTTCTCGGTCGGCGAGCGCCACGCCGGGCACTTCCTGTCGTCCTCGCCGACGGTGCTGCTCGGCGCGATCGCGGCGACCACCTCGCGCATCCGCCTGCACACGGGCGTCACCGTGCTCTCGGTGCTCGATCCGGTGCGCGTCGCCGAGGACTACGCGACGATCGACCAGCTCTCGCGCGGCCGGCTCGAGCTGACCATCGGCAAGGGCAACGAGGCCGCGCAGTTCCCGCTCTTCGGGCTCGAGATCGACGACCAGTGGGAACTCCTCGCCGACAAGTACGCGCTGTTGCGCCGCCTCTGGCGCGAGACCGACGTCGAGTGGGCGGCGACGCCGTACACGCGTGCGCAGCACGCGACGACGACCCTCCCCCGGCCGTTCGCGGGCGCCCCGCGGGTGTGGCACGGCTCGGCGACCACCCTCGCCTCGGCCGCCCTCGCGGCGAAGTGGGGCGACCCGCTGTTCAGCGCCAATGCGATCCAGCCGCTCCGGAACTACGCGGTCCTCGTGCGCCACTACCGCGACGAATACGCCAGGCACGGACACGACGCCCGCTACGCCTACGTCGGCGCGGGCTCGGGCTCGCTCTACATCGCCGACACGACGCAGCAGGCCAAGGAGCTCTACGGCCCCGTCTACGACGCCCTGGTGGCGGCGACCAACGTCCCCGGCAACAACACGCCGTTCCGCGACATCGATCACGCGATCGCCGAGGGACCGGCGCTCGTCGGCAGCCCCCAGCAGGTCATCGACAAGATCGGCCGGTTCCACGAGACGTTCGGTCACGACCTGCAGTCGGTGAGCCTGCCCACGACGCTGCCCGTCGAGCAGCAGCACGAGCAGCTCGACCGCCTGGCCTCCGAGGTGTTCCCGGTGCTGCGGCGCGAGTTCCCGACGACCCTCTGGGGCGAGGGCGACCCGTACGCGGCTCGTCCCGCCTTCGCGGGCGGTTCAGAGGCGGATGCCGCGGCGAGCGTCGAATCCACCGACGCCGCCTCGACGGTGGGCGTGCTCGAACCGGCAGCCGCCTGATGGGCGAGGCGACCGCGTTCACGATCCGAGCCGCGCGACCCGACGAGTACGCGGCCGTGGCCGCGCTCACCGATCGTGCGTTCGCAGCGGGACCGTACGGGCACCTGCCCGTCTCGGCCGAGCGGCGCGCGCTCGTGGACGCGGTCGCCGAACGAGCGGCGGCCGGTGCCGTGCTCATCGCCCTCGAGCACGACCCCGATCCCGATCTCGTGCGAGACCTCGACCTCGCGGGCGCCGCGGGCCGCGGCCGAGCGGATGCCGCCGCCGGCCGCCTGCTCGAACGGCTCCCCGGTCGCATCCTCGGCACCGTGAGCCTGCTGCACGCCGGCTCGGCCCAGTCGCGGCTCGCCGTCGGCGAGGAGGCCGAACTGCGCCTGCTGGGCGTCGCACCCGAGGCCCGCGGTCGCGGCATCGGCGAGGCGCTCGCCCTCGCCGCGCACGAGGAGGCGCTCACGTGGGGTGCTCCCGCCGTCGTGCTCGACACCGGCACGCTGAACCTCCCCGCGCAGCGACTCTACGAACGGCTCGGCTACGAGCGGTTCACGCCGGCCGGCGCCGATCGGGAGCCGGCGGCCGACGCCGACGCCGATGCCGCGGCATCCGACACCCGCATCGACCACGTCGACTACCGCCTGCCGCTGCGCGATCGCGACGACCTCGTGATCAGGCTCGTCCGCGACGACGAGCTCGACGCCGTCGCAGCGCTGTCGCTGCGCGCCTACGAGATCGCGTACGACCTCTCCGACGGGTACCGCGCCTCGATCGCCGAGGTCGCCCCGCGTGCCCGCGACCACCAGGTGTGGGTCGCCGCCGATCGCACGACGGGCGAGCTGCTCGGCAGCGTCGCCACGCCTCGACGCGGCGGCACGATCTCGCCGCTCGCCCAGCCGGGCGAACTCGACTTCCGCCTCCTCGCCGTCGATCCGCCCGCGCGCGGACGCGGTGTCGGCGAGGCGCTCACGCGCCTGGTGATCGAACTCGCGCGCCTGCGCGGACTCGACCGCGTCGTGATGAACAGCGGCGAGCAGATGACCGGGGCGCACCGGCTCTACGGCCGCCTCGGCTTCAGCCGCCTGGGCGAGCGCGAGCACGACATCGTCGACGGCGACCGGCGCATCCGCCTGTTCGCGTTCACGATCGACGTGCCGCGCGCGACAGGCACGATCGCCGCCTGACCGACCGGCCTCTCCGGCAGGTGCGGCGGCGATTCCGACGCGACGGCAGGATTCGAACCTGCGAATGGCGGGCTATGAGTCCGCTCCCTTTGACCACTTGGGTACGCCGCGATGTTGTTCAGCCCGGCCGGTAGCCGGCGATGATTCGCGTGAAGGCCCGGTCGATGCGACGCCCGCTGAGCCGGTCGCATCCAGCATCGCAGCGACCCGATGCGCCCTCGCAGGCGCGGTGCCCCGGCGTCGGGGAGCGCCGTGCGACGCTCGCGGCCTCGCCGGACTCGCGGGCCTCGCGGGCCAGCACGAGTTCCGCGGCCGGCAGCATGAACGACGCGGTGTATCCGCTCGCCCCGAGCATCAGCCAGTGTCGCTCGCCCATGTGCGCCGCCTTCCGTCCGATTCCGACCTCGACCCGACCGACTCGACCGATCCGACCGACCCGACCGACCACGACCTCGACCGGTCGACCTCGGCCGAGGTCGGGAGGGAGCGGATGCCGCGCGGCCACGCGCCACGCGGCATCCGTCGTTCGCGTGCTACTCGGACTTCGGCAGCCCGGGCGGGTTGATCTCGGAGGCGTCGATGGCCTCCGTCGTGAGCGCCCACCGCTCGAGGACCTCGTCGTAGGTGCCGTCGTCGATGATCGACTGGAGCACGAGCTGCACGGGCTCGATGAGGCCGTTGCCCTTGGCCGTGCCCGCCGCGATCGGCGCGGTCTCGGGCCATCCGCCGTTGACCGTGCCGACGAGCTTCGTCTCACCGGTCGTGGCCGCACGGTACGCCGCGGTGGCGTTGGGGCCGAAGCTGGCGTCGACCCGGCCGGACGAGAGCGCGAGGTCCGCAGCGGCCTGGTCGTCGTAGTAGACGAGCTCCGCCGGCGTCTCGCCGGCCCCTTCGAGCTCCTCGTTCCAGGCGAGCAGGATCTTCTCCTGGTTGGTGCCCGACCCGACGACGATCTTCAGGCCGGTGATGTCCTCGGAGCCCGTGATCGAGTCGATCTCGCTGTCGGCCTGCACGTAGAAGCCGAGCAGGTCCTGGCGGTAGCTCGCGAAGTCGTAGAGCTCCTTGCGCTCCTCGGTCACGGTCACGTTCGAGGCGATGAGGTCGTACTTGCCCGACTGGATGCCGAGCGGCCAGTCGGCCCAGTTGACCGCCACGGGGTTGTACTCCAGCCCGAGGCCGTCGGCGATGAGCGCGCCGAAGTCCGCCTCCGAGCCGATGATGGTCGTGTCGTCGTCGGACGCGAGCACGCCGAGCGGTGCCGCGTAGGGCGAGACCGCGACGGTCAGCTTGCCCGCCTGGATGGGGGTGAACCCGCTCGCGTCGAGCGCGTCGACCGCGGCCTGCACCGGTTCGATGCTCGGCCGATCGGCCGCGTTCTGCGAGGTGAGGTCGAACTGCGTCGCCGCCGCCACCTGCTCCTCGGTGCTTCCCTTCGCATCGTCGTCGGCCGCGGCCGAGTTTCCGGCGCCGACGGCCCAGACGATGCCGCCGCCGATGAGGGCCACCGCCGCGACGCCCGCGACGATCACCCCGACCTGCTTCTTGTTGATTGCCATGAGAGGACTCTCCTAGTGTTGATCCCGTCCGAGTGCCGGGAAAGGTTTCGGATTCACCCGGCGCGGCACCGCAGATGCCGCGCCGGGTTCTTGCTCGCTCGTGTGCCCGGTCAGAGCACCTTCGCGAGGAAGTCTTTGGTTCGCGGATGCCGCGGCCGGCGCAGCACCTCGGCGGGGGTGCCCACCTCGAGGATCTCGCCGCGGTCGAGGAAGACGACCCGGTCGGCGACCTCGCGGGCGAAGCCGATCTCGTGCGTCACGATGATGAGCGTCGTCCCGTCGCGCGCGAGGCCGCGGATCACGTCGAGCACCTCGCCGACGAGTTCGGGGTCGAGTGCGCTCGTGGGCTCGTCGAAGAGCAGCACCTTCGGCGACAGGGCGAGCGCCCTCGCGATCGCAACGCGCTGCTGCTGTCCTCCGGACAGCTGGCGCGGGTAGTGGTCGGCCTTGTCGGCCAGTCCCACCCTGGCCAGCAGCGCCTCGGCGAGCGAGCGCGCCTGCGCCTTGTCCTGGCGGCGGAGCGCGATGGGCGCCTCGATGATGTTCTCGATCGCGGTCAGGTGCGGGAAGAGGTTGAAGTTCTGGAAGACCAGTCCCACCTGGGTGCGCCGGCGCAGGATCTCGGCCTCGCGCAACTCGTGGAGCGTGTCGCCCTTGCGCTCGTAGCCGATGTACTGGCCGTCGACCGTGATCGACCCGCGGTCGACCGTCTCGAGGTGGTTGATGGTGCGCAGCAGCGTCGACTTGCCGGATCCCGACGGACCGATGAGGGCGACGACCTGGCCGGGTTCGACCGTGAGCGAGACATCGCGGAGCACCTGATTCGCGCCGTACGCCTTCGAGACGTCCGTGATCTCCACGCGGCCCACGGTCGCCGGGCGGCGGGTGGCGACCTGCTGCAGGTCGAAGGACGGGGTGAGCGTCATGCGGCACCTCCGGTGCGCGTCGTGGCGGGCTGGGGTTCGCGATCGGGTGCCGGGCCGGCATCGCGCTCGGGCGGCTGGTCGCCGAGTCGTCGCCACTGCGTCCCGACCCACGCACGAGCGCGCTGCACGGGCGTCGGGGGGAGTTCGCGGACGGTGCCGCGGGCGTACCGCCGCTCGACGTAGAACTGCGCGATCGAGAGGATCGTGGTGATCAGCGCGTACCAGACCACGGCGACCAGCAGCAGCGGGATGACCCGCGTATTGCGGTTGTAGATGACCTGCACCGTGTAGAAGAGCTCGGGCAGCGCCACGATGAACACCACGGAGGTGCCCTTCACGAGCCCGATGATCTCGTTGAACGCGTTCGGCACGATGGCCCGCGCCGCCTGCGGGAGGGTGATCCTGAAGAAGCGGATGCGGCGGGGCAGGCCCAGCGCCCCGGCCGCCTCGAGCTGCCCCTGGTCGACCGAGAGGATGCCGGCGCGGATGATCTCGGCCGAGTACGCCGCCTGGTGCAGCGAGAGGCCGATCGCCGCCGCCGCGAAGGCGCTGATCATGATGGTCGTCGGGTACTCGACGATCCAGAAGTCGGTGGTGAACGGCGTACCGAGTCCGATCGTGGGATACAGGTAGCCGAGGTTGTACCAGACGAGGATCTGCACGACGAGCGGCACCGACCGGAAGAACCACACGTACCACCAGGCCGCGGCGTTCAGCAGGGGCGACTTCGAGAGCCGGAACACGGCGAGCACCGCCCCGAGCACGAAGCCGGCGACGCCGGCGACCACCGTCAGCCAGAGCGTGAGCACGAGGCCGTTGACGACCGACGGCGCGAAGAAGTACTCGGCGAAGACGTCCCACTCCCACTTCGGATTCGACGCGAGCGACCAGAGCAGCTGCAGCACGATGAAGACCACGACGGCGGAGGCGATCCATCGGCCCCAGTGCCGGACCGGGACGACCCGGAGGCCGGCGTCGACATGGCCGTGTCCGGAGCCCGTGCCGGACCCGGATGCCCCCGATGCGTCATGACCCGACCCCGCGGACCCGCCGGCGCCCGCCGCGGAGGTCGTGCCCGCGGCATCCGCCTCGGTGGCGTGCGCGCCCAGGACCGCGCTCATGCGAGCACGTCCGCGGCGGCGAGGTGCTTGTCGAACCCGTGGATGCCGATCTCGTCGGCCGGGCGCGACGGGTCGAAGCGCGGCACGTAGCCGCTCGCGAGGTAGAGCGCGACGGCTTCGGGCTGGCGCGGCCCCGTGGTGAGCGTGACGTCGCGGTACCCGCGCTCCTGCGCGGCGCGCTCGAGCTCGGCGACGACGCGGCGCCCCAGCCCCTGGGAACGGTGCTCGGGATGGGTCCACACGCGCTTGAGCTCCGCGGTGTGCTCGTCGAACCGGCGGAACGCCCCGCCCGCGATCGGCCGGCCGTCGACGACGAGCACGAGGAACGCGCCGTGCGGCGCCGCGAAGTCGCTCGCGGGATACCGGCGGAGCTCGGTGCTCGCCGGCTCCCCGAAGAAGTCGCCGTACCGTCCGTCGTACTCGCGTTCGAGGTCCGCGAGCAACGGCTCGGCCAACTCGTCGTCCACGCTCACGAATCGGACGCTCACCTCAGTGGTCATCGTTCGCTCCGTCCTGCTCGTCGTTTCCGGCCCGGTCCTCCGGGCGGATGTCTCGAAGCTAGAGAGCCGCGGCGGTGCGGGCAATCCGCCGATTCACGCGGCGACCGATTACTTCATCCCGAGTAATCCGATCGGTTCAGTCGGGTATCCCGGAGCGCTGGATGACGCCTCGCGTCGGGCATGCTCGCGCCCCGGACCGACCCGCGGCGTCACACACGGGGACGCAGCTGGTCGGTCCGGGCAGGCCGGTGTCCGCGGCCCGCGGATCAGTCGGCCCGGGTCCTCGAACCGGGTGGGATGAGTCGACCGGGGTCGGTTCAGTCCACCGGGGTCGGTTCAGCCGACCGGGGTCGGTTCAGTCGAAGCTGGTCGGCTCAGACGAGGTCGCGGGCGTAGCAGCGCGACATCGGCAGCACGCTGTACGGCTCGTAGATCGGGATCGGCCGATAGCCGAGCCACTCGTACAGCCGGATCGCCTCGGGCTGCCGGTTGCCGGTCTGCAGGATGAGCCGCGAGCCGCCGCGCTCGACGACGAGGTGCTCGATCTCCTCGATGAGCGCGCGCGAGATGCCGCGACCGCGGTGCGAGGGCAGCGTGACGACGCGCTTCAGCTCCCAGTCGGCGCCGAGCCGTCGCAGCGCCGCATGCCCCACCGCGACGCCGTCGACCGAGGCGATGAGGGTCGCCGCGATCGTCTCCGGGTCGATGGCGAGCGCCGCGGACGTCGCGGCCACCGTCGCCGGATCGAGGTCGGCGAGGTCGACGGCGTACCGCGCGCCGACCTCGTCGTCCATGGCGGCGCGCAGCGCGACCGCCCGCGGGTCGTGCCAGTCGACGAGCTCGAGTTCGAGGACGTCGTCGTCGGTCACGGGCTGGGGGCGGGTGTCGGTCATGGACGCTCCGATTCGATGGTGGGATGCCGCGGGCGGGCGCCGCGCGTCAGACGGCGGCGAACCGGCGCAGGCCGAAGACGCCCGGCGCGGGCCGGCCGTCGACGAGGTCGGCGAGGATGCGCCCGACCGCCGGGGTGAACTTGAATCCGTGTCCGGAGAACCCGGCGCCGACGCTGATCGGGCCGGAGGAGTCGAGCACGAACACCTGGTCGGGCGTCGTCGTGTAGGTGCAGCTGATCGGCACCGCGACCTCCGCGTCGACGCCGGGGAGCCACTCGCTCGCGTAGCGCCGGAGCGCCGCGAACTGCACCGGCTCGGGCTGGTAGTCGCGGAGGTCGGCGTCGACGACCGGGCCGACGCCGTGCCATCCGGCCTTGACGCCCTCGCCGGGTGTCAGCATGCCGTACACGCCCGAGTACCACCAGTCGTCGCCGGGCCCCGGTCGATGGTTGAACCCAGGCCAAGCGAGGCCGTCGTCGCGCACGGCGAAGTGCGCCGGCTGCTCCTGCGTCACCACGAGACGCGGCAGCGGCACGAGGCCGCCGAGGAGCTTCGAGGTCCAACCGCCGACCGTCACGACGACCCGACGAGCGGTGATCGTCTCGGAATCGGTGCGGATGCGCACGCGGTCGGGCCCGTCCACGCTGATGCTGCGCACCGGGGTGCGGTGGCGGACGCTCGCGCCGCGGGCGATCGCCGCCTGCTGCAGGGCCCGCACCGCGGCATCCGCATGCAGGCGTCCGGCGGTCGGCAGGTGCAGCGCACGCGTCTCGAAGCGGATGCCGGGCCAGCGGCGGCGAGCCTCCTCGGGCGGCAGGAACTCGCCCGGGACGCCGACGGCAGCGAGTGCGGCGTGCACCTCGTCGTCGACCGCGCCGTCGCCGCCGTGGTTCACCAGCCCCACCTGGTCGAGCACCGGCACGCCCGTCTCGGCCTCGAGCTCACGCCACGCGACGTGCGACTCGACGAGCATCGCCACGTGCGCCGGCTCGGCATAGGCGACGTTGAAGTTGCGCGACGAGCCGTGCGAGGCGCCGTGCCGGTGGCCCGGCTCGAAGCGTTCGAGGAGCATCACCTCGCGGCCGCGGGAGGCGAGCTGCCACGCCGCGGCCGAGCCCATGGCTCCGCCGCCGATCACGACGACGTCGGTGTCGACGACGCTCATAAGCTCAGGCCCGCTCGCGCTCGAGCGGGGTCTTCTCGCCGGCCTCGACCGCGACGGAGAGTCGATTGCCCGCGGGAGGCAGCGGGCACGTCGCGTGGTCGGTGTACGCGCACGGCAGGTTGACCGCGCGGTTGAAGTCGAGCACGACCCCGCCGTCGGCATCGGGTGCGGCGATGTCGAGGCTCCGGGTCGCGACGTACGTCGTGACCCCGCTGGTCTCGTCGGTGAAGAGCACGTGCAGCTCCCCCGGCCCCTGTCCGTTGAACGCCGTCAGGCGGTGCACCTGGCCGTCGATCTCGAACGCGACGACGCCGGGCACCTCGTAGACGTGCTGGAGCCCCTCGGCCGCCGATCCCACGGTGACTTCCCGGGGCGCGTCGTAGGCGAGGAAGCGCCCGTGCCGCGCCCACGCCTCGGTCGGCGCGTAGGTCGGCGTGCCGGTGAAGCGGGCGAGGTACGGATGCCCCGGGTCCCGCGGCCTGACGATGTCCTGCCCGCCGCGCCGGGCGATCTCGATGACGACCTCGCCCGACTGCACCGTGAGTCCCGAGCGTTCGGGGATCGGCCCGAACGCGTGGCGGCCGACGAGGCGTGCGTCGCCGTCGCGCAGGTGCTCGTCGTCGGCGAGCTCGACCACCGGCCCCTCGGCGCCGGTCGACCACGAACCCGGAATGCCGTCGATGCGCACGGGCGCCTCGGTGAGCCAGGTGATGCCGGTGACCGCGAGGAACCCGTGCGGAGCCGCTCGCCGCGCCTCATGACCCCGATGCCATTCGCGCCACTCGTGCGCGAAGTCGGACAGGTCGCGGTCGGTGTCGGTGTCGGCCGCCAGTACGTCAATGCTCGTCATGTCTCCCACTCTGCGCGATGCGAACGGATGTCGCCGCCGCCGCCGTCATGTGTCGTTGCGAATCGCCACGCACGGTCATGTGCGAGGCCGCGGGGACGTCACACCGTGCAACGCAACGACGCGACGCCGCCCGAAGGCGACGTCGCGTCGTGTCGGTGCAGCCGCGAACCTACTTCGCGGCGACCGGTGCCTTCGTCTTGCCCGCAGCCTTCGGGGCGGCCTCGATCGGAGCCGGCGCGGCCTCGACCGGGGGCTTCGGACGAGCCGCGAACGCCTCGAACGCGGCGCGGGGCTGCTGCAGCGCGCTCAGCGACACGATGTCGCGCCCGAGGAAGAAGTTGTTCCACCAGCCCCAGAACACCCGGAACTTACGCTCCCAGCTCGGCATCGCCAGGCCGTGGTAGCCACGGTGCGCGAACCAGGCGAACAGGCCCTTGATCGCGAGCTTGCCGGACTGGAAGACGCCCGAGCCGACGCCGAGGCCGGCCACCGCACCGAGGTTCTTGTGCACGTACTGCTTCGGCTCCTCGCCGCGGAGCACCGCGACGATGTTCTTCGCGAGCAGCTTGCCCTGACGCACCGCGTGCTGGGCGTTCGGCACGCAGTAGCCGCCGACGCCGCCGCCGGTGAGGTCGGGCACGGCCGAGATGTCGCCGGCGGCCCATGCGTCGGCGACGAAGTCGTCTTCATCGCCCACGCGGAGGTCGGCGCGGGTCTTGATGCGACCGCGCTCCTCGACGGGCAGGTCGCTCGTGCGCACGATGGCGGGGTTCGCCATGACGCCGGCGGTCCAGACGATGAGGTCGGACTCGAAGCTCTCGCCGGTCGACAGCTCGATGCGTCCGTCGACCGCGCTCTGCAGCTGCGTGTCGAGGTGGATCTCGGCGCCGCGCTGGGCGAGGTGCTTGATGACCCAGTGGCTCGTCTCGAGGGAGACCTCGGGCATGATGCGCCCCATCGCCTCGATGAGGTGGAAGTGCGTCTCGTCGAACGTGAGCTGCGGGTAGTACTCGAGCAGCGAGCTCGCGAACGAGCGCAGTTCGGCGAACACCTCGATGCCGGCGAAGCCGCCGCCGACGACGACGAACGTGAGCAGGCGCTCACGCTCGGGGCCCGGGGGCAGGTTGGACGCCTTGTCGAAGTTGGTGAGGACGCGGTCGCGGATGGCGACGGCCTCCTCGATGGTCTTCAGGCCGATCGCGTTGTCGGCGATGCCGGGGATCGGGAACGTGCGCGAGACGGCACCGCCGGTGACCACGACGACGTCGTACTCGAACTGCCACGGCTCGCCCACCTCGGGCGTGATCGTCGCGGTCTTCGAGGCGTGGTCGATGCCGGACACCTTGGCCGTGATGACGTTCGTCTTCTTGAGGTGGCGCCGCTGGGCGACCACCGCGTGGCGGGGCTCGATCGATCCGGCCGCGACCTCGGGAAGGAACGGCTGGTACGTCATGTACGGCAGCGGGTCGACGATCGTGACCTCTGCCTCACCGGCACGCAGCCACTTCTCGAGCTTCCACGCCGTGTAGAACCCCGCATAGCCGCCACCGACGATGAGAATCTTGGGCACGGTGAATGGACTCCTCAGTTTCTGATGATGGCGCTCACAGCTCGTGTTTTCGAGCCGTCCGCCTGGTATGCCGAGCGGCACCGATGCCCAACAGCGCTGCTAGCGTACCAAATCCCGCGACGAGTGAGAGCGGGAGGGTGATGTAGGCGAGGGTCCACGGGGTCGGGAGCAGCGTCTGCGCATCGACGTCCAACGGCGGCGGCGGGTCGGCGATCGGCACGATCTCCTGCTCCTCGGCGGGATCCGTGGTCACCGGGGCATCCGCTCGCCGATGCAGCGTGATCCACTCCTCGAGGCTGCCGAGCGGGTTCTCCGTGACCGGCTCGACCGTCGCCGTCAGCGACGGGACGGGATCGAAGATGCCCCAGCCGTAGAGTGGGCTCGGCACCTCGTGCCCGTGCGGATCCGCGGTCTCGATGAGTCGCTGGATGACGTTCGCGGCATCGAGCTCGGGATACTCGGAGCGGATGAGCGCCACGAGCCCCGAGACGAGCGGCGCCGCGCCGCTCGTGCCGTCCCAGACCACGTAGGACCCGTCGGGCTGGACGCCCACGAGGTCCTCGCTCGGCGCCGCGACGGCGAGCGTGATGCCCTGCGAACTCGCGTCGAAGCTCGCGTTCTTGTCGCGATCGACGCCCGCGACCGCCAGCACGCCGGGGATCGTCGCCGGCGCGCCGACCTCGCTCGTGCCGCTGCCGCGGTTGCCCGCCGCGGCCACGACCACCACGTCGTGCTCGAACGCGTACATGAAGGCGTCGTCCCAGCTCTCGGGCCAGTCGGGCGTGTTCCGCGTGAGCGACATGTTGATGACGTCGGCGCCGTTGTCGACCGCCCAGCGCACCGCCTCGGCGATCTGGTCGTCATTCGACTTCGTCGCGCCCGTGTCGGTGCCGAACGCGACCGACACCGTGAGCAGGTCGGCCTCGGGCGCGACGCCGATGACCCCGTTGCCGCTTCCGGTGCCGCGCCCCGCGAGGAGCGACGCCACCATCGTGCCGTGCGTGTTGTCGTCGCCGACCGGCGTCTGCCCGTCGGCGGAGCCGAGGCCCGAGACATCCGTGCCGCCCTTGACGACGCCGCGCAGCTCCGCGACGTTGCCGTTGACACCGGTGTCGATGACGGCGACCGTCACGCCCTTGCCCTTCGACGTGTTCCAGGCGGTCGTGAAGCCGTAGTCGGCGAGCCAGTACTGGTAGTCGCGCACCGTGTCGGCATGCGCCGCCGAGGCGCCCGCGAGCGCCACGACCACGCCGACCGCGAGCGCCGCGACGAGCTTGGGGAGCGACCTGCGCGGAGTCACGCGCCGCCGAGTCCGTCGACGCCGTAGTCGGGGCACTGGCACACCTCGGGCGTCCAGGTCGAGCGCTCGAGGGCGATATCGCCCATCGGGTTGACGCCGGGCCCAGCCGAGAGTGAGTGCGCGACGACGGCGTGCAGGCACTTGACGCGAGTCGGCATGCCGCCGGCGGAGGTGCGGGCGAGCTCGGGCACGACGCCGAAGCTCTCGCGGTCGGCGAGGTACTGCTCGTGCGCCCGGGCGTACTGCGCCGCGACCTCGGCGTCCTGGGCGAGCAGCTCGTTGCACTCGACCATGAGCTGCGCGGCCTCGAGGAAGCTCATCGCCGCCGTCGCCGCGGGGTGGGAGAGGTAGTAGAACGTGGGGAACGGCGTGCCGTCGGCCAGCCGAGGCGCCGTCGCGACGACGGTCGGCGCACCGCACACGCACCGTGCCGGGATGCCGACCACGTCGCGCGCCTGCCGGCCGAGCTGCGCGGACACGATGCGGATGTCGCGCTCGCTCACGGGTTCGAACGGCGGTCGGCTCATGGTGCGTCTCCAGCGGCGGGCGCGAGGCCCGCGATCAACACGGAGGAGAGGATGGTGCTCATCCAGTCCCCCTTCGTTTCGGTCACGTCTGCGGAGACCTCGGTCGAGGCATCCGTCTTGGCGGCCTCGGCGCGATCGTCGATCACGAGATAGCTCACCTCGCCCGGCATCACGTAGGTCAACCGTTCCCTGGCCTGCGTCATGATGAACGTCTCGTCGTTCCAGCGCTCGCGCTCGTCGCGCAGGCGCTGGACCTCGGATTCCTGTGCCGAGACGTCCGCCCGCAGGGCGGCGATCTTCGCCCGCTGTTCGGCGAACGACGCGATCGTCGGTGCGAGCACCACGACCGCGAGCACGAGGACACCCATCATGATGAGCGAGAAACCTGAGAATCGGATGCCGCCGAGCCACCCCGACGAGGCCGGCGAGGAACGTCGTGGCGGGCGCCCGCCCGAGCCCCCGCGCTTCGCGGCGCCGGACTTCGCCGGGGCCGATCCGCGGCCGGTCGCGGAGGTCGCGCGCTTCGCGGTCGTGGCGGACTTGGTGGTGGCCTTCGCCGACGTGGCGGTCGCCGACTTGACGGACTTCGCCGTGGCGGCCTTCGCCGACGTGGCGGACTTCGACGTGGTGGCCGACTTCGCCGACTTGGCGGCGGTCGCCGGGCCGTTCGCGGCATCCGCTCGCTTCGACGTCGAGGCCTTGGACGGCGCACCGGGCTTGGACCCGCCGGCCTTGGACGCACCGGCCTTCGAGGTCGTCGCCTTCGGCGGCTTGGTCGGATCGGCGGGGCGACGTGTGCGCGGTGATTCCCTGGTCATCGCCCCTCCTCTGCTCTCCCCCCACGAGACACTGCCCGAACGAGAACCGGCGGGGGCGGGCCCACCGGCCCCCCCCCCCCGCCCCCCCCCCCCCCGCCCGGCCGGGC